>CAVFCI010000015.1:0-37901 GCA_963620985.1 Hallerella sp. | reverse complement strand
GAAATCCTTGAAATTTCAAGGATTTCGACGGCGGTTTATCTAACTCGAGGCGGGCCTTTTCTCGCTGCGGCTCGGTCACGGCGCGGCTCTGACATGCCACCGGCATGTCATTCACTCCCGCGCCGACGCTTCGCTACCCCTCGAGCTCCCCCGCTGCGCGGATGTTTTTCCTCAGTAGCATAGGTTTTTTGACAGTCTGAATGGGGCGTAAGCCCCATTACTAATAATCATTTGAGGAAGTCCGCAACGACGGCCTTCATATCCTGCTTGTCCGCAACGAGCTCAAAGCGCTTTTCGCGCTTATCGAGTCCCGCAAGCGGCTTGGGGACCGGCGTTTTCGTCACTTCCGAGAGCTTTTCTATAAGCTCGGTTCCGGAAGCGTTGCTCCCCTGCCCGAGCGCCTTCAGAACGCTGTCGCAGAACTTATAAGGGCTTGCGGTGGACACGACGACCGCGGGAGCCGCGGTGCCGGTTTCCCTGCGGTAGTCGACAAGCCTTTTGTATGCAACGCCGGTGTGCGTATCCATAAGATAGCCGTTTTCGGTGTACACCTTATTTATTGCCGCCATCGTATCCTCATCCGAGCAGTAGCCTCCGATAAAATGCTCGTTTATGACGGCCTTTATCGCATCGGATACCTCATAGCTGCCCGTTTTTGAAAGCTGCGACATATATTCTGCGACCTCTGCATCGTTTTTGCAGATGCAGTACAGCAGACGCTCCAGATTGCTGGAAACGAGTATGTCCATGGACGGAGAAATTGTCGTGTAGAATTTTCTGTTGCGGTCGTACACGCCGCGGGCAAAGAAATCGGCAAGGACATTATTCTGGTTTGACGCGCAGATGAGCTTGCCGACGGGCAGACCCATGCTCTTTGCGTACCAGCAGGCCAGAATATTGCCGAAGTTGCCGGTGGGAACGACGAAATCGACCGTATCGCCGTAATTTACATGGCCGGAGTTTGCGAAATCGCAGTAGGCCGAGAAATAGTAAACTATCTGCGGCAGGAGTCTGCCCCAGTTTATGGAGTTTGCCGAGGAGAGGAACCAGCCTCTCTCGCTGAGCTCTGCGGAAAACTCCTTGTCGCCGAATATCTGCTTTACGCCGGTCTGCGCATCGTCAAAGTTGCCTCTTACGGCAGCTACGCTGACGTTGCTGCCAGTCTGAGTGATCATCTGGAGCTGCTGCACGTCGGACACTCCGTTGTGGGGATAAAACACGAGTATCTTTGTGTTTTCAACATCGGCAAAGCCCTCGAGAGCTGCCTTGCCGGTGTCTCCGCTCGTGGCAACGAGGATACAGACCTTTCTGTTTTCGCCGCATTTTTTGAGCGAGGCTGTCAGCAAGTGCGGGAGCATCTGAAGCGCCATGTCCTTAAACGCGCAGGTAGGGCCGTGCCACAGCTCGAGCACCGCAGTGCTGCCGTCGAGAAAATGCACGGGCGCTGCGCTCTCGCTGTCAAAATTATCGCCGTATGCGCGGGCGGTCATAGCCTTGAGCTCAGCTTCCGTGAACTCATCAAGGAAGGGCTTCATTATGGTGCAGGCTCTTTCGCGGTAATCGCATTTGCCGAGCTCCTTTATAGCATCAAGGCTCAGCTGCGGCAGGCTTTCGGGGACATACAGGCCGCCGTCGGGCGCAAGGCCGCGGGATATCGCCTGAGATGCAGTGACCTTTTCCTTGGAGTTTCGGGTGCTGAAGTATAACATAATCTGGCTCCTTTCCAATCAAAATGCGTTTTCAATATGATTTATCGTAACCTTTTTGGAGTTTACGCCATCGGGGGCATAGACCTCTATAACGTCAAAGCGCGGCTGAAGCTCGCTCTCGTGCGACTGGAGCCAGAGCTGCGCCGCCGTGATGACGCGCTGCTGCTTTGCCGCCGTCACGAACTCGCGTGCCTCGCCGTAGGCGCTGTTTTTCCGCAGCTTTACCTCGACAAAGACTATGTAATTGCGCTTTCTTGCGATTATATCAATTTCGCCCTGCCTGTAGCGGCAGTTCGTATCGACTATCCTGTACCCGTGCAGGCGCAGATAGTTTGCCGCCTTGCGTTCGCCGAAGGCTCCGAGCTTTTCCTCTGCCATCAGTGCATTTTCCTCAAAAAGCTCGGGCGGTGTATCTCGCAGGGGCCGTATTCGCGCAGCGCCTCATAGTGAAGCTTCGTGCCGTAGCCCTTGTGCTTTTCAAAGTGATACTCGGGATACTTTTCCGCCATTTGAAGCATATATCTGTCACGGCTGACCTTTGCCAGTATGGAGGCCGCGGCGATATCGGCGCATTTGGAGTCGCCCTTTACGATGCAGCGGCTGGCCATCGCTATCGCCGAATCACGGTTGCCGTCAATGAGCGCGAGCGCCGGTTTTACGCTGAGCTTGGCTATTGCTCTGTTCATGGCGAGCATCGCGGCGTTTAAGATATTGAGCTGCTCGATCTCCTCAACGTCCGCAGAGGCTATGCCATAGCTTAAAGCCTCGGCGCAGATCGTGTCAAACAGCTTTTCGCGCCTTTTCTCCGTGAGCTTTTTTGAGTCGTTGAGACCTTCTATCTCAAGCCCACGCGGCAGAATGACCGCCGCAGCGTACACCGGCCCCGCGAGTGGGCCGCGCCCTGCCTCGTCAACGCCGCAGATAAGCTCAACGCCGCTGTCGTATATCTCGTTTTCAAGCTCCCACAGCTCAGTCATCACGGTTTCTCCAGACTTATCCTGCCGAGCTTTCCGTCGTGGTACTCGACCAGCAGCGTATTTGCCATGCGTTCGATGTCGTATTCGCCCTTTGACACGAGAAAGCCGCGTTTTTTTGCAGCCTGCTCGAGCAGCTCAAAGCCGTTTGCCTCGGGATCGGGCTCCAGCTTATAGCGGGCGGCGAGTGCCTCGGGGTACATTTCCCGAAGCCGCAGCATGAAGTTTGCCGCAAGCGTCTCCTTATCGAGAACATCGGACTTTATAGCGTTCGTTATGGCCAGCATCTCACCGACCTCCTGTGAATCGAACTTCGGCCAGAGTATGCCCGGAGTGTCCAGCAGGTCAAGCCCCTTGTCGATGTTTATCCACTGCTTGCCGCGAGTTACGCCCGGCTTATCGCCTGCTATCGCGGCTCTGCGCTTTGCGACCTTATTTATAAACGTCGATTTCCCGACATTCGGTATGCCGAGTATCATGACGCGCATGGGGCGGTTTATCTGACCCTTGGCGGCGTAATCGGCGATCTTGTCCTTCAAAAGCTCGCGCAGAGCCGGAACAAAGCCGTTTACTCCCCTGCCGCTTTTCGCGTCCGTTTCGAGTATCCTTATGCCCTGAGCCTCAAAAAGTCCGCGCCACTGCGCCGTTATATCAGGATCTGCAAGGTCGCAGCGGTTTAAGATTATAAGCCTCGGCTTTCCGGCTGCAAGGCGGTCTATATCCGGATTGCGGCTGGATCTCGGTATGCGGGCATCCAGTATCTCACACACAGCATCGCACTGCTTTATGCTCTCCTCTATCATGCGCTGTGCCTTGGTCATGTGGCCGGGAAACCACTGGATATTCATTTTTTCATAGCTTGCGCCGGACATATCATTCACCGTCGGGAACGCCGATAGAGTCGAACGGGAATACGCGCAGCAGCACCTTGCCGATTATAAGGCGCTCATCGACCATGCCGATCTCCGCTTTGCGGCTGTCGGACGAGGCGTTGCGGTTATCGCCCATGACGAACACGCAGCCCTCGGGAACGGTCTGCGGTCCCTGAAAATCAAGCTGATTTTTGGTAAGCTCGGCAATGTACGGCTCGTCAAGAAGCTCGCCGTCAACATATACGCGGCCACGGTCAAAGTCTATATCAATGGTCTGCCCCTCCGTCGCAATGACGCGCTTGACAAGCGCCTCCGGCTTATAATCGTCCTTGCGGAAGATGATTATATCTCCCTGCTTCGGCGTATATAAAACGTCTGATACCACGAGCTTGTCGCCGTCTGTGAGCGTGGGGTTCATGGAATCGCCGACCACATCGACAATGCGGAAGAAAAACACGAATACGACCATGCAGATGATGAGCGCGAACAAAAGGCTCTGCATCCAGTCGTATATCTCGCCTCGCGTTGTAGTCTCAGCCTTTGTGGCCTCCGGCTTTTTGACCTTATCCTTGGTTTTTTTCATTTTCAAATTACCTCTTGCTGAGTTTATAGAGCTTATCAATATATTATACACGATGAGTATGCTCTAAAGCAACAAAAAAAGCGGCATCAGCCGCTTTTTTTGAACCGATAAACAGGCCGGACGCTTACAGGCGCTCCTTGACCTTTGCTCTCTTACCGACGCGCTCACGCAGGTAGTACAGCTTTGCTCTGCGAACCTTGCCGCGGCGAACCGTCTCGACAGAGACGATGGAGGGAGAGTGTACGGGGAAGACCTTCTCGCAGCCTACACCGTAGGAGATACGGCGGACGGTGATGGTCTCGTTGATGCCGCCATGCTTCTTGGCAATGATGGTGCCTTCAAAAGCCTGGTTGCGCTCACGGCTGCCTTCCTTGACGCGAACGGTGATACGGACGGTATCGCCGACATTGAGCTCGGGCAGTTCGGGCTTCATGTACTGCTCGCTGAGAATTTTGATCAGATCCATAGTCTAATCCTTCCTTTATTTTAGGCGTTCGTGCCGTAGGGCTCCCTTTCGGCCTCGGCAGAGGACCGCTTGATGGCCTGCGATATACGCAAGCTCTGGTATAATACCACAAAGAGCATTGAAATGCAAGCATTTTCAGCGGAAAACCGCCATATTTTCGTCGAATATCTCAAGCCGCCTGAATTTTGCAAAGTCGGGCGCGATATCGGGGGCAAGCTGGCGCAGCGCATCGGCTATGAGCTCGGGATTGAGTGTGGGCTCCTGCGCTGATATGAGCGCCGACATCCTTACGTTGCAGCTGTCGGGCGCAAAGCTTATCTCCCTGATAGCGGGGCGGATATCGCTCTGCCCCATGCCGCGCTTGGTCTTTTTCGTGATAACTATGCTATCGGCAGCGTAAAAGCCGTTGAGCTCCCCGGACATTTTTTCGGCGCTGCGCTCGTCATACTCAAAAACGCCGTCTACACGCAGCCATTTGATCTCCTTGACCTTGCGCTCCGGCTCGTACACGCCGATGACCTCTATTCCCTCGGGAAACTGCGTGGCAAGGCGCGCCTTGAGCTCCTCGCAGGGCATGTCCTCGCGCATTTTGAAGTCCATTATCTCGCACACGCTCTCGCAGCCGACGGAAAGCGGCAGTGCAATGGAGATATTCGGGTGGGGATTGAAGCCCTCGGAGTATTTGAGCCTGCACTCTGCACGCATGAACGCACGGGTTATCGTCCTCATCAGGTCAAGGTGCGAGATATACACCGCTCTGCCTGTTTTTGAAAACAGCATCCTGTACTTATCCATCGCATTTTCCTCCCTTCAGGAGTCTTGCCGCGCCGCAGGCCGAGCACTGTCTGCGGCAATCGGGCGACAGCTCGGAGGCATACGCCTGCTCGCGCTCGTGCCACAGGTGCTCCCTGCGCACTCCGACATCAACGATATCCCACGGCATGACCTCGTCCCTGTCCCGCTCGCGGTGAGCGTAGAACGCGGGGTCAACTCCGGCATCGTCAAAGGCCTTCATCCAGCGCTCGAAGGAGAAGTAATCGCTCCACGCCTCAAGCCTGCCGCCTGCACGCCAGACGTTTTCTATGACACTGCCGATGCGCCTGTCGCCGCGCGAGAGCGTGGCCTCTATGTAGCTCGTCTGCGGGTCGTGCCAGTTGTAAACGACGTTTTTGGCCTTCATGTTATCGCGCAGAAGGTTCACCCTGCGGATGTATTCCTCCATCGTGACCTGCCTTTCCCACTGGAACGGACTGTGTGGCTTCGGTACAAAGCAGGAGGTCGATACGGTTATGCGCACTCCCCTATTTTTGTTCTTCGCGTAAAGCCGCCATGTATGCAGCACCTGATTTGCAAGCTCCGCTATGCCCAGAACATCCTCGTCCGTTTCGGTCGGCAGGCCGAGCATGAAGTAGAGCTTTATCGTGTTCCAGCCGCCCTCGAAGGCGAGGCGGCAGGTATTGAGCAGCTCCTCTTCCCTGACATTCTTGTTTATCGCGTCGCGCAGGCGCTGGCTTCCGGCCTCTGGCGCGAAGGTCAGACCGCTTTTGCGCGTTTTCTGGATGCGGTGCATGATGTCGATCGAGAAGTTGTCTGCTCGCAGCGAGGGCAGCGAAAGGCCGATGCTGCGCGGCTCGCAGTATTCAAGCAGCTCGTCGCATAGCTCAGAGAGATACCTGTAGTCGCTCGAGCTGAGCGAGAGCAGCGTTATATCCTGACAGCCGGTGTTTTTCAGCAGCGCCTTGCCCTGCTCTGCGAGCAGTTTCGGCGATTTTGCCCTTATCGGCCTGTAGGTATGCCCCGCCTGACAGAAGCGGCAGCCGCGAACGCAGCCGCGGAACAGCTCAAGGTTGACTCTGTCGTGTACGACCTCGGTCGAGGGTACTATCGGAGCGAGCGGAAAATGCACTGCGTCCATGTCCGTAATGACGCGCTTTGTGACCCTTTCGTGCGCTGCGGGGTGAACGTCAAAGCGGTTTATCGTGTTATCGTCATTGAAAACGGGAGTGTAAAATGATGGCACGAGCACGCCGCCTATCTGCGCGGCCTTTTCCAGAAACGCCTGCTTTGTCCAGCCCTCCGCCTTTGCCGTGCGCAGGAGCGCGAGCAGCTCGTTATTCATCTCCTCGCCCTCGCCGAGCAGGAATAGGTCGATAAAATCGGCCATGGGCTCGGGGTTTAATGCCGCAGTTCCTCCGGC
This sequence comes from Hallerella sp., assembly GCA_963620985.1. Taxonomy (GTDB): domain Bacteria; phylum Bacillota; class Clostridia; order Oscillospirales; family Oscillospiraceae; genus F23-B02. The sequence continues at coordinate 31,100 of CAVFCI010000015.1, read as the reverse complement.
TATGACGAGCGGCAGGAGTCCCTGCCTGTCGGCACTGTGTATCGGAAGTCCCGCCATGTCTATCATATCGAGCACCGTTGAATATGCCATCTCGTAGCCTATAGAGAAGGCCAGCACGTCATGCTCGGATATGGGATCGCCGCTTTCAAGCGCGTACAGCGGAATGCCGTTTTGCTTCATCAGCTCGTACATATCGCCCCACGGTGCATACACACGCTCGCACCAGACGTAGCTGAGCTCGTTCATCGTCGAGTACAGTATGCCCATGCCGAGGTTTGACATGCCTATCTCATAGGTGTCTGGAAAGCAGAAGGCCAGCCGCAGCTCGACCTCGTCCTTATTTTTTATTATCTGATTATATTCGCCGCCGGTGTAGCGCGCGGGCTTCTGCACCTTGGGCAGTATTCGTTCAAGTCGTTTATCCATATGCATCTCCGATTGTATTAATCGTTTAATTTTACAACATGCTCATGCTTTTTACAATACCCGTTTGCGCAATTAAAAGCCACATTGAGGATATAAAAAGCGCCGGTCCGAGCCCTGAAAAGCGCATAGCAAGACCGAGAGCCGCCAAAGTGAGCGCTGAGGCTATGCCTGTAAAATAAACCGTGCCTTCGGCCTTTGCGGCAGAGCCGAAGCGGCACAGCAGGCAGTAAAGTACCCTGCCGCCGTCAAGAGGCAGCGCCGGAAGCAGGTTGTACACCGTCAGGGCAAGGCTCATGCCTGCCGTGCGCAGGAGAAGGCCGTTGGCGCTCGCGCTGCCGGTCACGGCGCAGACATACGCAAGCGCAAGTCCGGCAAAGGGTCCAGCAAGCAGCGTGATAAGCTCACCGGCGGCGGAATACGCTCCCGCGGCAGACATGCACAGGCCGGAGGAAGCAAAGCGCAGCCCCTTTACCCTTCCGCCCAGAGCGTATATCGCCGCCGCATGTCCTGCTTCATGGGCGGCTATGGCAAGCATTACGGCAGCAAGGCTTTCTATGCCGCCGAAGAAATAGACAAGCGATAAAACGAGTATCGCACCGGGGCTCAGATAAAAGCGGCGGCTCATATGTAAAACTCGGGGTTCAGGTATATCCCGTCGTGCTCAAGCTCAAAGTGCAGGTGCGGACCTGTAGCCGCTCCCGTCGAGCCGACAAGCGCTATGGTGTCGCCCTTTTTGACGCTGCCGCAGCTCATGCACAGCTCGCTGCAATGCGCGTACAGCGTGCGGTAGCCGCCGGTATGATCTATCATAACATATTTGCCGAAGGAGTCCGACTCGCCCTGCGCGACTATCGTTCCGTCGGCAAAGGCCGTCACCGGCGTACCGCTGTCTGCTGCCAGATCCGTGCCGTAATGATATTTGACCTCGTTTTGTATCGGGTGTATACGGTAGCCGAAGCCGGACGAGGTGACACCGGAAACAGGGCTTTCGTAGTCAAAGGGAAGCTCGGGGCGCTCGTAGCTGACTGTTTCGGGCACGGCATAATCGGCATACTCCGACTGCGACTCCAGAAACGCCGCAACAGCAGGATGCTCGGTCGGCTGCGGTGCCGGCGTTGGAGCAGGCTCCGGTGTCGGAGCTGCCGTGGGGCTCGGCTGAGGCTCAGTCTGTACGGCTGTCGTCTGAGTCTGCGCAGCTCTGTCAAAGCGCCGCAGAAAGGTCTCTATCACGTCGCCATCTGCAAGGCTCCTGCCGAATTCTATCGCGGCCTCGGTCTGCGCCTTTTCCATGCACAGCGCATCGCTTATCCCGTCGGATATCCTGTCGGCCAGCGCAGGCGACGCAAAGCGCACTGCGGTAAGGGCAATGAAAATTGCCGCGCATATATAAAGCTTCGTTCTGCTCATGCCTGTCACCTCGGATAACAGCTTATGATAAACAAGCCCTGCTTATGATAAATAATTCTTGACAAGTTAAGCTTCGCTTATTATAATATAAAAGCTGTTTCGGGGTGTAGCGCAGTTGGTAGCGCGCTTGGTTCGGGACCAAGAGGCCGGGAGTTCAAGTCTCCCCACTCCGACCATAAAACCGGCAGACTTCAAAGTAAGTCTGCCGGTTTTTACTTTTATTCGCTTGTTTCTTCGCGCAGCAGATCCTTGAATAGGGCGCTCATATAATCGCTGCGGCCATAGAGAACACGGTCAATACAGACATCACTGTCCTGCACACGGTAAAACACCATATAATTGCCGATAACAAGGAAGTGATAACCTGTTCCTACGTCTGCAACAGAGGATAACGGGCTTCCCATTTCCGCGAAATCTTCCAGCCGGTCGACCGCATCCATAATGCGATCGATCATGCGCTCCGTAGCAGAACAGTTTTGAAGCTCCAATGCGATGTAGTCCCAAATATCATCCAAATCACGGCGGGACTCCGGCGAATAATGAATTTTATTCTTCATTCGCTCTTGCGCTAAAGTGCGCCCTCATATCATCCGATGTCAGCCAGCCTTCTGTTTCGCCGGAATGACGGCCTTTTGAGAGCTCATTCATCAGTCGGATGGTCGCCTGTGTTTTCTCATAGTCCTGTATATCCACGATGGCGTACCGCCCGCGTCCGTTCTTCGTTAAAAAGACAGGAGCGCCCACAGCCACATCATGCAGTACCTCGCTGTAATTTCGCAGGTCAGAAATGGGTTTGATATTCGGCATATCTGTCAGCTCCTTTCGAGCATAGTATATCCTATTGTGCTGTAAAATTCAACGCTGAATTTGCAGCAAATCCTTTAAATACCCGTTTTCTTTTAATATACAAAAAACCTCTGTCGTTTGACAGAGGTTTTTTATGGAGCGGGCAACGAGACTCGAACTCGCTACCTCCACCTTGGCAAGGTGGCGCTCTACCGGATGAGCTATGCCCGCACACGGAACGAGATAAATAATACCACACTTTTCGGATTTGTCAAGCATAATTTATCCCGTTTCGCAGCTTTTACTGATTATCGCTGATATCGCCGAAGCCCTTGCCGAAAACGTTCTTGGCATCGGTGATGATAAAGAAGGCGTTTTCGTCTACATTTTTTATTATCTTTCTGATATCGGCTATCTGCGTGCGCTTCACAACGCACAGCAGCACCTGCTTATTCTGGTGCGAATACGCGCCCTCTCCCTCAAGGATAGTCACGCCGCGGTGCAGCCTGTCGGTTATATCCTGCACGAGCTGCTCGCTCTTTTCGCTTATGATATAGCAGACGTTGGAGTTATCTATGCCGTAGAGAACAAGGTCTATTACCTTGGAGACGACGAACATGGATATGACCGCGTACATCGCGCCCTCGACCTTTCTGAAGATCACGGCAAAGGCGATGATTATGACGGCATCGGTCAGCAGTATGAGCGTTCCGAAGTTTATATACGGAAACTTCAGGCGTACGAATTTTGCGACTATGTCAGTACCGCCGGTCGTAGCTCCGGCATAGTAGATGATGCCGAGGCCGAAGCCCTTGATCGCGCCGCCTATGATACAGGCAAGCAGCATATCGTCCGTCGGGCAGTATTTTATCAGCGCAAAAAGATCGACCAGCACCGATGACAGCAGCATACCGACAAGCGACGTTACGATGAATTTCGTTCCGAAATGCCGCCATGCGATAATGAAAAGCGGAATATTCAGGACAATGGTCAAAACGCCGACGGGAAGCTCCGTCAGGTAGTTTACGATCATTGCGATACCGCTCACGCCGCCGACGATGATCGAGTTGGGATACAGGAAAAACTGAAACCCTGCGGCAAACAGCGCCGAGCCGAGAGCTATGAGCGCATACTGGATGACATACTCGCTTGCTTTTGTTGTTTTCATAAGCTCCTCCTCAGTCGATAAGCGACATTTGAGTTTCTCCCCTGTCCTCATCCTTGAGCAATGCTCCGGCTGCGGGCAGGCTCCTGACCCTGTAACGCGAAACATTCTTTATAACAGTATCCGCAAGAGGCGCTGCCGAGACGAGCCTGTGGTTTTTCTTTATGCTCATGACCGCGACGCCCTGCGTTGTACGGCTGGTTTTAAGCTGCAGAAGCGTTGTGTTGAACACCATGGCTCTGCCGTCGGAGGAAAACAGCGCCATGTCTATCTCCTCTCCTATCATATACACGGCTGCGAGCGGGCTCTTGTCACTGTAGGCGTTTATGAGCTTCTTGCGGTTTGTCTTAGTCTCATAGCCTGCCATATCAAGGCGCGCGACCTTGCCGTTTTCAAAGAACAGCAGGAGGTTTTTGTGATAGTTGCCCGGACATATGAGCTCAAGCACCCGCTCTCCCTCGTCCATGCTGAGCTTTGTCGGCAGATAGGTGCCGAGAGCCGAGGCCTTGGTGTCGTCAAAATCGGACAGGCGCGTTTTGTACACCTGCTGACGGTCGGTGAATATGAGCATTTCCGTGCGGTTTGTCGCCTCGAAGCTCATCCTCAGCGCATCTCCGTCCTTGAATTTCTGCTCGCTGCTCATGCGCAGGGACATGGGCGTTATCTTTTTAAGATAGCCCTCGTTTGACAGGAACACCGTGACGGGGTAATCCTCGACCGTTTCGCTCTCGGTATACTCCTCTATCTCAGAGGCGTATACGATGCCCGTTTTTCTCGGCGAGGGATACTTCTTTATTATAGCCTTGAGCTCGGAGATAATGATATTTTTTATTCTCCGTCGGCTCTTGAGCGTTTCCTCAAGCTCGGCTATCGCCTGCTCGAGCTCCTCGATCTCGGCGGTGCGTTTTAAGATATACTCGCGGTTTATGTTGCGCAGCTTTATCTCCGCGACGTATTCGGCCTGTATCCTGTCGATGCCGAAGCCCATCATGAGGTTCGGCACGACCTCGCTTTCAAGCTCGGTATTGCGGATTATCTCAATAGCCTTGTCGATATCCAGAAGGATCATCGCAAGCCCCTGAAGCAGATGCAGCTTGTCCTTTTTCTTTGACAGGTCGAAATACACCCTGCGGCGGACGCACTCTATGCGCCATGCCGTCCACTCGCCGAGTATCTCCCTTACGCCCATAACACGCGGGTTTCCGGCGACGAGGATATTGAAGTTGCAGGGGAAGCTGTCCATAAGCGGGGTGAGCTTGAATAGCTTCTGCATGAGCTTTTCGGGATCAGTGCCACGCTTGAGGTCGATGGCGAGCTTCAGACCGCTCAGGTCCGTCTCGTCGCGCATGTCGTTTATCTCTTTGACCTTGCCGGCCTTTATGAGCTCGGCGACCTTATCGACAATAGCCTCTGAAGTGGTCGTATACGGGATCTCGTAGATCTCGATGATGTTCTCCTTTTGCAGATAGCGCCATCTTGCACGCACCTTGAAGCTTCCGCGGCCCGTATTGTATATGCCCTCCATCTCGGCGCGGTCGTATACTATCTCGCCGCCGGTGGAGAAATCGGGAGCCGGCATGTACAGGAACAGGTCGCACTCGGGATCCTGAAGATATTCTATCGTCGCGCGGCAGGTCTCCTCAAGGTTAAAGCCGCATATCTGGCTGGCCATGCCGACGGCGATGCCGGTGTTGCTTGAAACGAGAACATTCGGAAAGCTCGTCGGCAGGAGCGCAGGCTCCTTCATGCTGCCGTCGTAGTTATCGTTAAATTCAACGGTGTCCTTATCTATATCGCCGAAGATATCGCTGCATATGGGCGCAAGCTTTGCCTCGGTGTATCGGGACGCGGCGTAGGACATATCGCGTGAGTAGACCTTGCCGAAGTTGCCCTTGGAGTCTACGAAGGGCGTTAAGAGCGCGTCGTAGCCCTTGGAAAGTCGAACCATGGTCTCGTATATCGCAGCATCGCCGTGCGGGTTCAGGCGCATGGTCTGGCCGACGATATTCGCGCTTTTTGTGCGCGCTCCGCTCAAAAGCCCCATCTTATACATCGTATACAGGAGCTTTCGGTGCGAGGGCTTGAAGCCGTCTATCTCAGGAATGGCGCGGGATATGATAACGCTCATGGCATAGGGCATGTAGTTCTGCTCAAGCGTTTCGGTTATAGGCTGCTCGAGCACCTCGGCCCGCAGACCTATGACATTGGGGTTATTGAATTGTTTCTTTTCCGGCTGCTGTTTTTTTGCCATGTATTATCTCTTCTTTCCCTTGCTTTTTTCGCCTGTTATGAGATTGTGCCTGCATTTCGGACAGTTGACCGCGTTGAACAGGCCGAGATAAATGCGCTTGCCGCAGTGAGGACAGCGGCAGTATACAAATATGATGACAAACGACAGCACCAAAAACAGCGTCGAGAAAAGCAGCGACATTCCGCCCAGTCCGCTGCCGTTGGTCACTATGCCGACGACGCAGAACACCACGCACATGGCAAGCAGGAATTTCACAAGATTACGGGCTTTATCAAATTTCATATCAAATCCTCCGTTTAAGCCTAAGGGGAATCGAACTCTGCCGGTTCTGACAGGCCGATAATTTTATTGCGATAGTCGGCAGCGCCGATACCGGGCTGACGCATTAAATGTATCCGCAGCTGCTTATTCATGAGATATCGGCCATATCAAGATACAGATATCCGTTTTCGGCAATGTGATTTTTTCGTCCGGCAAGATCATCTCCGAGCAGCAGATCAAACATCTGCGCCATGCGCTCGGCATCCTCGGGCATGACCTTTATAAGGCGGCGCGTCTCTGGGTTCATGGTCGTCATCCACATCATGTCAGGATCGTTCTCGCCGAGACCCTTGCTGCGGTTTATGGCTGCCTTCGCTCCGCCGAGACCGGAGACGATGTCCGCCTTTTCCTTGTCCGAGTAGGCAAAATAGGTCTTGCCCTTGCACTCTATCTCGTACAGCGGCGACTCCGCTATGTAGACATAGCCCTCGCGGATGAGCGTCGGCACGAGGCGGTAGATCATCGTGAGTATCAGCGTGCGTATCTGGAAGCCGTCAACGTCGGCATCGGTGCAAATTATGACCTTGTTCCAGCGCAGATTGTTTATATCAAAGCCGTTTAAGTCCTTCTGTCCCTTGACCTGCACCTCGACTCCGCAGCCGAGCACCTTGAGAAGATCGGTTATGACATCGCTTTTGAATATGCGGACATAGTCGGCCTTCAGGCAGTTGAGTATCTTGCCGCGCACGGGCATGATGCCCTGAAAATCGGCATCTCTGGAGAGCTTACATGCGCCCAGAGCCGAGTCGCCCTCGACGATATATATCTCACGCTTTTCGGGATCGCGGCTGCGGCAGTCAACGAATTTCTGCACGCGGTTTGCGATATCTATGCTGCCGGAGAGCTTCTTCTTCATGCCCTGCCGCGTCTTTTCCGCCGCCTCGCGGCTGCGCTTGTTGACGAGCACCTGCTCGGCGATCTTATCGGCTTCGGGCTTGTTCTCGATGAAATAGACCTCGAGCTTTTCCTTGAAAAAATCGGTCATCGCCTCCTGAATGAAGCGGTTGGTGATGGCCTTTTTCGTCTGGTTTTCGTATGAGGTCTGCGTCGAGAAGCAGTTTGTCACCAGCACGAGGCAGTCGGCCACGTCCTGAAAGTTTATCTTGCTCTCGTTTTTCTGATACTTGCCTATCTTCTTTATGTATGCGTCGATGGCATAGACAAAGGCGCTGCGCGCAGCCTTTTCCGGCGCGCCGCCGTATTCCAGCCACGAGGAGTTGTGGTAATACTCGATAGCCTTGACCTTGTTTGAAAAGCAGAAAGCCGCCGAGAGCTTGACCTTGTACTCGGGCTTGTCATCCCTGTCTCGGCCGCGGCGCTCGGCGCTTATGAAATATGGCGAGGTCAGCGGCGAGTCGTGAGCTATCTCGTTTACATAGTCGAGGATGCCGTTTTCGTATACATATTCGGTAACATCAAACTTGTTGCCGTTCTGATTGCGGAAGCGGAAGGTCACTCCCGCGTTCACGACGGCCTGCCGGTGCAGGATGTCTCTGAAAAACTCCTCTGGAATGTCGATATCCGTAAAGACCTCTAGGTCTGGCCGCCATTTTATGGTCGTGCCGGTCTTTTTCCGGTCGGCGGGGCTGACCGTGAGCTCCTGTCCCTTCTTGCCGACGACCTTGCCCTTTTTGAAGTGCAGCTCGTATTTGTTGCCGTCGCGCCAGACCGTAACGTCCATGTACTCGGACGAGTACTGCGTCGCGCAGGAGCCGAGACCGTTCAGGCCGAGGGAATACTCGTAGTTCTTGCCCTCGTTGTTGGCGTACTTGCCGCCGGCGTACAGCTCGCAGAAAACAAGCTCCCAGTTGTAGCGCTTCTCGTTTGCGTTCCAGTCCATGGGGCAGCCGCGCCCGAAGTCCTCGACTTCGATGGAGCCGTCAGCGTATCGCGTGAGCGTTATGACGCTTCCGTAGCCCTCACGCGCTTCGTCGATGGAGTTTGAAAGTATCTCAAAAACGGCGTGCTGGCAGCCGTCGAGCCCGTCCGAGCCGAAGATAACGCCAGGCCGTTTTCTTACTCTGTCCGCGCCCTTTAGCTGAGATATACTGTCGTTACCGTATCCTGCGCTGGTCTTAGTCATTTAAAATTCCCCTCAAATACAACATATTGCGTAAAATTGCACACATTTTTAGATTATATAGTATACAGCATATACGGCACAAAAGTCAAGACATAGCCGCTGGCCTCTGAGATGCGTTGTACAATTTGCCGAGGAACGTAAAAACCGGCTCTCCGAATCCACGGAGAGCCGGTTTGTGTTAAATTTAGGAGCTGGCGATCATCTTTTTGAGGCGTATGAGGTCGAGGATATCGACCACTCCGTCGCCAGTGATGTCTGCGTTGCCTGCGATCTCTGTCGTATCGACGGCAATGTACTTCTTCAGCCGGATGAGGTCGGAGACATCGACCTTTCCGTCGCCGTTAATGTCGCCGGTGATGGCGTCGCCGTCATCCTTATCGGCCACGAGCTTCGTCACCGCGAAGCCGTATTCGCACATAACCTCGTCGCTCGTGAGCTTTATCTTCACGGTGTCGCCCTCGACCTCGATGGTCTTGCCTGCGAGCTCCGTGCCGGTGTACTGGCCGACGAGCGTATTGTCCTTGGTGTAAATAAATATGTAGTCGCTGCCCTCTTCAACGCTCGTCTTCTCGCTGAAGGTGATGCTCAGCTTCTTTGCGCCCAGCTGCGTGTAGACCCAGAGCTCGCTGCTGTTGGGATCATACTTATGCTTGCTCTGGAGCTCATCAACGCTCTTGCAGACGGTCGCGTTGGTGAGAACCGTTATCTTGCAGGTCGCCTTACAGCCGCTGCCGTCCTGAGCTTCAACGGTTATCGTCGCAGTGCCCTTTTTAAGCGCCGTCACAAGACCCGCCTGATCGACGGTCGCGATGCTCTCGTCGGAGCTGCTGAACACGATATCCTTATTCGCCGCGTCCTCGGGAGTGATATTCACACCGAGCTGCACGGTATCGCCGCCGTCGAGTTCGTGGCTCGACTTTGTGAAGCTGAGGCGCGTCACGGGCTGGAGCACTGTTACAGTGCAGCTTGCCTTGGTATTTCCTGCAATGAAGCTTACAGTCGCCGTGCCTACGCCGACCGCCTTGACCGTGCCGTCAACGGCTACAGTCACAACGCTCTCGTCGCTCGTTTTCCATTTCGTTGCGTCCGTGAAGTCATTCGGCTCTATCGTCACGAGCAGCTTTGCGCTCTGCCCCTTGTTGAGGGTGAGCTCGCTCTTGCTGAGGGTCACGCCGGTAGCGGGCTTGTCTATCGCGACAAATTTTGCTCCGATATCTCCGGCATAGGTCTCCGCCGTCGTTCCGCTCACGCCGTAGATGGTGAGTATATCAGGATAGCTGAACGCAGTCGTCTGGATGCTTGTCGTTCCGCGCGGAATAGTGACCTCCGTAAGCTTAACGCAGTCCTTGAACACATTATTGCCTATGCTTGCAGCTCTGTAAGGGACTACAACATTCGCCAGAGCGTCACAGTGCTGGAACATTGATTCAGTCAAGCCGGTTATACCGTTTCCGAGCTTTACATCCGTCAGGGCATCGCAATCATAGAACAGCTTTGCTCCTATGCTCGTCACGCTGTTTGGAATGCTCACGCTCGTAAGTCCGTCGCAGTCGTAAAATGCACCTTTGCCGATACTTGTAACTGTGTCCGGTATGTCTATTTTTTCAAGGGAATCACAATATACAAAAGCATATTCCCAAATTGCATTTATAGACTTGCTCCATGTAATTTCCTTCAGAGACGTACAATTTTTGAATGCGTACTCCCGTATCGTAGTTACTGTATCCGGCAAAACAATTTTCTCAAGCGAGGTACAGCCTTCAAATGTTGACGCACTTATATTCTTGCGAATATTAGGCAGCACTGCCTCCGTGATTTTCGCGCAGTTTTTAAATACTGCATCTCCCATGCCGGTAACGGAATTCGGAACTACTACCTTGCCCTGCAAGCTGCTGCAGTTCTCAAATGCACTCGCTTCTATTAATGTTACCGAGTCGGGAATGTCTATGCTTTCAAGCTTGCCACAGTCTATAAATGCCGAATCGCCAATTTCAGTCACTGTTTCCGGAATTTTTATTGTACTGAAACCATTACAATTTTTGAGTATACTATCCGGAATACGCGTGATCCCTTCTTCAAAGACGACGCTTTGCAAATTATCATCGCAGGAAAACGGTCCTTTTCCAAAAATATTAGACCTTGCCGTTCTTATGCTCTTTGGTATCTCTATGTGGGTAAGAGAGCCGCAGCTGCCAAAGGACATATATCCCAGTTCAACCAGATTATTTGAAAGCTTTACGTTTGATAAGCTGTCGCAGTTTTCAAATGCGCTGTTCCCTATCACCGTTACTGTGTCGGGAATGTCTATGCTTTCAAGTTTGCCACAGTCTATAAATGCCGAATCGCCAATTTCAGTCACTGTTTCCGGAATTTTTATTGTACTGAAACCATTACAATTTTTGAGTATACTATCCGGAATACGCGTGATCCCTTCTTCAAAGACGACGCTTTGCAAATTATCATCGCAGGAAAACGGTCCTTTTCCAAAAATATTAGACCTTGCCGTTCTTATGCTCTTTGGTATCTCTATGTGGGTAAGAGAGCCGCAGCTGCCAAAGGACATATATCCCAGTTCAACCAGATTATTTGAAAGCTTTACGTTTGATAAGCTGTCGCAGTTTTCAAATGCGCTGTTCCCTATCACCGTTACTGTGTCGGGGATAACTACATTTTTAAGCTCATTTCTGCTCTTGAAGACACCTTTTCCAATAGCAGTGACCGTATAGCCGTCGATGGTCTTTGGCACAAAGAGGGCGGAGACATTTCCGTAATATTTTGTTATAGTCGCATTTCCATCATCGTCGGTGGTATATTCAAATATAGTGTAGGGTTCTCCGGCGGAATTCACTCCTTTGCTGCTGCCGTTTGAGCCGCCAAAATTATAGTATCTGGAATCCGCGCCTGTTGTATAGCCGTTTTTGCCGTAGCCCATATTGTAGCAGTCGCTGCCAACGGTGCACACGCCGTTAGTGCTCACGCCGTTTTCAAAGTGATTATGCACCTTTATCGGGCTGTTGTACATATTCCATATCTCATATGCATCCGACCATGTTTTTACATTTTTGATCTCTGCCTTGTATCCTGCTGCTGCGTATAGAAACGCTGAGGTGTCAATGCAATATTTCACTGTATCGCTGTTCACTGAGGAATAGTACATGTTCATCTTTGAGCCGGCCTCGACGTAAACGTAGCCTTTCACAAACGGGATGTCCGCAAGTCCGGCCTTAGCCTCAATGCCGCATTTTATATTTACCTGAGCCTGAAGTGAAAAGCTGCCTGCGCTGAAGTTCTTTATCATGCCGAAGCTGCCATTTGAATATTCAAAGCCGGCTGCAAAGTTGGTTTTGTAGCTAAGGCTCACTTCGCCTCCCATGCTGATTTTCGCATTAACCGATATTTGTCCGATTCCGGCAACGGAAACATAGGCCAAGGTGACAGAGCTGGGCAGACCTGCTGACTCTATCGCGTCAAAGCTGGCGGAGCATCCGACAGTGGCTACACCGTTCAGCTTGACCATGGCGTAAGGATTTACTAACAATTTGCCAAGCGTCACCTTGTAGTCAACGCTCATTTTGGAAAGGCTTCCATATATGTTGACCTTAACGCCGCTGCTGCCGTTTATAGTTCTGTCCAGCTTCACATCCTGTATTTTAACATTATTTGCCTTTAACAGAGCTTTTGCACGGGCAGCGCTTTTTGTCTCTACGCCGTTGCTGAAAAGATATGTAACAGTCGTTCCTTCCGCGGCCTCAACGTCGGTCAGGTCTGCGTCAACGCTGCCCTGCGTGTCCATGGACAGAATGTACTCGTCCACATCCAGCTTCGTTACCGTCAGAGTCTGGGTACCGTCGGTCACAGCCGCGGCAGTCACGGAATAGATCGTCGGGAAGATGCCGTGCACAGCGATTATATCCCCTGCGCTGAGCGTTTCGGCGTAATCCGTGACGGTGAGGCTGCCGCCATCCTCGCTGACGGTGACATCAATGCTTTCGGGTATCTCCTTCACGCCGTCGGCAAAGGTATATGTACTCTCCGCGCCGGTGTCTACGTTTCGTCCGGCCAGAACCGCTGCGGCATCGGCGAGCATGGCGGTCATCTCGCCGTTCGTCACGGCCTGCTCCGGCATGAACTTGCCGTCAACGAGCGCAAACCAGCTGCGGTTGACCGCGATCTGCGCGTCAGCCGCGTAGGTCATCGACTCAGCGTCCGAGAAGCTGTACGCCGCGCCCTCCTCGAGCTCGTAGCCGAGGCAGAAGTTCAGCGTGTGCGCCGCAAACTCGCGCGTCGCCGGTTCGTTCGGGTTCAGCGCCGTGCCCGGCTCCTGATCTATCAGGCCGAACTCCGTCGCCACCATCACGTCACGATAATAGCTGTCGCTCGAGCTTATGTCGCTGTAATAATTATCCGGATAGTTGTCCTCATCGACGGTCATGTCGAAGGTCTCAGTCAGCTCTTGCAGCCACTGAATGCGCGTTACCTCGCTCTCCGCCGCGAAGCTTTGCAGCGGCACGAGCGTCGCCAGCAGTATCACCGCCAGCACCATGCTTAGTATTCGTTTCTTCATCGTTTCCTCCCTGTTTGTGTTTTTTGTGTCATTTTTGTCGCATTGTATCTGATATTTACCATATTACCATAGTATTATTTACGATGCAAGTATTGTTTGTACAATTTGGCGAGGAACGTAAAAACCGGCTCTCCGAGGATTCGGAGAGCCGGTTTGCGGCTGACATTCTTATATTACATTCAGCTCCTTGAGCTTATCGAGAAACTCGTCAACGTCCTTTCTGAGCTCATCGCGCTCGGCATCGAACTGCTCATAGAGCTTATCGACTATCGCTTCCTCGTTCTCGGCCTCGGGCAGCGCGTCCCATATGGCTGCGCCCGTCTCGTTTATCGTTATAAGTCCCTGTATGCTCGACGTTGCCGCGCCGACGGGGACGAGTATTATATCTCCCGCGATGTCGCGCTTTACCAGCTGCAATTTAAGCTTCATTTTTCTTCATCCTTTCGTACTCCCTGAACGTGAGCTCGGCGTTAGCCTGCGTCATGCCGCAGACATACTCCGGCTTTACAGCGAATTCTCCTGTCTCGGTCGCGCACATTGCGGCGCAGGCGTGGCACATATGCTTGTAGCGGCACTGTGCGCACTCCGACGGCAGGCGTATCTGCTCCGTCGCGGCCTTGACCCTCTCCCACGCCTCGGCAAAGCCGAGCTCGGGTATCGAAAACTCCGGCCTTAAAAGCATGCCGCAGGGGGTCATAACCCCGCGCCAGTTTATCCAGAACGAGCTGCGTCCGGCGCGGCAGGCCATTTTTTCGCCCGGCGTTCCCTCGCAGACCTCGCTGTCGGGCACGCTTGTTCCGGCTCTCATCGCCTCGGCGCGCTGCATGAACTCCTCGTCGCTGAAGCGCAGCCTGTCCCAGCGGACGCTGCACTCGGCGGCCTCGCGGCAGGAAAAGCGGTCGTTTTGTCCGGTCAGCTCCTCATCGCGGCGCACCGGCGGGAACATATACGAGGCCATCTGCACCGGCGTTCCGAGCTCGGTGGCGATATCGTAAATGCCCTGCATATCGGCAACGTTGTACGGCGTCATGGACGCATTGAGCTTAACGCCGATGCCGAGCTCCTTGAGCGCACGGATGTTGCTCACGACGCGCTCGAACATCGGGCGGCCACACAGGCGCTCATAGGTCTCATTGCTGCTGCCGTAGAGGGTGATATTGAAGCGCGACGGCGGCTCGTGGCGGAAAAAGTCGAGCCAGTCGCCGTCGATGAGCGAGGCGTTGCTGTTGACGGACACCATGAGCCCCATTTTCTTGAGCTCCGTGAGCATATATCGGAAGTCCGTGCGTATCAGCGGCTCGCCGCCCGTGAGCAGCAGGAACAGCATGCCCTGACTGCGCGCCTGCTCTGCTATCGCAAGCCACTCGTCCGCCGTGAGCTCCGCGCCGCGGCGCTGCTGCTCCTGAGCCGTGAGATGGACATAGCACATGCGGCAGTCGAAATTGCAGCGCGGCGTGAGCTCGAAGTTTCCCGCGAGCGGTATTCCCCTTTGACAGGCGCGCGCATGCAGATACGCCGACAGGCGCGGCTCTGCGCTGTTGTGTTCCATGTCAGATCCCTCCCAAATATTCTTGCAGCGCCGTTACTGCGGAGCGCTCGGCGCGGCAGTCGAAGCACACGACCGGCACGTTTGAGACCAGCTGCGCTGCGTGCTCGGTCATTCTGATCGCCGAGACGCTGTCCCACTCATAGTATGCGCACTGACTGAGCAGACGCGCAAAGGCCGCCCTCGGCTCTGCCGGATACAAGCGGTTATCCTCCGACTGAGCGAGCAGGACTATCGCCCTGAGCGGAGCGCTGACGTTTTTGCATATGCCGGACGTGCCGGAATAGAAAATGCCGTGCGCCGTTTTCCCTGCCGGATCAATGAGCGTGCGGTCGCCGTTTATGACCTGCGCACCGGCGTATTTTTCCCAGAGCGCGGCCTGAGTGCTCTTGCCGATGCCGCTCGGACCGGAGAAGAGTATTGCCTCGCCTGCAGGCGTGACGATATACGAGCTGTGCAGGATGAGCATGCCCGCGTCGGACAGCAGGTCGAACAGGCAGGCCGACTCCAGCACCGAGCGCACCGACGCGCCGCGCCTGTAGCTTTCGGAAAAGCGCAGCTCGGTGAGCTCACCGCGTGTCACGGCGTAGGTAAACTGCGGCGTTTTGCCCTCGGCGCTGTAGCATTGCAGGGTGTGCCGCGCATTATCCTCATACCAGCGCCGGACAGGTCCCATTGCGGCGGCGCTCACCGGCGCCTGCGGCAGCTCGTCGCTAAAATGCAGGCGGATAGTGTGCGCGGGTGCGCAGTCCTCGGCTATAAACGGTGCGCACATATCCGAGCGCTCGATAGCCTCCGCGCACTCGACGGCAAAGCCGAGGCCGCCGAAGCGGCAGCACTCACTGAACATAGCTGACAAAAAGCAGGCGGCTTCCGCCCTCGCTGTAGTGGCTGGTGTAGCAATTGACGCTCTCCCCCGCCGCGAGGGGCGTGCCGACGCGGTAGGTGATGCCGCCGATGAGCATATCGCTGCCGGCGTTTTTATAGTAGACGTAGACCTGCGAATAGTCCTCATCGGAGAGGTTTTTGACGGTGACGGTGCTGTCGCTCGCCGTTACCTCGAACAGGTCGCTGTGCATGGACAGCGGCTCGTCGAAGGCGGCAAACAGCGTCAGCGCCGCGGAAAGCTCCGCGGTATTTTCGGGCAGCTTCTGCCGTTCGAGCTCCAGCGCCTGAACGGTCTCGCCCACGGGGAGCGTGCCGAGGTCGAAGTTATAGCTCTCGCTGCCGCGGGTGAGCGTGATGTGCGCGTACTGCACGTCGCTGCCGCCGTTATTTTTCACGCGGATGCAGAACACGTCCGAGACAACGTCGTCCGAGCCGTCCTCGACGAAAAGACCGGCGTAGCGGCCGACGCTGACGAGCTCAAGGCCGCTGCCGAGGTCAACACCGGCAAGCTCCGGCGCTGCGGTGACTGCGGGGGTGGGCT
Organism: Hallerella sp.; assembly: GCA_963620985.1. Classification (GTDB taxonomy): domain Bacteria; phylum Bacillota; class Clostridia; order Oscillospirales; family Oscillospiraceae; genus F23-B02. The sequence continues at coordinate 15,122 of CAVFCI010000015.1, read as the reverse complement.
CGGCTGCATCATCCTTCGAGCAGCCCGCGCAGCCGAGCGGCAGCGCAAGCGCCAGAAGCAGCGCCAGAAGGCGCGCGGCGGTTTTGTTTTTGTTTATCATGCTTTGCTCCTTAAAAATGCCCTGCCCAAACGGGCAGGGCATAGGTTTAGGTTTTAGGTTATCATTAGGAGTTGAACAGTTTTGTTGTATCCGTAGGATTGTGATAGCAAAGGCCAAATTCATCCGGCGTAGCTGAACAACTGTTCGTGTCAATGAATATTACATCAGCATATCCGCCAAGTCCGCCAAGTCCATCTATACATGAACCGGCCGCATAATGGATAGGATTTCCACACTGGACTGCAATGCTGGCACTCAGCTCGAAGTTTTCGAAATACAGCTGGGGTTTTACATATGCTTTTTTCATGATCTCGATCACTCCTTTTTTAGAACCATTTTCCGAAGAAGCTGTTCCACATATCGCCCCACCAGTTGCTCTGCGCGGCCTTAACGGTCAGGGTGACGGTCTCGGCCTCGCTGACTGCGCCCTCGGCGTTGACTGCGATAACCTCGTAATCAGTGGTCTCGTCCGGTGTCTGCGTGACGGTGAACACATGGTACTCGGTTCTGTCAGCCGACCACCATTTCCAGCCGCTGCGCTCGAAACGGGTCTGGTAGTCTTCGTATGTTGTGCCGTTTACGGTGATGGCCGTGACCTCGGCGGATGCCTTGACGGTCAGGGTGGCCTCCTGTCCCTTGCGGATGCTGTCCTTATTGAGCGATACCTTGAAGGTCTCGGGCTCGAAGGTCTTGACCTCGGGCTCGGGATCGGGTTCAGGCTCGGTGCTGGGTTCGGGATCAGGCTCGGTGGAGGGCTCGGGGTCGGGCGTGGGTTCAGCCGCCAGAACGCTGCTTACTGCCAGAACCGCCTCGTTTACCATAGCGGGAGATGCTGCCAAGCTGATAAGTGCAGCCTCATTGGCGGCATTCTCAACCTCTGGAATCGCGCTGGTGTAGGTCGCGCCGATGAACTTGAGGTTTGTCAGCGAAATGATGCTGTCAGTGCTGCTTGAGGTATTGGTCAGCGTAATTACATCCGATATGTAAGTACCGTTATCCTGCTCAATCCAATTCAAACCTGTAAGCTCGTAGTACATATCGGTCGAGGTGTTCAGCGACAGGACACCATTCGTTGCCTTATTGCAGCTTGCGCCTGTGATAGTCAGAGCGCCAGCCGTGCCGTTTGCAAGCTTTGCGCCGAGCTGTACACTCGTCGGTTCCGCGCTTGCAACGAGCTGGAATGCAATTGCCTGACTTTTTGCAAGGTATGCCTCGTGGTTAGGCCCATAGTTTGCATAGTCCTTAGCAGTAACATCGCTGCCCTTGCCGTCGATGAACACTGCGCCTGTTTTGGCACCTTCGGTCACCAGTGCTTCAGCGTCAAGGATCAATTTCCTGATCTCGACATAGCTCGGGCTTGTCTCGCCGTCAACATCGTAATTTGCGTTCTTGCCCATCGGGTCATAGACGCGGATGCCGTCGAGCCAGAAGCTGTAGCTATCATCGCCGGTAGAATCAAAGTACTTGCCATAGCGAACGCTTATTTCGACTTCATAGTTAGCATATTCCAGACCAGAAATCTTGATCACAGGAACCTGATACATTCTGCCGGTTGCATCTGCGTCAACCTTCCATTCGCCGTCTTCATAAGTGTAACCATAATAGGTATTCAGGATGTGGCTGCACACCTTTTCCCCAGTGTCCTTATTGGTGACAGTGTAAAGAATCGTTCCAGTGTCACTGTCCGTCAGGGAGATGATGTCGAAGCCGGTGCCTTTGAAGGTGAAGGTCGCGGACGGCCAGACGATATCAGAGGCGTTTGCCATATCGGCGGAGACTGTCACCTTGTGAGCCGAGCCGAGAGAATAGAGCGTGGAGCTCTTATAGGCATCATCGTAGCCGTAGACGTTCGTCTTTTTGCCCAGCTCCTCAAGCGCCTGAGTGGAAGTTGTGTCAACTTTATCCTCAGATATTACTTCATTTTTATCATTCAGGATCTCCCATGCAACCTGCGTTTTGTTTGCTGTGCCGCTCTTGAAGCTTGCAAAGCTGTCTTCATAGTAAACCGTCGATGCGGGGATGATGGTGACACTGTAGGTGACTGTATCTTGCTCACCATCTTTTTCACCTGTTACAGTTACACCAATACTCTCACTTTTGCTCAATGGTTTAGTCAACTCATAGGTAATAGTTTTTGTTGTTTCATTGTACGTTGTTATTCCGTTGGTTACTCCATCAAATGCCACTTTTGTTACATTTGCATCTTTCAGGTTACTATTAAGTCTTTCCAAAGGTATCTGCAACGGCAAGCCATAGTCAACAACAAATGTTATTGAGTTTTTAAATGTGTAATAAAGAGAAACTTCTTTACCGTCATTGCTACGTTTAACCTCTACACAAGTGTAATCACTATAACGATACTTTGCCGCTATTTTTGGTACCTTGTTAAGATCGGCATAAACCGTTTCTGTCTTGTTTAGGCTGTTAATAACCGTATTATTTACAAGTTCCGTGCTGTTCTGCGCCTTCTGAGCAAAGCCATCATCGAATACCGTGTTACCTTTAACAGATATCTGATAATTATAGAACTCAGTTTCTCTTCCATCAGTTCGCTCGTAGTAGTGTACAGTCAGGTTTGATTCCGACTCTACCGTGCGGACATAGTAGGTTATTAGGTATCCATACTGTTTTGCAACATACACAGCAGGAACTGTAGGCTCTCCGCCTATTGTGAAGCCTGTATACTGTCTATCCGCAGATTGATAATCACTGCTCAAATCCTCTTCGCTACTAACCCATACTACCTTTTCACTGTCCGAGTCAGCCTCATAGGTCAGTGTAGGCAATTTGTATAAGTATGTAGCAGTAGTACTAAGCTTATTCGTCGACTTTGTTACAGTAATCATGTAGACTTCAAAGTCTGATGTGTTCTCTGCAAAAATTTCTTTTACAATTCGAGTATTACCATCGCTGTTATACGCATAATCCTTTTCACCAACACCGTTATAAACGATTGTCTTGGAGTTTGAAAACGTCTCTGGAAGACGATCGCCAGACTCGTATCTTACCGCAAAGTCAAGGAGCGCATATGTATTATATAAGGCATAAATATTCTTATTGGTAGATGAGGTTGTAATATCCTCACCCCAGTCTACCGCATAAGTTGTTATCTCATCGGTAACTTCAGTCTTCTGGCAATAGAATGCCGTAATAAGCGCCGCGCTACCCGGAGTGAATTCTTTCCATTCTCCGCCACTGTAGTAAGCCCAGCTATCGTTCCAGTAACGGAGCTTTTCAATTTTCTCCCCCTTGTCGGATGTATTTGTCCAGCCAGTTTCAGTTTGCACGTCGCTGCCCGTCTGGTACATTGCCTTCCAGAACTTCACTTCAGCTTTCTTGCTGTTTGTTCCGGTTTGAGGAATCAGCGTTGACACATCAACACCATCTTTTTTATAGACAGCTCCTGCATTAATACTATCGGACTTTTTTCCGTTTGCAGTTACGGGATTATTCGTGATAAAGTAATTGACGGTAACATTTTCATTGCTTAAATCTTTTTCGGTAACGATAATCTTGTACTTCACATTGCCGATGGTGACCTCTGCGGGCGAATCTTCAGGAGTTACCGCTACGCCCGTGAAAGTAATGGTCGTTGTCTCTGTTGTTACTGAATCCTCCAAGGTATAAGGAGCAGAATTCGAGTAGGAGGAGGAGTCGGTAATCGTCCATGTACCACTGTTACAACACAGATAGTAAGTGGTACCCTTGCCCTGGCCACGAACCATCGAGAAGCCGTTGCTTGAGCTATATGACCACTGTTTAGAAGGTTCACTTGTATCCGCAGTTAAATAATAGTTATTTTTTTCTTTGTCTATCGTGAGATAATAGCTGCCGCTCTTTATAGTATAGCCGTTGTTTTTGCTCTCGATAGTCCATTTTGTGGCTGCGGTCTCGTCTTCGGTAGAGCTTAATTCGCCGTTGTTCAGCACAATCCAATTATCACTACCGTCGCCTATGAGGTACCCTTGTCCGCTGGTTATAGTGCTTACCTTCTCAAGGGTGCCTGCACTGACTGCGTTATGCTTCACCGTGTAGGTCGCATATGTGCCGTCGCCGACTTTGTAGGGAGTATCCTCCTCGAGAATAGTTCCGGCCACATTTGCGGTGGCTGTACCGTTGACCGGAACCGTGATTGGAACCGTGATTGCTTCAGGCTCAGCTGATGGTGTCGGCTCTACTTCACCTGTAGATGTGGGAAAAACACTTGCATTTTTCTCTGCGAATGCTTTCATCAGTGTTATGCCATCCGAAACGGCTTGGTCAGGCTTGGATGCATTGGGGCTATCGCACCAAATACACAACATAACCCCCGCCGTAGCAGCTGTCGGGAAATCGCTTCCCTGAACATGATACTGGTTATAATTAAGCGACTGCACATTACTAAGTGCATAGCTAAGATTATTGTCTACAGCGTCACTACCTGAGCTTGTCTTGCCCAAAACATAGTACCATTCCGAGTTAGTGTTTATCAGTTTATGGCCTTTGTTAGCAATCGTGCTCGCACTCGCATAAGGAGAATTCGACCACTGGTTGTTCCAGTAGCACACTTCAATATTTTTATTGAACTCAGATGTACTGTTATTGTAGTACATATAGTCGTTAAATGCACGCGGCGTCATACCTGCATCATTGATAATTTCAGCGCAGGCATTTATATAGGATATGCACTTATCATATCCGTCATTAAATGAATAGAACGGATTAACTATGTCGTTGCCAACTTCATCAGCGCCAAAGTTGAAATGCTTGACAGAAGATTTTTCTTTAAAATAATTAACATACTTCTGTAGCAGCGCAAGTCCAAATGCTCTGGCTTCATCATTTGTTAAATCAAGGGTCGACGACGATTTTGATTTTGTTTGTTTACCTTTTGTATATCCTTCAATGCGATAGGATCCAAACGCATCAAGCACTGCATTCATATGCCCCGGCATATTAAGAAGCGGAACTATCTCAATATTTTTGCTCTCAGCGTAGCTTATGATTTCATCCATATCAGTCTGTGAGAGATAGGACTCATCACCGCTGTTGTTCTGTTTTGAATTTCCTGTTTTTATATTATTCACCATCGTATCGCTGTCATATGTAACAGTTTCACCGTTGACATCAAACGATAACGACATATCGTCTAGCAAAAAGCGAAGTCCCGAATTGCCGAAAGCAAGTTGGAGCTGATTATACCCAGCAGAGTACATACCGTCTATCAGCATCTTGATATTTTCAACGCTGAAATATTTACGGCCACAATCTAAGTGAACAATTCTGTTCTCCAAGACGCTCGTATCCGCCGCCTGAAGTTTAGCCGTGGTAAAGCCCGACATGGGCAGCAGGCTCAGCACCATGACCAGTGCAAGAATCATGGAAAGCACTTTGTGCAGCGTCGGTCTATTCTGTGCCTTATTCATCTTCTTGTCATTCCTTTCCTTTTTTGTTGAGTAAGCGCCGAACAAATGGCTGCCGGCGTCCGGCGGCATTCATCGCTTGCTCAATGCTATATTTTGTGCTGTATTCGGGCGCAGCACTACACCCATAGACATATGACCTTATATTACCACAGTTATTTTACTAATTCAAGGGTTTGTACAAGGTTTTTTCACAAATTTATGCATAATTTTCAGAATATTATGTAAGCCGATACGCGCAAATCGCACAAAAGACTTGCGGCTGCGGCACGGGGCGGGTATAATGGTGGAAAAAAGCGCCGGAGGATGGATATGGATAAGAAAAGCAAGGGCTCGAAAGCGCTCGTTATCGTCGTGTGCGTGCTGGTGGGGCTGGCGCTGCTGCTGGGCGGCACGGTCGGCGTGCTGGCGCTGATGGGCAGAAGCTCGCTGCGCGGCAGCGGAGACGATATGTCCCTGCCCGACAGCGAGGCGGGCGTTGTCAAATACAAGGGGCAGAGCTACAGGTATAACGAGGATATGGTCTGCGTCCTGCTGATGGGCGTGGACGGAGATAAGCCGGCGCAGAGCAGCAGCTTCGGCAACGCTAACCAGTCGGACGTGAATATGCTCGCGGCGCTCGACCTGAAAAACAACAGGATAACGCTGATATCCATATCGCGCGACAGCATGTGCGTCATGGACGTGCTCGACGAAAACGGCGAGAGATCGGGCACGACGACCGCGCAGCTGGCTCTCGCCCACTCGTTCGGCGACGGCGGCGCGGTAAGCTGCGAGCTCGTGCAGTCGGCGGTGTCGCGGCTGTTTTACGATCTGCCGGTGAGCGCTTATGCGTCGATATACATGGACGGCGTGGTGAAGCTGATAAATCAGCTCGGCGGCGTGACGATAACGGTAAACGAGCCGGTGCTCGGCTACGCGCAGGGTCAGCAGGTCACGCTGTACGGTCAGAGCGCGGAAAGCTTCCTGCGGTACCGCGAGCACACCGTTGACGGCAATAATGAGCGTATGCAGCGGCAAAGGCAGGTCATGCTCGCGCTGATGTACGCCGCGCTCGACAGTGTGCGCGAAAACCCCGCGTCGATAATCGAGCTGTACAACAGCGTAAGCAGCTACGTCACCACCGATATAGGCATCAGCGAAATGACCTACCTCGCTACGCAGGCTGGCGGTATGCAGTTTGACGGCGAGATACGCAACGTCGCGGGACAGTCCGTGCTCGGCGAGTACGATCACGCGGAGTATATCGTCGATAAGGACGCGCTGTATGAGCTCGTGCTCGATGTGTTCTATGAGGAAATTGCATAATTTCAAAAAATAGGGCTTGCAATTATTGCTTGCTTAGTATATACTGTCAACAGAATATATTGTAATACTGGAGGCTTAATCAAATGAAAAAGCTCGTTTCGATACTGCTCATTCTCGTTTTGCTGTTCTCTATGTCCTGCGCCGTGTTCGCTGCCGATGTCGTAAGTCCCGAGGCCAGCAATACCCCGACGGACGATACCCCCTCCTCCCCCCAGACCGGCGAGACCATCTCCGCCGTGTGGGTCGCTGTGATCGGCGCCGCCGCCGTCGCCGTGCTTGCGTTCTGCGGCAGGAAGCTCATAAGCGAGAAGTAAGGTTTGAATTTGCAAGGCTCCATGCAGAACGCATGGAGCCTTTTTCATCAGGGTGTGAGGTTATGGAAAAGAAAAAACGGACAAGGATCATTCTTATCATTATCGCGCTGGCTGCCCTCGGCGTTATCGGCTGGTGTACATGGTTCCTGGTGCAGTATTACGACGGCAACGCCTTCGGCGAAACGCTCGATAGCTACATCGACAAGGTGCAGATCGAGCGCGGCACCAAAACCGTCGATATCCCCGTCGATTTCGACGCGCTGCATGAGCTCAATCCCGATATCTACGCTTGGGTCGAGATCCCCGATACCGATATCAGCTATCCCATTTTGCAGCGCGAGGGCGATAACTCCTACTACCTGCGCAGGAACGAGAGCGGCACGTACTACAGCGGCGGCTGCATCTTCTCCGAGGACTACAACAAGCGCGATTTCAGCGACCGTATGACCGTCATCTACGGGCACAACCTCGCCTCCGGCAAGGCCTTTGCCTATCTCAACGACTTTGCTGACAGCTCGGTGTTCAACTCCCACAGGTATATAAACGTCTATCTGCCGGATAAAATGCTGGTGTACGAAATTTTCGCCGCCTATCCCTACAGCAGCAAGCACCTGCTGCTCAACAATAACTTCAATAACCGCACCGAGTTCAACGCCTTCTTCGACGAGGCCTTCGCCTCGCTCAGCCCCTCGGCAAACTTCGTCGAGGGCTCGAAGCCCGATTTTGAAAAGGATAAGGTGCTCACGCTGTCCACCTGCTACAGGCAGGATCGCTATCAGCGCTATCTCGTTCAGGCAAAGCTCGTCGAGGAGATACCCGCCGCAGCTGATTGAAAAACGACGAATATATATCAAAAAGCCCGTCAACCGACGGGCTTTTTCGTTACTTATTGTGGTGCTTCATTATATACGCCTTTTCGCGGGCTATGGCGCGCTGGAGGGAAAGCTCCGCGCGCTTCATATCCGTATCGGCAGCGCGGGACTCAAGGCGCTGACGGGCGCGGCGTTCGGCTGCCTGAGCGCGGGCAAGGTCGATGGTATCGGCCATCTCCGCCGTGCGGGCAAGCAGTATCACCTCGTTGTCTGCAACGCTGAGCACTCCCCCGCTTACCGCGGCGTAGTTATCCTCGCCCTCGCAGACGTATTTGACTACGCCCTCCTTGAGCGCTCCGATCATGGGCGCGTGGTCTGCGAGTATGCCCGCGTCGCCGTCGGAGAGCGGGACGAGCGCATAGCTCGACATTGCGTCGCACACTACGCCGTCAGCCGTTGCGATCTGAAAATGAATCCTATCTGCCATGGCGCTTTACCTGAACTGATCGCGCTTTGCGAGCACTTCGTCGATGGTTCCGCACATAAGGAAGGCCTGCTCGGGCAGGTCGTCGCAGTCGCCGCCCAGTATCGCCTGAAAGCCTCGGATGGTGTCCTCCAGCTTGACATATACGCCCTTGGTGCCGGTGAAGTTCTCCGCAACGTGGAACGGCTGCGAGAGGAAGCGCTGTATCCTTCTTGCGCGGCTGACGGTCGCCTTATCCTCAACGCCGAGCTCGTCCATGCCGAGGACGGCGATGATGTCCTGCAGCTCCTTGTACTTCTGAAGCACCGCCTGAACCGCACGCGCCGTATCGTAATGCTCCTTGCCGAGGATGTTCGGGTCGAGTATTCTCGAGGTGGACTCGAGCGGATCGACCGCGGGGTATATGCCGAGCTCGGATATGCTGCGGGACAGAACTGTCGTCGCGTCAAGGTGAGCAAAGGCCGTTGCCGGAGCCGGGTCTGTGAGGTCGTCGGCGGGGACGTAGATCGCCTGAACCGAGGTGACCGAGCCGTTGCGCGTGGAGGTTATACGCTCCTGCAGAGCGCCCATCTCTGTCGCCAGAGTCGGCTGATAGCCGACGGCGGAGGGCATACGTCCGAGCAGTGCCGATACCTCGGAGCCTGCCTGTGTGAATCTGAATATGTTGTCGATAAACAGCAGAACGTCCTGACCTGACTCGTCACGGAAGTTCTCGGCTATCGTAAGGCCGGACAGCGGCACCCGCAGACGCGCTCCGGGCGGCTCGTTCATCTGTCCGAACACGAGCGCGGTCTTGTTTATAACGCCGGACTCGTTCATCTCGTGCCAGAGGTCGTTGCCCTCACGGCTGCGTTCGCCGACACCGGCGAATACGGAGTAGCCGCCGTGCTCGTAAGCGACGTTGCGGATAAGCTCCATTATAAGCACCGTCTTGCCGACACCCGCGCCGCCGAACAGTCCGATCTTGCCGCCCTTTGCGTAGGGCGCGAGCAGATCGACGACCTTGATGCCGGTCTCGAGTATCTCGGTCGAGGGCGCGATATCCGTAAATGCCGGAGCCTGCCTGTGTATGGGCATGTACTCCTCGGCGTTAACCGGCCCCTGCCCGTCTATAGGGTCGCCGACGACGTTGAACATACGACCCAGCGTCGCTTCGCCGACGGGCATTTTGATCGGTGCGCCCGTATCGACTGCCGCGCAGCCGCGGGACAGACCGTCGGTCGAGAACAGAGAAACGCATCTTACGCTGTTGTCGCCAATGTGCTGGACGACCTCCATTACGATCTTGCGATCCTCGAGCTTTACCTCGATCGCGTTATAGATATCCGGCATTTTACCGGAGGGAAACTGGACATCGACAACAGGTCCTATGACCTTTCGGATTATTCCGTTTTCCATTCATTTACCTCCTAAAATTGAGGGTTTAAACAATTATTTTTTCTTTTTAAGCGCCGACGCGCCGCCGACGATCTCGGTGATCTCGGTCGTGATAGCGGCCTGACGTGCGCGGTTGAGCTTGAGGTCGAGCTCTGCAATGAGACTCTTGGTGCTGTCGGACGCGGCGGTCATCGCCGTCATGCGCGCCGAGTGCTCGCCGCACTTGCTGTCAAGCAGTACGCTCATTATCTTGTTGTTGAGATACAGCTGCATGACGCTCTCGAGCACACTGTCAACATCGGGCTCGAATATGAATATCCTGCCTATGCCCTGCTTTTCACTCTTTTCGGGAGCCGCCGGCAGGTACTGCACGTCCACCGGATCCTGACGCAGAGCCGTGACATAGTGCTGGTAGACAAGATGCACCTCGTCATACTCCCCGCTTGTGTAAAGCTCCTTGAGATAGTCTGCTATCTCAAGTGCCTCGTCTATTATCGGCGTGTCGCTCAGCTCGGAAAAGATCTTTATGACATTGAGCTTGCTGTTTGCCAGCACATCCTTGCCCCATCTGCCGCAGACGACAAGGCCGTAATCCCTGCCGGACTGCTTTATGACGGAGTTTGCATAGTGCAGGATTGCGCTGTTGTACGCTCCACAAAGGCCGCGGTTGCCCACAAACAGGACGTAGCAGACCTTTTTCACCTCTTTATGAGGCGTGATGAAGCGGTTTTCCAGACTCGCCGTGCTCGACGACAGCAGAGTGTCAATGACCTCCTGACTCTTTTCCGAGAAGGGGCGCATGGCCTGCATGCTGCTCTGCGTCCTGCGCAGCTTGGACACCGCGACCATCTTCATGGCCTTGGTTATCTGCTCTGTGTTCTTCACGCTCTTTATGCGTGTGCGTATGGCTCGCATATTAGCCATTTATGCCCCTCCCTTCTTCGTTTCTCAGAACGTTTTCTTGAAGTTTACGATACATTCTTTAAGCTTTGCCTGCTGCTCTGCGCTCAGCTTCTTGCCGCTGAGCACTTCAGCCTGAAATTCGGGATAGCTGCGGTTTACATAATCTATAAGCTCGGACTCGAAGCGTGCGATATCCGAAAGCTCGAGATCGTCCGCGTAGCCCTCGGACACCGCGAAGATCGCAATTACCTGATCGGCTGCGCTCATGGGCACATACTGTCCCTGCTTGAGCATCTCGGTCATGCGTGCACCGCGATGCAGCGTATCGCGCGTGGACTTATCCAGATCCGAGCCGAACTGTGCAAACGATGCAAGCTCGCGGTACTGAGCCAGATCGACACGCAGACGACCTGCGACCTGCTTCATCGCGCCGAGCTGGGCTGCGCCGCCGACACGGGATACCGACAGGCCGACATTTATGGCCGGACGCACGCCGGAGTGGAACAGATCGCTCTCAAGGAATATCTGACCATCGGTGATGGAAATGACGTTTGTCGGGATATACGCCGAGATGTCGCCGGCCTGAGTTTCGATAATGGGCAGGGCGGTCATGCTGCCGCCGCCTGCCTCGTCGCTGAGGCGCGCCGCGCGCTCAAGCAGTCTGGAGTGCAGGTAGAAGACATCGCCGGGGTATGCCTCGCGTCCGGGCGGTCTCTGGAGCAGCAGAGAAAGCTCGCGGTAAGCGGTGGCCTGCTTGCTCAGATCGTCGTATATTATGAGGACATCCCTGCCCTTGTACATGAAGTACTCGCCCATTGCAGCGCCTGCATAGGGAGCAATGTACAGCATGGGCGCGGGCTCGGAGGCCGTTGCGGAGACGACGATGGTGTAATCCATCGCGCCGACGCTGCGCAGCTTATCCACAACGCCAGCAACGGTCGATTCCTTCTGACCGATGGCGACGTAGATGCAGATAACGTCCTTGCCCTTCTGGTTGATGATAGCGTCGAGCGCTATAGCGGTCTTGCCGGTCTGGCGGTCGCCGATTATGAGCTCACGCTGGCCGCGGCCTATGGGGACGAGCGCGTCGATAGCCTTCAGGCCGGTCTGCATAGGTACGGAGACAGGCTGCCTGTCAAGCACGCTCGGTGCCGGACTTTCGACCGGACGGAAGGTCTCCGTCTTGATGGAGCCTTTGCCGTCGATGGGGCTGCCCATTGCGTCAACGACCCTGCCTATGAGCGCATCGCCGACAGGTACCTCGACGATACGTCCCGTGCGGCGGACGCTGTCGCCCTCCTGCAGATGACCGAACGGTCCGAGCAGGACAACGCCGACATTGTTCTTGTCCAGATCCTGCACCATGCCCTTGAGTCCGCCGGGGAACTCGAGCATCTCGCCGGCCATAACGTCGGCAAGGCCGGATACGCGGCAGATACCGTCGCCGAGGGTGAGCACCTCGCCGGTCTGGTACACGTCTATATCGCCGTTTACCTTCTCAAGCTGCTGCTTGATTCCGTCGGCGATGGATCTCATCTGAGTGTCGCTCTGACGGGTGTTGTCTTCAACATCCTGACTGAGCCTGTCAAGCGTATGGGCAAGAGTTCCGTCATACACGGTATCGCCCACCTGCATACGCACACCGCCTATCACGTCCGAATCGACCTCGTTGCGGCATGAGATAAAGGTCTCGCATATGATCTGCGTGAGCTTCTTCATTTCCTCGTCGCTCAGCGGCTGCGCACTCTTTATTGAAATGTCAAGTTTTTTAAGTTCGTTCATGTTCAAAATGTCACTCGGCATTGCCGATACCAATTCTTTAATTTGTTCTATAAACTTATCATTGAGCGCCTGCTTGGAATTTTCAAAGCTGCCGCTGCGCAGCACCTCAGCCGTTATTCCCGCGACGCGGCGCACCGCCTCGCCGGACACTCTGTCGCGCATCTGAGCCATGAGCTGCTCTTCGCTATTTTCAGCGTTTGCGATGAGGTTCTTTGCCTCCTCGTCACCGGAGGCCGCAATAGCCTCGCCCTCGGCCTTAGCCTGTTCTTCGGCATCCTTGAGAAGCTGCTGCTTGCGCTCTTCGTTTTCGGCTCTGGCTTTGTCTATGTCCTCACCGAGGGCTTTGGCCTGAGCCTTGGCCTTCTCAGAGCTTTCTATCTCCTCGCCTATCCCGCGTCTGCGGCTGCCGAACATCTTGTCGAAGAGGTTCATTTTCCGGCAGATGAAGTACAGAGCGCCAAACAGTATGATAAAGTTAACTATCTTCCATAAGATTTCCACTTGAGAACTATCCCTCCTTTCCTGTGATTCCTGTTATACATTGGGATCATTCCTTGCTCTTGCCTACACATTCGTCTATGAGCGCCTTATTTTCATCGGCACCGCTGCCGACCAAGCGGTCGGACAGGAGCGTTACGAACTCGGACATGCTGCCGTCAATTTCATTGACCGCTGCCTGCTCCTCGCTTTTTACGCGCTCACGAACGTTTCTGTGAAGCTGCTCAGCCTCGGCATGGGCGGCGCTGAGCACCTCGCCCTTTGCCTTTTCCGCATCGCTGCGCGCGGCGTTTATTACGCCTCTCGCGTCAGCGCCCGTCTGAGCAAGCTCCTGTGCAAGCTGGGCTTTGTTTTCTTCAAGCGCTGCCTCGGCCTTTTTGCCCTCGGCAAATCCCTCGTCTATCCGCGCCCTGCGCGCGTCCATGAAGCTCAGGACAGGCTGGAGAAGTATCTTGTTCAACAGGAACATAAACAGGAAGAAGCTGATAATAGTCAGTATGAATTCAGGTACGCTGATCTGAAGTCCTACTATGTCTAAAATCAATACGGTCTCCCCCTTTCAAGATGTCTTTTCAATAAATTACATCTTGGCAATAAGCATGAACGCGATGACCAGACCGTAGATCGCCAGCGCTTCCATAAAGCCCATTGCGAGGATCATGACAGACTGGAGCTGTCCCTTCATATCCGGCTGACGTGCCATGCCTTCAAGCGCCTTCGACGCTGCAAGACCCTGGCCGATGCCGACGCCTATCGTGCTCAGGCCGATGGCCAGTGCTACGCCTATTGCGATAAGACCCTGTGCTATTGACATTTGTGTTTCCTCCTATAATTGTGTATGTTTTTACTTATTTATTCTTCGTCCTCGGTCGCTTCGTTTATGAATACCGCAAGCAGCATCGTAAAGACCATTGCCTGAATGAAGCAGAACAGAAGACTCAGTATATGCATGACTATAGGCAGTCCCACTGGGAACAGGCCGAACAGCGTTTCCGCCGCCAGCTCTTCGCCGTAGATATTGCCGTACAGTCGCAATGCCATTGACAGCGGGCGCGTGAACTGCTCCAGAATGAGGATCGGGAACAGGAACGCAAAGGGCTTGAAAAACGTGCCCAGATATTTGCCGACACCGTGCTTTTTTATGCCCGATGACTGTATCGCCACGAACGAGATCGTTGACAGTGCAGCCGTTACCGTCAGCACCGAGGTCGGCACCGTGAACAGTTCACCTGCTCCCGGGATAAGACCCGAGTAGTTACACACGATGATCAGCACGAAGAATGACGCGAGCATCGGGAAATAGTGCCGCGCTTTCTTCTCCCCCAAAACGCCGGAGAAGAAGTTCAGAAGTCCGGACACCGCCATTTCCGCTATGTTTTGCAGCGGTCCAGGCACATCCTTCATCTTTCGCGTCGCTATAAAGCTAATGAGCAGTATTATCGCCATGATCACCCACATCGAGTAGATCGTCTTCGTCGGCATCAAAAAGTTTTCAAAAAATTCTTTCAATTACTTTCACCTCCGTCCGACTTTTCTTCACTTTGCGGCTGAGTTTTTTTGACCATATGCCTCAAAAACAGCATCCCGCCGACCGACAGTCCGGCGGCAGCGGCAATGAGCGTTGCCATCATCGGGAGCTCATACGCCTTGCAGACAAAGCAGCACACGGCAAGCGCCGCAGCATCAAGCAGCAGCCGCAGCATGTTCACACCCATGACAGCCGCCATATTGGCTGCGTTCATGTTGGCCTTGCTTATGCGCATATTCACATATGCAACGATCAGGCCGAGCATAGCGCCGCCCAGCACAGATATAATGTCTACAAAATTCATAAGCTCAGCTCCGATGGCAATAAGTGAAACTATTTTATAACATTATTATTTAACACCAAATTAACACGAAATGCAACGGAAATTTTCGTTTTTTTTAACAATTTCGATGAATTGCACAATTTTTGCGTCAAAAAAGTCCGCCCATTTCATATAGTTAAATTGCTGTCATTCTTTTCTTCCTGCTCTTCCTTTTTGTTGAAACACTTGCCGGATTTTTGTATGTATGATATGATTAAGCTGACGGGAGTCGAACCACTGCCGCCTGTCAGCGCCCCTTTTCGGCGCTTTTCACCTTTTTCTCTTTGACGGG
>CAVFCI010000014.1:0-38276 GCA_963620985.1 Hallerella sp. | reverse complement strand
AAGCATTTTGAATACTTTCAAAATGCTCGGCGGAAAAGTGCAGTCAAAAAAGTCTCGCAAGGGACTTTTTTGACAAACTGCGCCGCAGGTTATGGGCTCCATAACCTGCGGCGCAGACTGTCAAAAAGCTCAGGTCATTTCACCTGAGCTTTTTTGCATATTGCGCTGCCGAAGCGCACGGGGCGCTCTATGCCGCGCAGGGTATCGTCAAAGACCTCCTGAGGAAGCTCGAGCACGCCCTCCCTGAACAGCAGCACGATGGTCGAGCCGCCGAAGCGGAACAGTCCCTTTTCCTCGCCGCGCCGCGTAACGCCGGCCTCGCGGTAATTTTCGATCTTGCCGACGAGACACGCGCCGACCTCTATCTGCACGACGGGTCCAAAATTTTCGGTGTACAGGACGCAGTATTCGCGAGTGTTCTGCATGAACACCGGCCTTTTGCGCACAACTATCGGCTGCACGGGATGGTAGCGCCCGCGAATGTGCCGGTTGCGGCTTTTGAAGCCGTCGTCTATATAGCAGTAGCGGTGGTAATTTTCAACGCCGAGCCTGAGCACGAGGCAGACACCGTTCATGTAGTCTGCGGCTATCTGTGCGCCGCCGACGAGGTCGTCTACGTTGTACCAGCTGTGCTTTATCGCAAACTCGGAGTCCGCGCTTATCCTGTAGGCCGACATATAGCCGTCACAGGGGGAGATGAGCGTGTCGGGCTCCATGTTCACCGGCCTTGCGCCGTCCTTTACCTGACGGGTGAAAAAGTCGTTGAAGCAGCGGTAATCCTGCTTTTTGTAGTCGCTCATGTCGAGCCTGTTTGCGCGGATGAAATGCTCTATCCTCCGCGTGGAGAGCCGCGTGTCCATATATGCTCCGACTATTGCCGTGAGTATCGGGTTTGTCATAACGCGCCGCACGGGCAGGCCGAGGTGCTTGCAGTAGCAGTAGCTCAGTCCGAGCGTCATTTTCTTTGAGGTCATGCCTTATCACTGATCCTTCTTTTGATTAGTACGCAGAGCATCAGCGCTCCGCAGAAAAGTATCGTTGCGTAAAAGCTCACGCCGCGGCTTAAAAGCTCGATGCTCACGGGGTCGGGAACGAGCTGCTTAAAGCCGCTGAGCAGGATATAATCCGCAACACCGACAGCGCCCGGCACGGGCACGGCGTTCGAACCGAGCACCGCGAGCGCCTGCACGGAAAATGCCCTGAAAGCGTCGGCGGCTCTCCCTCCGACGGCGAGGAACACGCAGACCGAGACCGAGATAACCGACAGCCTCTGCGCAAGGTTGCACAGGAAGACCTTTATCAGAAGCCCCTTTTCGTGCCTTAAAAGCGCCCCGCATTCCTTATACTGCTTTATCATCGCAAGAAGCCTTTCGTGCTTCTCGTCATAGCTTCTGCATATATGCATCCTGCACAGCATACGCAGTCCCCAGCGGCACAGGCCGAGAATGAGCTTTTCGTTGAAGATACACATCACAAACAGCGCGATGAACGCTATCTGAACGATGATGCCGAAGGCGATGAACAGCTTGGGCACGAGCGCCATGCGCAGGAGTATGCCCGGATGCACCGCGCAGCACACTGCGCTTATGAGCAGTATGGACACCGTATACATCACGAGATTCAAAAGCAGTGCAATGGCCGATACCGCCGCCGGAGTTCCGTATTTCATCATGAAAATGAGAGCAGCGGGCTGACCGCCGGTGGCAGAGGGAGTTATCGCGGAAAAGAATATATCCGTCGCCGAAAAAAGTATGCCCCTTCCGGCGGAAAAGCCGTAGCCCAGAAAGCGGCAGGTGCATTGCAGTCCGAGTCCCTCAAAGTATATAAAGCCGAAGGCGCACAGGGCGGCAAGGAGCATCCACACGGGGTCTGCGCCCTTCAGAAAGCACGCAAAGCGCTCCCACGAAAAGCCCTTTGAGCAGCCCGTGACGAGCTTTACCGTTATTGCGGATATGGCGGCCAGAAGCACTATCCATAGCAGGTTATTTTTAAGCGTCTTATTCATAAGCCTCTAAACTGTGTGACTTTTATTAGTACAGTTAGTATACATTAGCATTATGTGCTTGTCAACGTTTTTGTCAAAGCATTTACAATATAGGCGTTGACAAACATGTTCGGGAGGTAATATAATTTTCCTATCTATGGCGTTTTATGCGCCGGTGCACGAAAGGCGGCTCTGCTTATGAAGAATGTAATCGAAATGTTTGGCTCTATGGTGTTCAACGACTGCGTAATGCAGGCGCGCCTGCCCAAGCAGGCATATAAGCAGGTGCAGCGCTCGATAAGGCTCGGCGAGCGGCTCGACGGCGAAACGGCAGAGGTCGTCGCAAACGCGATGAAGGACTGGGCGCTTGAAAAGGGCGCTACGCATTTTACGCACTGGTTCCAGCCCATGACCGGCATCACCGCCGAGAAGCACGACAGCTTCATTTCACCCAGCGGCAACGGCAGGATAATCATGGAGTTTTCCGGCAAGGAGCTCATTCAGGGCGAGCCGGACGCATCGAGCTTCCCCACGGGCGGCCTTCGCGCGACCTTTGAGGCGCGGGGCTACACGGCATGGGATCCGACCTCGTATGCCTTTATAAAGGATAATGTCCTGTGCATACCGACGGCCTTCTGCTCCTACGGCGGCGAGGCGCTGGACAAGAAAACGCCGCTGCTGCGCTCGATGGAGGCGCTCAACCGTCAGGGACTGCGCGTGCTGCGGCTGTTCGGAAACAGCGACGTGACCGCCGTGAAGACAACAGTCGGCCCCGAGCAGGAGTATTTTCTCATAGATAAGAGCGTTTACGAAAAACGCAAGGATCTGATCTACACCGGCAGGACCCTCTTCGGCGCTCAGCCGCCCAAGGGTCAGGAGTTGGACGATCATTACTACGGCACGATAAAGCCGCGTGTCGCTGCGTTTATGGAGGAGCTCGACGAGGAGCTGTGGAAGCTCGGCGTGCTTGCCAAGACAGAGCATAACGAGGTCGCCCCCGCGCAGCACGAGCTTGCGCCGATATATACGACCACAAACATCGCAGCCGACCACAATCAGATAACCATGGAGCTCATGCAGAAGCTTGCCCGCAAATACGACATGGTGTGCCTGCTGCACGAAAAGCCCTTTGACGGGGTGAACGGCTCAGGCAAGCACAACAACTGGTCGCTGACGACCGACACGGGGTTAAATCTTCTCGAGCCCGGCGAAACTCCGTATGAGAACGCGCAGTTTCTTCTGCTGCTGTGCGCCGTTTTGCAGGCTGTGGACGATTATCAGGATATGCTGCGCATATCCGTTGCCAGCGCCGCGAACGACCATCGCCTCGGCGCAGCGGAAGCGCCTCCGGCAATAATCTCGGTGTTCCTCGGCGAGGAGCTTGAGGAGATACTCGAGGCTATCGAGAACGACACGCCCTACGGCGGCAAGGAGAAGGAGCAGATAAAGGTCGGTGTTCACGTTCTGCCCAAGTTTGCCCGCGATGCGACAGATCGCAACCGTACCTCGCCCTTTGCCTTCACGGGCAACAAGTTCGAGTTCCGAATGCTCGGCTCGGCTGCGTCCATCTCGGGTGCGAACGTCGTTCTGAACACCGCCGTCGCAGAGTCGCTGCGCAAATACGCCGACCTTCTGGAGAATGCGGATAATTTTGAAACGAGCCTGCACGAGCTCATCCGCAGCGTTATAAAAAAGCACAAGCGCATCATATTCAACGGCAACGGCTACGGTGAGGAATGGATCAGGGAGGCCGCCGCAAGGGGACTTAAAAACTTCCGCACAACGGTCGATTGCGTGCCGTATTACCTTGATATAAAGAACGTCGATCTTTTTGCTCGCCACAGGGTGTATTCAGAGATAGAGCTTGCAGCGCGCTATAAAATGAAGCTCGATAACTACTGCAAGGTCATCCGCATAGAGGCGCAGACAATGCAGGAGATGGTCTGGCAGGATATCCTGCCCGCCGCGAGCGCGTACTCAAAGCAGCTATCAGACACCGCTCTTTCCAAGGCGCAGCTCGGCATCGATAGCAGCTTTGAAAGGGAGCAGGCGGCGAGAATAAGCGAGCTTATGAGCGAAACGGTAAAGAACGTCAGGGAGCTTGCGGCCGCGGCGGAGAATGCCGATACATATTCGGATAATTACACGAGAGCGTCGGTGTTCCGCGATAAGGTGCTGCCTGCGCAGGCGGCGCTCAGAAGGAGCGTTGACAGCCTTGAGCTGAGCACCGCCAAGCAGTTCTGGCCGTATCCGAGCTACGGCGATATTCTCTTCAGCGTGCAGTGAAAAAGGAGTGACAGCTTTGGAGCTCAGTAAAAAAACCGTAAAGCGTATACTGCTGATAATCACCTTCACGGTGGTTCTGATATGGGCGGTGTACAACCACAATATGCTGTTCAAGTACATCGGCGAGCTGTATTCTCTCGTTTCGCCCTTCGTTATCGGACTGTGCATGGCCTATGTCGTGAACGTCATCATGCGCCCGATAGAGCGGATGTGGATGAGGCTGCTCAGCAAGTTCAAGGGCGGCTGGGTCGTGAAGCTCAAGCGCCCGATATGCCTGCTGCTTAGCATACTGCTCATCATCGGCATCATCTGTGCGGTCGTATTCCTCATCATGCCGGAGCTGAGCAAATCGGTATCCTCGCTCGTGAGCATGATCCCGACCTATGTCAGCGAGGTCGAGGGCTGGTGGGAGACGCTTTCGGACAGCCTGACCAAGTACGGTCTCGAGCTGCCGAAGCTTGACTTCAACCCCGATAAGCTCGTCGATTTCCTCAAGGACGGCGGCACGGCGGTGATAAACACCACTCTGTCGGCTACAACATCTATCGTTACGGCAGTCATAAACATCGTGCTTGCGCTCGCATTTTCAATCTACGTTCTCGCGCAGAAGGAGACACTCAAGCGTCAGTCGAAGAAGGTGCTTTCAAAGCTTATGAAGCCGGAGCATATGCAGAAGCTTCTCGATATGCTCGACCTCATAAACCGCACATTCACAAACTTCATAACCGGCCAGCTCACGGAAGCGGTCATAATAGGCGCACTGTGCTTTATCGGCATGTCGATCTTCGGGATGCCCTACGCTCCGGCAATATCCGTCCTCGTCGGCTTTACGGCGCTCATCCCCGTGTTCGGCGCGTTTATCGGAACCGCGATCGGCGCATTCCTCATCCTGCTGACAAAGCCCGTTCAGGCGCTGTGGTTCGTGGTGTTCATCATCGTCCTCCAGCAGTTTGAGGGCAATCTCATCTATCCCAAGGTGGTCGGAAAATCCGTCGGACTTCCGGGCATCTGGGTGCTCGTTGCCGTGACGATCGGCGGCAATGCCATGGGCGTTGTCGGCATGCTCATAAGCGTGCCGCTGTGCTCGGTGCTGTATGTCATTGCGCGCAACGCCGTAAACGGCAAGCCGCTTGCCGGAGATCGCTCCGAGCCCAAGTGACAGGAAAACCAAAATCCCGTACCGCTCAAACGAACGGTACGGGATTTTTCGGCATATGCTTACTTTTCCTCGGCCTCGGTCTGCTGTGCCTGAAGGCGCTCGACCTCGGCTCTGAGCTCGGCATTCTGCGCCTTGAGCTCATCGAGCTTTTTGTTCACCGGAGTGAGCTGACGCTTCAGCTCGCCGGAAACGATGCCCTTGTAGAAGGTGTAGCGCCCCGTGAGGCTGGCGGCTGACAGCACGACCGCCGTGCCGCCCGCGACAAGTCCGAGCTTTTTGATATCGACCCTGCGCATGATGCGCAGAATGTTGCGTTTATTCAGCTTGCCCGGCTGCAAAAGCTCCAGCGGGCTCAGCTCCTCGGCCTGCGCCTCGATAACGACCGTGGTTCCGTGCTTTGAATGCTTTTTCATAAGATCCACCCCTGAATAATTTTTATACCTGTATTATACCACAGCTCCGTTTTTTTTCAAGTGCGGCAGGAGGAGAAAGCTCAGCCTGTCAAAAAACCTATGCTGCTGAGCGAGCACTCCGCGTCAGCCCGGAATTTCCGGTTTTGAGAAAAAATTTTGTGACTTTAACCAAAACGGACAATGAAATACTATGGAAATCTCCGAAAAAAATTTTCCCCATTGACAAGGTTTTTTCGCTGGATTATGATAAACGTACAACGTGGAGAACGTTCTCAACATAATTCAACTAACGACATTTCAGGAGAGCTAAATGAATGACAACCGTGTTACCATAGCGGATGTTGCAAAATATGCCGGTGTTTCTACAGCGACTGTAGGAAGAGTGGTCGGCGGCTACGGGACAGTAAGCATCAAGACCCGTGAGCGTGTAATGTCTGCAATATCAGCGCTCGGGTATTCTCCGAACGTGGTCGCACAGGGGCTGCGTTCAAAGAAGACCAAGACCATTGCCGTGATCGTGGGCTCCGTTTCCAACAGCTTCTTTGCAAGCATGGTCAGCGCCATAGAAAAAGAAGCCGCGCGATATGGGTATAACGTAATTATCTGCAACACAAATGAAGATATTGATGTCGAAATACGGCATATTGTGAACCTGCAGGCCCGAATGGTTGACGGGATAATTCTTTCCTCCGCCTGCCCGCAGTCGAAGCTTACAGAGGAAAAGCAAGCCGTCTATTGCAGCGGCACTCCGATAGTCCTCGTTGACCGCAGGGTTGACGGGCTGGATCTGGATCTGATCGAAAGCGAAAACATTGCTGCCGGCTATAAGACGGCAAACTATCTGCTCGCGCTCGGGCACAAGAAGATCGGCATCATCGGCACGGGAGATTATTCGACCATAACAGACCGTATAGAGGGATATAAAAAGGCGCTTGCTGACAGAAAGCTTGAAGTCGTTGCCAAGCGCATAATGAAGCCGACCCGCAACAAAAATCAGTATAACGAAAAGGAGCTCAACAACTATTTCTTTTTAAATAAAGACCTGACCGCAATAATGCTGCTCAATAACAGCCTTGCGGAAACGGTTCTGCTCCTGTTGGAAAAGCTTGATTTTTATGATAAAAAGAACTTCTCGATAGTATGCTGGGACGATGCCGGTATGAACAAGCTCATAGGGCTGACGACGGTGTTCCAGTTCCCTGAGGAAATTGGCCGTGTGGCCGTGCAAAGAATGATCGACAGGATCGAAAACGGGTCATCACAGGAAAAACAGCATATAATTATAGGCACTGAGCTTAAAATACGCAGTTCATGTAAGCCTCTGTAAGGCCGGAAGCCGGACTTGACAGGCTGATGCGTGTCCGCGCTGACAAAAACGGCGCAGCAACCGTCAGCTTTAATGAGGCTTATATGAAGCTTAAATTTTTGGATAAATTGAGAACGTTCTCAATTAAACCGATAAAGAATAAAACCAATAAAGGAGAATGCCGAAATGGATCTTATTATGGGCATGAACAGCGGTTCGTCATTTGACGGTATCGACGTGGTTCTTGCGGAAACGGAAATTGCCGGGGACGGCTTTCCCAAAGCGCCGAGGTTTTTGTGCGGCGGTTCCTATGAGTGGCCGGAAGAGGTCGCCGTGATAGTTAGGGACGCTTTTGAAAACAAGGTAGATATGGTCGGCCTTAACCGCCTGAACTATATCTGCGGAGCAGTTTTTGCCGAAAAGGCCGCTCAGTTCATGAAGGAGCATGATATTGACCCGCTGAAGGTCAAGGTGCTCGGCCTTGACACGCAGACCATTTATCAGGAGCAGCCTGATCATAAGGCCATAGCGGAGATGAGCGAGGAAGAAAAGGCTGACTGGCCGGGGCGCTGGCTGTCCAAGAAGTATCCCGCAGGTATGCAGATGGGTGACACCTCGGTCATCGCAAACCTTACCAATATTGATACCGTTACCCATTTTCGTCCGGCAGATCATACCTTCGGAGGCGCAGCAGCGCCGCTGATGCCGTATCTTGACTATGTTCTCTTCCGTCACCTGCCGTATCCCACCATGACTCTGAATATCGGCGGCATTGCAAATCTTCATGTTGCCGGCTCCAACAGAGCCCATATGCTCGGCTTCGATACAGGCCCGGGCAATGTTGTTTCCAATTACATGTGCCGAGAGCTGTTCGGCATTGAATATGACAAGGACGGCCTTGTAGCCTCCAAGGGAAAGGTCAATGAGAAACTGCTTGATTATTTCATGCATCATCCGTTCTTTGACCGTCCCGTTCCCAGATCGGGATGGGTTGCCGACTACAATGCCGAGTATATTTCCAAAACCATAGAGAAGTTCAGCTATCTCCATAAGGAGGACATTCTTGCAACGGCCTGCGCCTTTACCGCGGCGGCGATCGTCCGCAGCATGTACGATAATGTTCCCGCACATATAATCAGCGAAACCAGAAAGATGTACTGCTCCGGCGGCGGTGTGAAGAATCCTCAGATCATGAAGGAGCTTCGCGCAAGAATGCCGGCCAATATCGACGTTACAACATCTGATGAGATCGGCATTCCGACCGAGTACAAGGAAGCGATAAAATTCGCGACCCTCGCATACTCCACGATACACCGGCTTCCCGGCAATATACCGGCTGCCGGTCATGCCTCCCAGTATGCGATCCTCGGAAAGATAGCGCTTGCTCCGCGCAATATTGCCGGCGGCGCAGAATTTGTAAGAGAGAGCTTTTGACACAATCCGAATGAAAGGGGCGATTGATATCAGCGGCGGAAATATCCTTGAAATGCATGGCATCTGCAAGGAGTTCGGCGGAGTCAGCGTTTTGAACAACGTGGATTTTGAACTCAAGCGCGGCTCGGTCCATGCGCTTATGGGGGAGAATGGCGCGGGAAAATCAACGCTTATGAAAATTCTCTGCGGCATATATCCCAAAACATCGGGAGAGATCGTTCTCAACGGACATAAAGCGGAAATTAATTCCCCATTGGATGCGCGTTCACTCGGAATATCAATGATACATCAGGAGCTTTCGGCTTTTCACGAGCTTTCCGTATCGGCCAATATGTTCATGAACCGAGAGTTTATGAAAGGACCTATGATAGATGAGGAGCGCATGTCGGCTGAGGCGGGCAAAATATTCGGCGAGCTGGGCATAAATATTGACCCTAAGGCCAAAATGAACAGCCTGAGCGTTGCCGAGATGCAGCTTGTGGAGATCGCAAAGGCCGTATCCACGGATGCCGATATCATCATTATGGACGAGCCGACCTCGGCGCTTACCGAGGCGGAGGTGAGCCGCCTGTATAAAACCGTGCGCGATCTTAAAGCCGGCGGCAAATCGGTCATTTATATCTCGCATAAAATAGAGGAGATATTCACCATAGCCGATGAGATCACGGTTCTGCGTGACGGAAGCTTCGTCGAGCACGATGTCATATCCAATTTTGACAGCAGCAGGCTCATATCGCTGATGGTGGGACGCACTCTTGACCAGCAGTTCCACAAGACGCATCACGGCTTCGGCGATGTTGTGCTCAAGATAGAGAACCTGTGCTGCGACGGCAAATTTGAAAATATTTCGTTTGAAGTGCGTGCCGGTGAGGTTCTCGGCTTCTCGGGGCTTATCGGAGCAGGGAGAACAGAGGTCGTTGAAACCGTGTTCGGGCTCAGGAAAAAGAGCGGCGGAGATGTTTTCATCAACGGCAGGAGGGTCGATATCCGCACTCCGGGCGATGCGATAGAAAACGGTATCGCATTTGTTTCGGAGGACAGAAAAAATGCGGGGCTGAATCTTGTCGGCAGCGTCAAGGAAAACATAACAATGGCCAATTTAGAGCAATATTGCCGCATGGGAGTCATTGATAAGCGCAGGGAGATATCTGCCAGCGACGAGTACCGGAAACGCCTTTCGGTCAAGTCAAACAGCAGGGACACGCTGACCATGCACCTGTCGGGCGGCAATCAGCAGAAGGTCATTCTTGCCAGATGGATGTCAACCGGCCCGAAGGTCCTTATCTTAGATGAGCCCACCAAGGGAATAGATGTCGGCGCAAAGTCGGAGATATACGGCTTGATCGACAAATTTGCTGCCGAAGGAAACTGCGTCATCATGGTCTCGTCGGAAATGCCGGAGATCCTCGGAATGAGCGACCGCATTGCGGTCATGTGTGAAGGCAGAATAAGTGCAGTGCTTGACCGCACGGAAGCCACTCAGGAAAAAATACTTGCCGCAGCAGCCGGCCTGTAAATGGAGATTGAGTTATGAAGAAAAAAAGTAGCCTTGCAAATCTGCTGATGAAGTACAGGGTATTTGTTATCTTTGCAGTGCTCTTTGCTGTAATGGCGTTTACCTCGGATTTCTTTCTCACGAAAGCAAATTTGCTCAATATGCTCCGGCAGCTATCCATAAACGGTATTCTTGCCGTTGGCATGACGTTTGTTCTTATTACCGGAGGAATAGACCTGTCGGTCGGCGCGGTGCTTACCTTCTCGGCAATGGTAGGCTGCTCGCTTATCCAGAAAGGCAGCCCGTATCCCATCGTTCTGGCTATCGCCGTTTCTATCGCCGTCGGCCTCGCCATAGGACTTGTAAACGGTGTCCTCGTTGCCAGAGGCAATGTACCGGCGTTTATCGTGACCTTGGGCACTCAATTGATGGCCTCCGGCGCGGCGCTGCTCATGCGCAACGGATCGCCCATCCCGGGACTGAAGGAAGAGTATAATGTGATCGGCGCGGGCAGCTTTCTCGGAGTTCCGCTCCCGATAATAATCTTTTTCGTCATCCTGCTTGCAGGCGGATTTGTCCTGAAGAGAACAAGGTTTGGCCGCCATACATATGCTGTCGGCGGCAATCCGCTCGCTGCAAGAGCGTGCGGAATAAAGGACAGATCAATAACGGTCTGGGTCTATGTGATCTCCGGCCTGTGCGCAGCTATCGCAGGCATCGTCCTTGCTGCCCGCGTGCGTACAGCCACGCCTATTGCAGGCAGCGGGTATGAGCTTGACGCGATCGCAGCCGCGGTTCTGGGCGGCACAAGTCTGACGGGCGGCATAGGAAATATGTGGGGAACTCTGGCCGGCGTGCTTATAATAGGTCTGCTGAACAACGGCATGGATCTGCTGAACATACAATCCTATATTCAGGATATAATTCAGGGCTTTATTATCATAGCCGCGGTGTTCATTGATGTGAATTCTCACAAGCAGTAAGATATGGGCAGGCGTAATGCCCGTGTTTATAAACAGAAAAAATAATTAAATATGAAAGGAAAAATGAAAATGAAGAAAACTCTCGCGTTAGTTTTAGCTCTCTGCATGGTCTTTGCACTGTGTGCATGCGGCCAGCAGGGAACAGACACGGAGGACAAAGGCAGCACCGCCGATGGCGTAGACTACTCTAAGCTTACCATCGCATGGAGCCCCGCGAACCTGTCAAACGAGCTTCAGGTAACTCTTACCGACTGCATTAAGGAATCGGTCGAGGGACTTGGCGCAACCTATCTCAGCGCAGACCCTCAGGGCGATCCCGTTAAGCAGGTCGAGCAGGTCGAAAACTATATAGCCCGCGGCGTTGATATGATCCTCATGAGCCCGAACGATGCATCCGCCTGCGGAATAGTCCTTCAGGAGGCTGTCGAGGCAGGTATCCCCATGATAATCGTCAACTGCAAAATGGATGACATGAGCGGCGCTCTCTGCTATGTCGGCTGCGATGATCTAAGCGCTGGAGAGATACTTATGGAGTACGCGGCCAATATGCTCGAGGGCAAGGGCACTATCGGCATCCTCCGCGGACCTGACGGCCTTGACGCAGCAATCAAGCGCACTACCGGCATTGAAAATGTGCTCAAGAACTACAGTGATATCACCGTGTTCTCGTCTCTTGCAGCAAACTGGAAGACCGCTGAGGCTATGTCCACCACCGAAAACTGGCTCCAGTCTACGGAGCTGAACGCCATCATCTGCGAGAATGATGAAATGGCAGTCGGCGCTGTCGAGGCCATTAAGGGACAGGGCAAGAGCTGCGACGACATTTTCGTCTTCGGCATTGACGGCATTCCCAGCGCATATGAGTCTATCAGCAGCGGCGAAATGAAGGCGACCCTTCTTCAGGATGCCACCGCCATAGCCGCAAAGACCGTCGAGGTTCTCAAGGTCTATTTTGAAAACGGCACCGTTGAATCCGAGTACATCATTCCTTGGGTCGTTGTTGACAGCAGCAACATTAATGAGTACTACGAAGGCTGATCGAAAACTGATAAGGACAGCGGGTCCTGAGACCCGCTGCCGCAAAAAAGGAATATGATATGAAAGCATTAGTAGTTGAAAAACCCGGTACGCTCAAGGTAATGGAGCTTACCGAGCCCAAGATGGGCGATTATGAAGCGCGCTGTGAGATGCTCTACGGAGCGACCTGCACGGCTACCGATCTTGCCGTTATAGACGGGCGCGTCGGATGGACGCAGCTTGATTATCCGGTTATTCTGGGTCACGAGACGATAGGCAGGGTCATAGAAGTCGGCAGCAAGGTCAGGAACTACAGGGTCGGCGACCTTGTGGCAAGAGTGTACACAAGGGAAACGGACGGCATCAGCCTTGCATGGGGCGGAATGGCCGAGTACGGCCTTGCAGTCGATTGGAAGGCAATGTGGGCAGACGGCGTTCCGAGAAGCGAATGGGATTATTACAGAGTAAATCAGGTGATCCCCGAGGGAATAATCGACCCGATAGACGCAACCATGATAATCACATGGAGAGAGAATCTCTCATGGATAAACAGAATGGGCGTAAGTGAGAATGAGAAGGTTCTGGTCGTCGGCTCAGGCGGAAACGGAATGTCGATCGCGGCATGCGCCGCGGTAAAGGGCGCAGAGGTCACGGTCGTCGGCAATGAGTCAAGGCGCGGCTGCACACTCAATACAGGCGTAAAAGAATTTATTGATTATAAAGACAAGCAGGCGCTGGCGGCCTTTATTGAGAAAAACCGCCGCGGGCTTGACTATATCATTGACGCTACCGGCAAGAAGGAAACGCTCACTCCCTATATGCCTGCGCTCAGAGAGGGCGGTACCGCTGCGCTCTACGGCATGAGCGACTATACGAGCTATACCATAGGTCCGGTTCCCGGCCCCAAGTCCTTCCGCTTCTTTAATTCCTATGCCGGAATATATGACGAAGCAGAGACTCACGAGGAAGTGATCGACCTCATCCGTGCCGGAAAGCTTGATGCCGGAAATTGGCTGGATAAGGAGCATATTTTCACATGGGACAATGCACCCGAGGCATATGACCATGTCAGAAACAAAAAAGCGGTCAAAGCGGTTATAAAGCTTTCGCGTCACTGAAAGAAGGAGGTTTAACTATGGAAATAAGAAAGTGCGGACGCACGGACCTTATGCTCACAAGGCTCTCTCTCGGCTGCCTTTATCTGTCCTCACTCGGAACCGGTGAGCTGGAGGACGCGAAGGAGGCCACATATTACGCCCTTGATAAAGGCATGAACTTCATTGACACTGCTCCGTCCTATCAGAACAGTGAGGCGGTGCTCGGGCAGGTTCTCAAAGACTACACCGGCAAGATGCCGATGATCTCCACCAAGATAGGTATGCCGCCGCCCTTCGATCCCCAGTCCCGTAAGGATATTCTTGACTCTGTGGAAAAAAGCATGACCGATGTCGGCTGCGATGTTATCGACCTGCTCTATGTCCACGAGCCGGAGCGCAAGGATCAGATGGCATGGTTCACTGATTATAACACTTATGAGGGGCCGGTCATGGAGGCTCTTGAGGAAATGAAGCAGAAGGGCTGGGTGAAATGGATCGGCGTAGGCGGAACTACCGCGCACGAAATGGCGAAGGTCATTGACACGGGACTGTTCGACGTTGTCCAGACCGCTTTTAACTACAGCCTCCTCTGGCAGGAAGCAAGATATGAGATATTCCCTGTTGCAAAGAAGCACAATGTGGGCATTATCTGCTCGGCACCGCTCCAGCAGGGCTCGCTTGCGGTGCGCCATGACGATCTTATCGCCAACGGTGCGCCGTGGATAAGCAAGCCCAGACGCGATCAGTTCAAGGCGCTCTACAGCTTCCTTGATGAGATCGGTATGAGCATTGTAGAGCTGGCTCTCCGCTTTGTTCTGTCCAATGAGGATATTGACTGTGTGCTCGTCGGCGCAAAGAACAAAAAGGAGATCAGCGAGACGATCGACTATTCGGAAAAGGGAGCGCTGCCCGCCGATATACTCAAGCGTATAGAAGAGATATACATGATGGTTCCCTTCCGCCCGACGCTTGAGCCGATCCTGCTGCCTTGGGGCAATGACCGGCCGCCAATCGGCTGGATAGTCTGAGCCATGGACAACAAGGCCAAGCGACAGGCCGGACTGCCGTATATATGTGACAGTGATATGCTCGCCGAGCAGAGCGAGTGCCGCCGCAGGCTTGCCGAGCTTAACGACTGCCCCTTCGACGAAAAGGAGCGCAGGGAGACTCTGATACGCTCGATTTTCGGCTCTGTCGGAGCTGATCCTTGGATAAATGCGCCCTTCCGCTGCGACTACGGGTATAACATACATGTCGGAGATAATTTTATCTGCAACTATAACTGCGTGATGCTCGATGTTGTACCGATAAGCATCGGAAACAATGTGCAGATCGCGCCGAATGTTGTGCTTGCAGCCGCAGGGCATCCCGTTCATCCGGAGACACGCGCCACTCAGTACGAATATGGCCGCCCGATCGTAATTGATGATGATGTGTGGTTAGGCGCAGGAGTGATCGTCAATCCCGGCGTTCATATCGGGGCAGGCGCGGTAATAGCCTCAGGGAGCGTCGTGACCAAGGATATACCGCCTCTTGTGGTCGCAGCCGGAGTTCCGTGCCGCGTTGTACGGCAGATAACGGAAGCCGACCGCGGAGTGTTTTTTCGCGGACGAACGGAGTAAAACGCCGCTGTGCAAGCAGCCGAAACGAAAACAAAGAAAACGAATAAAACGAATAAGCCTCGCAGGAACCATCCCGCGAGGCTTGTGTATTATCAGAAGATCGTAGTACGCTTACAGGCGGCAGCGGTTCAGCTTATCCTTATCAGCCCGTTGGGAGCCTTGCAGCGCACGGCAAGGTCTATATAGGTCTGCTTGCTGCGTTCCCATGCGTAAATGTCCTTATCCTCAAGCTCCCGCAGCACCCTTGCCGGAGTCCCGCCGACGACCGTGCGCGCAGGTATGTGCTGGAGCTTTTTCACGACCGCGCCCTCCGCTACGACGGCGTATTCTCCGATATCCGCAAACAGGCTTACTATAGCACCCATGCCGATGTTTGCACCGTCGCGGATGTAATTGCCGTGGATGATAGCACCGTGGCCTATGGTCACGCGCCTGCCGATGTGGCAGCCGTCTGTTTTTTCGTCCGAGCCGCCAACGTGGATAAGACACAGATCCTCAACGGCGCTCTCATCGCCTATCCATATCGGGCGTTCATCGCCGCGGATGACGGCTCCGGGGCCTATATAACACCTCGCCCCTATGGTCACGTCGCCGATAACGACGGCAGTGTCGCTTATATATGCGCTCGGGTCGATCCTCGGGCGCTTGCCTTCAAACTCATATATCATTGATCGTACTGCTCCTTATTTCATTTTTCTGACGTAGGTGCCGGGAATACCGAGCTCGTCGCGGTATTTTGCGACGGTGCGACGGGATAGCTCAAAGCCCCGCTGCTTTAAAATATCGCTCAGCTGCGCGTCTGACAGCGGCGCGGACTTGTCCTCACCGCCGATGATCTCGCACAGCTGCTTTTTTGCGTCTCCGGCAGAGCGCTGACCGCTGCCGCCCTCTATTTTCTGCGTGAAAAACAGCTTGGCGGGGATAACTCCGCGCCTGCACTGGATGTACTTGCCCCTCATGGCGCGGCTGACGGTCGATATGCTCAGCCCCGTCGCCTCGGCAATATCGGCAAGGGTCATGGGCTTCAGGGCATCCGACGCTCCGGCAAAAAAGGCGCTTTGCAGCTCTGCAAGCTTCTCAAAGCAGCTCAGGAGCGTTTTTTCGTACCGGCATACGTTCTGATACAGCCTGCCGGCGCTTGACATCCGTTCGTTTATGTATTCAAGCACAGCCGGATCGTCGGTTGAATTATTCAGCTCGACGAAAAAGGAGCTTATCCTCAGATGCGGGCTGAACGGACGGCACAGAGAAACGCTCAGGCCGCCGGATGTGAGCTCTATGCTCAGATCCGGCGAGACGTACACCTCGCTGTCGGCTCTGCTGCCCTCGAGCGCCGAGGAGGGGTAGGGATAGAGCTGCTTTATCCGTGCCTCTGCGTCCCTTACAGCGCCGACAGTGACGCCCAGCGCCCTTGCTATGACCGCATAGTGCCCGTGCGAGAGCGCTTCAAGATGGCTCTCAACTATGCTGCGCGCAATACGGTCGCCGTCATCGAGCTGCGCCGCAAGGCAGCCGCGTACATTCTCCGCGCATATGCCCCTCGGCGGCAGCGCCCGCATGACGGTAAGGCAGCTGTCGAGCCTTTCCCTCTTAACGCCGAGCTTTTTTGCAAGATGCTCCCAGTCCTCGGAGAGAAAGCCGCGGTCATCGACGCAGCCGATGAGATAGCGGTACAGCTTTTTCGTCTCGCGGTCGGCATCGGAGCTTAAAAGCAGGCTCATAAGATACGACCTTACGTCCGGCGCTTCGCTGCGGTCTGCTATGGGGCTGTCCGCCGTGTCGTCGTCATCGGCGCGTGACAGGTCTCCGGTGCGCGGAGGAGCAAAGGAGCTGAGCCACTCGACCTTGCCGGAAAGCTCACCGCCTGCGGATATCCGTGAGAGCTCGTCTATGTCGATGGCGGGATTTTCCATGGCTTGCTCGGTAAGAAAACGTCCAAGCTCAGCCGTGGTCATCTGCACCATCTCAAGCAGCTGGATCGTCGCGGGCGCGATTGTCTGTTTTATTGTGACTTTGCCGATAAGCTTCATGACTTTGTAAGAGAGCTGACCTATGCCGTGAGGAGGTGTTAGTCAGACTTGGTTTGAAAATTGACAATTTGATACACTTTACTGAACGCTTCGGTTAATCTTATCAAAATGTTCGGACAAAATCAAGCCCGCAAACATGCTTTTTACAAATGAGAGGATCATAAGTGTATCATAGTGATACACTTTGCGGCAAAACAGATGAACGTGGATGATACACTTTTAACAATTTGACACACTGCAAACTTAGTGCTACAATGGGTGCAGCGGCAAAAAAGCATTTATTTTTGCGGTGCGGAAAAATTTTTCGAGGAGGCGCAGCGGCGTGAGTATGGATTTTCTGAACAGGGAAAGGGAGTATCTGAGCATGCTCGAAAGCTCAAAATACATATGCGAAAAAAACGGGCTCGACTCACATGCGCAGGCTCTCCCAGCCGTCACGGAGGCGGACAGGGAGAGGTGCAAAAATCACGTTACGGGGCATATCCGCCTCATGAGAAAAAGCACCCCCGAATACTATCAGGCGGTGGCCGACACGCTGGCTGCGAATAACGCCGTTTTGCTTTATCTTTACGATAATTATGATATTTTCGGACGCTACGGCAATAAAAAGCTCAAGGATGAGCTTGCCGCAAAAAACATAAAGCTCGGCGGCAATCTCAGCGAGAGCAGCGCCGGAACAAATGCGGTGGTCATGGCATCGCGCAGCCCCACGAGTACATGGGTCATCGGCGATGAGCACTATATGGATGCGCTCAAGCCCTATGTCAGCTTTGCCTTCGGAATAAAGGGCAAATACGGCCGAAACGGCTATATCATGCTGATAACCTACAGGGAGAACTTCGATGAGCGCATATATAATCTTTTCAGGCTCATTGAATCGACCGAGACCATCATAACGACAGGACACGTCACGAAGGACGTTATCATGCGCGATATCATGCAGCGCAATGAATACAGCCGCGGCAGCACGAACGATATAGTGATAATGGTAGACAACAGCTGCTCGGTGACCTTTGCAAACGACAGATTCTATGATTTTTACGACTATCATCCGCAGGAGACCATAAACAGCTTCCTGAGCGATATCTGCCCTGAGCTCGTGTCGCTCGTGGCAAAGATAGCGGACGGAAAGAACGTCACAGGCAAGCCCGTCGAGCTCGTGCGCGGCAACGGCGCACGCGAGCAATACTTTGCCGATTGCAGCATTATAAACACAAATTCGCGCCAATTCGGGGCACTTATCACCATATATAAGGGCAAAATGAAGAAGGAGGAGAAGCCGGCAGACGGCAACTATGCCCGCTATACCTTCGATGACCTCATAGGCGTTTCGGATAATTTCGTGCAGCTCAAGCGCTTTGCCGAGCAGATATCCTGGACCTCCAGCCCGATACTCATACAGGGCGAATCGGGCACGGGAAAGGAGCTTTTTGCAAATGCCATACACTGCACCAGCCAGCGCAAGGACAAGCCCTTCGTGGCAGTAAACTGCGCCGCCATCCCGCGCGACCTCATCGGAAGCGAGCTGTTCGGCTATGTCGCCGGCTCATTCACGGGCGCCAGCCGCACCGGCGCAAAGGGCAAGTTCGAGCTTGCCGACGGCGGCACGCTGTTCCTCGACGAGATAGGCGAAATGCCCGTTGAGATGCAGAGCGTTCTGCTGCGTGCGCTGGAGGAAAACTGCATCACCCGCATCGGCGCTACAAAGCCCATAAACGTTGATGTGCGAATAATTACGGCCACGAATAAGGATCTTACAAAATGCATCTCTGACGGTACGTTCAGAGCCGATCTCTACTACCGCCTGAACGTCATAAACCTCACGATGATACCGCTTCGCCGCCGCAGGGCGGATGTAAAAGAGCTCGCAGATTACTTCCTTGAGCGCTTTGCGTTTGAAAACGGGAAGAATATCCTCGGCATAAGCCCCGCCGCGATGCTCGCCATGACCGAATACAATTGGCCGGGCAATGTCCGAGAGCTGCGCAATTGCCTTGAATACAGCGCGATCGTCTGCAAGGGCGGCTATATCGAGCTTGAGGATCTGCCGCAGGGAAT
Organism: Hallerella sp.; assembly: GCA_963620985.1. Lineage (GTDB taxonomy): Bacteria > Bacillota > Clostridia > Oscillospirales > Oscillospiraceae > F23-B02. Next base: position 19,392 of record CAVFCI010000014.1, on the reverse strand, counting down.
AAGCAGACTTGAGCATACGGAGGAAGCCCACTCCGAGGCCGCGGATGTCAGAATAGCAAGCGACTTTTTCACGAAGCAGCGCTTTGAAATGGCCAAGAAGCTGCTCGTCGAATTTAAGGGCAACAAATCCAAGGTCGCACAGGAAATGGGCGTATCACGCTCAACGCTTTACCGAATACTGAACTCGGCAGAGGAAACGCACGGTGACAAATAAGGAAAACGCAAAATAAGGGATAATAAGAGCCAGCCGCCTGACAAAAGCAGACGGCCGGCTCTTTCCTTTTAGACATGATTCAAAATTAGTTTTGATCCCAAAACAAAAAATATCCGAGACTTCCGGCGAGATACTTGGCACGGTATTTGCACTAAGTAAGAGCGTCACAAAATTAACCGGCACGATCAGTTCCCCGGCCGGGATAATCGATGCTGAACTCCGGTTAAGTAATTAGGAGGTTATCATGAAAAGACTGTACACGCCTTTTACGGTCAACAAGCTTGAGCTCAAGAACAGAGTGATCATGTCGCCGATGAGCGTAGGCCACACCGTTGAAGGCTTTATAACGGACGATGTCGTTGAGTTCTACAGACGGCGCGCAATGGGCGGCGTTGGACTTATAATTTTTGCAAACATGCAGTGGGACAAGCTGCGCTATAACCCCAACCACGGAGCGATGCTCACCGACGAGAAATATATCCCCTCGCTCAAACAGCTCACCGATGCCATACACGAGGGCGGTAGCAAGGTGTTTGCACAGCTCATGCATCGCGGCAGATGCGCAAACCGCGCAAGCATTCAGGGCGAGCAGGCTGTGGCACCGTCTCCCATCCCGGGCAGGTTCACTCACTTTGAGATGCCGAAGGAGCTCACCGTTGAGGAGATCAAGGAATTTGTTCAGTGGCAGGCCGAATCGGCGGTCATCGCAAAGAAGGCCGGCTTTGACGGCATCGAGATCGAGACCAACTCCGGCTACCTGTACGGGCAGTTCTTCTCCCCGCTGACCAACCACCGTACCGATGAATACGGCGGCTCGCTGGAAAACCGCTGCCGCTTCATGGTCGAAACGCTTGAAGGCATGCGTGCGGCGGTCGGCCCCGACTATCCCATCGCACTGCGCGTCAGCGGCAGCGACTTTATGGACGGCGGCTGCAATGGCGATGACATAGCAGAGATATGCGAGCTGCTGGACAAGACCGGATACGTTGACGGCTTCTCCATCACCGCAGGCTGGCACGAGTCGGCTGTTCCCCTTATCACAATGGAGGTCCCCCACGGCGCATGGGCATATCTTGGCCGTCAGATCAAGGCGCGCGTCAAGGCTCCCGTGGCACAGGGCATGCGCATGAACATTGAAAAGGCGGAGGAGCTCGTCGATCGCGGCGACTTTGATGCCATCGTAATGGGCCGCCCCTTCCTGGCGGATCCCGACGTTGTCAACAAGGCGATAGCCGGAAAGGCCTCCGATATCCGCCCCTGCGTCGGCTGCAACGCCAAGTGCCTGGACATGGCGATGATCAGCAAGCCAATCGGCTGCATCGGCAACTACGAATGCAACCGCGAGCAGGAGCTTGAGGATGAAAACGGCCTCATGCCTACCGAGAAGAAGAGCGAGAATCCCGAAAGGATACTCGTGATCGGCGCAGGCCCCTCGGGCATGGAATTTGCCCGCGTCGCAGCGCTGCGCGGCCACAAGGTCACCATCTGGGAAAAGCGCAACCGCACCATCGGCCTTTCGCTGTTTGCCGCAACTCCTCCGCGCCGCTACGATATCCGCTACTTCGGCCAGTGGCTCGAGCGTACCTGCCGCGAGCTGGGCGTTGAGATCATCCTCAACAAGGAAGCGACGGCAGAGGATATAATCGCAGCAGCCAAGGATTATGACCGCGTAGTTCTCGCCTGCGGATCGAAAGCCTCCATTCCTCCGATCCCCAGAGATCCCGACGTTCCCGTCGTTCATGCATGGGATGTGTTTGAGGGCAAGGCCGAGCTCGGCAAGAACGTTGTCGTTGTCGGCGGCGGCGATGTCGGTGTCGAGGTCGCAATGTATATAGGCGAGATCGGCACTCTCACAGCCGATGAGCTAAGATTCATGATGATATACAAGACCGAGCCCTACGAGAAGCTCCAGCAGCTGCTCAACCACGGCGTTCACAATGTCGCCATTGTCGAGATGGGCAAGAAGTTTGCTCCCGACATCAACCCAGGCAGCCGCTGGTCGATAATCGCACGCACCAAACAGCTGGGAACAAAGATGCTCAAGGAGACAAGGGTCATTGAAATAACAAAGGAGGGCGTCGTCGTCGAAAATGAGGAGGGGCGCCAGACTCTTCCGGCGGACACCGTTGTCATAGCCGCAGGCGCAAAGCCCAACAACGATATGTACGAGCAGCTCGCCGGCAAGGTCAAAAACCTTGACTGCATCGGCGATGCCGTAAAGGTAGCAAGAATCCCGGATGCGGTCGAATCTGCTTACAAATTGGCCGCAAGCATATAAATAAGCCTGAACCGGCGCGGCGCAGCGCCGCGCAGAAAAACGGTTCAAGCGTTCTTCTTCCCCCTTCCTTCCCGGGCTGTCGGCTCATTACCGGCAGTTCGGAGAGGCAGGGAGGGAAATAAATTAAAGCTTAAAATAGCTTAGAGGATAATCAGAATGAATCAGCTGCAAAATAAAAGCTTCGAGGAGGCGCTGATCAGATACAGGAAAAAGTGGGATAAGATCAAGGATCCCTGCGTGGTCTACGATTTCCCGATCCCCGAGGTTTCCTGTAAGGAGCTGTTCCTCGCAAGAGTAAGCGAACATCCCGACAAGACCTATGTTATCAGCAGGGGCGTGAAGATGAGCTATGTCGAGTGCAACACGCTTGCAGCAAGGATCGCAAACGGCTTTCTCGCAAACGGACTTGAAAAGGGCGACAGGGTCATAACCTACGTCTCCAACGGCTTTGAGTTTATTGCACTGGCGCATGCCTGCTTCAAAACCGGCATCATAATGGTAAATACAAACCCGCGTTCCACCGCCGACGAGGTCATCCGCAGAATAAAAGACTGCACGCCCAAAATGGTCATTACCGACTCGGACGGTGCCGAGGCAGTCGTCAAGGCTCTTGAGGACGATAGGGCAGGGGTCGAGCACATGGTGTTCTGCCCCGCGCTTGAAAAGGAAAACCGCTGGGACAGGCTCGAGGCATGGGAGAGCATCATCTCCGACGACGCATCCGAGCCCGATATCAGGATAGCCCCCGAGGATATCGCAATATTGCAGTATACAGGCGGCACCACCGGTGTTTTAAAGGGCTGCTGCCAGACAAACCACGCCTTTGTTGCAAAGGCGATGGCGCAGGTGCAGTATTTCAGACCCTTCCTCAACGATAACGACTATGAAAACTACATGGTCATCATTGCGCTGGGCATGTCCCACGCCTTCGGCTTCGGTCAGGGCATCGTCGTGAATTTGACCATGGGCGGCACGATATTCTTTGCCGAATGCCTCGATGAGATACTTCGGGTCATTGAAGAATACCGTCCGACGGTCTGGCCCTCCGTTCCGCTGTGGATGAAGCTCATCGCCTCGCACGAGGAATATCAAAAATATGACATAAGCTCGCTGAAGGTGATAACCTGCGGCTCGGCACCGCTGCCGGTCGATGTCATAAAGCGCGTCGAGGAGCTCACGGGAGCCGTCATCACCGAGGGCTACGGCATGACCGAAACGGTAAACACCATAACCATAAACGGTCATGACCACCGCAAGGTCGGTACGGTCGGTGTTGTCAATCCCAACATCGAATACCTCATCGTCGATCAGGAGACCGGCACGGAGGTCGTCGAGGACGGACAGACAGGCGAGGTGATATGCCGCGGCGAGTGCGTCATGCACGAGTACTGGAACAATCCCGAGGAGACCGCAAAAATGCTGCGCAACGGCTGGCTCTACACCGGCGATATAGGCCGTATAGACGAGGAGGGCTTCCTGATAATCTGCGACAGGAAGAAGGATCTGATCATAACGGGAGGCTTCAATGTTTTCCCCAGCGAGCTTGAGGCCGTTGCGATAACGGCGGAGAACGTTGCAGATGCAATAGCCATCGGCGTTCCTGACGAGCGCCGCGGCGAGGTGCCCGCAATATTTGTCCAGCCTGTCACCGGAAAGCCGGTCGATCTCAATGAGGTGGAGAGGGTATGCCGCGAAAAGCTCTCGCGCTTCAAGGTACCGAAGGAATACTACATTATGGACATGCTCCCGAAAACAAAAAACCGCAAGCCCGACAGAAAAACGGTCAAAAGAATGTATCTTGAGCATGCATTCGACGGCCAGAAAAGCTAAGGCAATATTTATTGACCCGTGAATGTTAATTAATAAATAAACAAAGGAGAAGATCAAAATGTCAAAGAACACAAAAAGAACGCTTCTTGGATTTGTGCTCGCAATAGCGGCACTTGTGCTCATAGCATATCTCCCCGCAGAGACCGACGCAATGAGCCGTGCGGCGTGGCAGTATCTCGGCTGCTTCGTATTCATGCTCGTGCTCATCATTTCCCGTGCCGTTCCCGACTGGGCGGCGGTATTGTGCACGATGGCGGTGCTCGTTGCGCTGAAGGTAGCAACCGTCGCCGAGGTCACATCCAACTTTGCATCCAGCACCGTATGGCTGTGCATCGGTGTGTTCATCATGTCGATAGGCATCAACAACAGCGGATTTATGAAGCGTCTGGCACTGTGGGTGCTGACCCGCTTCCCGGGAACCTATGCGGGACAGGTCACCGCTATGCTCCTTTCCGGCGTTATCATGAGTCCCATCATTCCTTCCTCCACAGCAAAGACCTCCATGATGGCTCCGTTTGTCAATCAGGTATGCGAGGCCTCCGGCGCAGAGCGCAACTCCAAGCAGTCTCTCGGACTGTGGTTTGCAAACTTCATGGGCACGAACCAGCTCGGCATGGCCTTTGTCTCCGGCTCGGTCTACGTCGCGCTCATGCTCGGCTTCGTCGGCGAAAGCGTCTCGTGGGGTCAGTGGTTTATCCGCGCCTGCGTATGGTATGTGGTCTGCATAGTTCTCGTCTATGTGTTCTGCCTCATTTTCTGCAAGCCCACCGACACTCAGAAGGCGGCAAACGTTGAATTTATCAAGGAATCCTACAAGGCTCTCGGCAAGCTCAGCACCAAGGAGAAGCAGGGTATCATCATCGTTCTGGCAGCTCTCATACTCTGGCTCACCCAGTCCACCCACAAGATAGATGCGGGCATGGTCGCCATTCTCGCGGACGTTGCCTTCATCGCCTGCGGCCTGATCACTCCTCCCGAGGTCGGCGCAAAGGGCATGTGGACGATCACCATCTTCGTCGGCGGCGTTCTGTCCGTTGCAGGACTCATGGCATCCCTCGGCGTCAGCACATGGCTGGCCGGTATCCTCGGCCCCATCCTCGCTCCCATCATGAGCAGTCCCTGGATATTCATCCCCTGCCTGTGCATCATCACCTACCTGCTGCGCTTTGTCATCGTATCCCAGTCGTGCTGCATGGCGGTCATGATAGCCATCTTCGGCTCACTGCTTGAGGCGCACGGCATCAACATCTTCGTTCTCGTATTCACCTCATGGGTCTCCGGCACCTGCTGGAACGTCGCTTATCAGAACCCCGCATCCGCCGGCCTTATCAAGATGTGCGATCCCTCCCTCGACTTTGCAACGGCCTCCAAGGGCTCGTATGCATACTGCGTCATCAACCTCATCGCAATGACCTGCAGCGTGCCACTCTGGATGGCGCTCGGCCTTCTGTGATAAGAGCATGTACGATTATAAGCATATTCGGGTAGAGCTTCCGGAGCCGGGCATAGCGGTAATGAGCTTCATCCGGCCTGAAAAGCTCAACTCGTGGTCACGCGAGGTATTCAACGATATGCTGCACTTCTTCCGGCTTCTCAAAGCGGATGATGAGACAAAGGTGCTCATCATCCGCGGCGAGGGCGAGAGAGCCTTCTGCACGGGAGCGGACTTTGCGAGCCTGTTCCCCAACGAGGGAGACCGCGACAGCGTGGAGAAGTCATATGCATTTCAGGAGGAACTGAGAGAGCTCATCGTTCTGGTGCACGAGGCAAAGCAGATCGTCATCACTGCCGCGCACGGCTACGCCGTTGGCGGAGGCTTCTTCCTAACCATGGCCTCCGATATCCGTCTTATTTCCTTCGATGTCAGGTTTTCCTGCCCGCTGCTCAAAATGAGCATGAGCTGCGGAGACCTCGGCTGTGCATATATGCTGCCGCGCCTGATAGGCGACGGCGCTGCAAGGGATATACTGCTAACTGGCAGATATATGCTTGCGCAGGAGGCGATGAGCCTCGGCTATGCGTCCGGCTGCTATCCGCTCTCGGAGCTAGACAAGGCCGCGATGGAAAAGGCGAGGGTGCTCGCAGGATACTCGAAGGAAGCGCTGCGATACAGCAAGCAGCTGCTCAACATGATGGAATCAGTGAACAGCCTCGACGCTGCAATCAAGATCGAAAACCGCAATCAGCAGTTGGTCAAGGCGTTCAACAGAGAAAACAGAAATAAATAAAAAATATAAAGAATCGAAAGGAGAGCAAAAATGCAAAGCTTACCCAAAAAGTCCCTTCTGCCCTTCACCGAGGAGCACGAGGCGTTCCGCAAGGAGTTCGGCGAATTTCTCGACAGAGAGATCGTTCCTTACTACATGGACATGGAGAAGAATCACACCGTCGGTAAGGAGACCTTCAAAAAGTTCGGCGACGCGGGCTACGGCTGCTTGTGGCTGGACAAGAAATACGGCGGCAGAGAGCTCGACATGCTCTACTCCATCGTGTACGGCGAGGAGCTCAGCAAGCGCGGCCTCAACGGAGTTCTGACACGTCTGAGCAGCGATACCGTAGCGCCCTACATCTATGCCCACGGTACCGAGGAGCAGAAGAATAAGTATCTTCCGGGCGTTGCCTCCGGCGATACCTGTATATGCATCTGCATGACCGAGGCTGACCACGGCTCGGATCTTGCGCATATCGAGACCAGTGCCGTCAAGGACGGCAAGGGCAACTACATCGTAAACGGCGGTAAGATCTATATCTCCAACGGCATGGTCTCCGACTACGCCGTTGTAGCCGTCGTCACGAATCCCAACGCCGAGAAGCCTCACAAGGGCATCAGCCTTCTCATTATCCCGACCGACGCACCGGGCTTTGAGCGCAGGCTGCTCAACAAGATCGGCCTGAACTCTCAGGACACCTCCGAGTATATCTTCCACGATGTCGTCGTTCCCGAGGAGAACCTGCTCGGCGAGGAAAACCGCGGCTTCTACTATCTCATGCAGCATCTCGAAAAAGAGCGCCTCATGGGCTCGTGGGGCACCCTCGGCATGGCCGAGTACGCCTTTGAGCTGTGTGTGCAGCGCGCAAACGAGCGCCTTGTCGCGGGCAAGCCTCTGGGCGCATACCAGCATTGGCAGTTTGAGATCGCAAAGGCGGCTGCCGAGCTCGATCAGGCGAGAAGCTATGTCGAGCACCTGACCATGCTGTTCATGGCAGGGGAGAGCGTAAACACTCAGGTGTCCATCGCAAAGTATGCCACCAGCGAGCTGGCATATAAGATATCCGACCTCGGTGTTCAGATATGGGGCGGCCCCGGCATCCTGCGCGAGAACGCTATCGCACGTCAGTTCGTCGATACCCGCCACTACCGCCTGATGGCCGGTACCTCCGAGGTGCAGCTCGGCATCATTGCAAAGGCTATCGGCCTCGGCAAGAAAAAGTAAACAGCTTACGGGAAACGATCCCCGATACGAGCAAGGAGGTGCTCTGATGGCGTTACCGCTTGAAGGTATAAAAATACTTGACCTGAGCACGATGCTCCCCGGTCCGTTCTGCTCCATGCTCCTCGCCGATTTCGGCGCGGAGGTAATAAAGGTGGAGGCCGTCAAGGGCGGCGACCTCTTCCGAGGCGGCGTTCCCAAGATCGGCGACACGGGCGGAGCCTTCTTTCAGGTCAACCGCAATAAAAAAAGCATCACCCTCAACCTCAAAAGTGATGAGGGCAAGGAAATATTCTATAAGCTCGCAAAGGACGCGGATGTCGTTCTGGAGCAGTACCGCCCAGGCGTTGTAAAAAAGCTTGGCGTGGACTACGAAACGATAAGGGCGATAAACCCGAAGATCGTTTACTGCTCCCTGTCCGGCTACGGCCAGACCGGCCCGTACCGTCTTACTGCGGGTCACGATCTCAACTATATAAGCTATGCGGGCATCCTCGGCCTGACCGCCCGCAGGGGACAGAACCCCACGATCCCGGGCGTTCAGATCGCCGATATCGGCGGCGGAGCGCTGTATGCCGCCATCGGCATACTCATAGCGCTCATGGGCGTTAAGCAGAACGGCGTCGGCCAGTATGTCGATACGTCCATGCTCGACGGCGCGGTGTCGTGGCTGCCTGTTCTTGCAAACGATTATTTTGTCAGGGGCGTTTCGCCCAAGGCGGCCGAGAATATCCTCAACGGGCAGAACGCCTGCTACGAGGTCTATGAAACTGCGGACGGCAGATACATCAGCATCGGCGCGATAGAGCCTCATCTGTGGGCCAACTTCTGCGATGCCATCGGCAAGGAGGAATTCAAGCTTTATCAGCGTGATCTGACAAAGCAGGACGAGATGTTTGCGTATCTGCGCGAAATGTTCAAGTCCAAGACTCAGGCCGAGTGGATAGAAAAGCTCACAGGTGTCGATTGCTGCTGGGCACCGGTCAAGAACCTTGAAGAGGTCTTTTCCGACCCGCAGGTACTCGCACGCGGCATGGTCTATGAGATGACCGACCCTGCAGGCTGTTACGGCAGCGTAAAAATGATAGGCTCGGCAGTGAAGCTGTCCGAGACTCCCGCACGCAAGGAGCTTTTCCCGCCGAGAAAGGGAGAGCACAACGCCGAATGTCTCAGAGCCGTCGGCTACAGCGATGAGCAGATCGCCGAGCTTGAGAAAAACGGCGTTATATAAAATTCTGAATTATAAGGAGATAAAAATATGAAAATGCTTGAAGGCATAAAGGTCCTCGACTTTACGACCAATGCATCCGGCCCCAAGGCGGGCACATATTTTGCAGACTACGGCGCGGAGGTCGTCAAGGTAGAGGTACCCGGCGGCGAGGGCGGCAGAAAGTTTGCTTTCTATGTAAACGGGATATCCACCTACGCCTGCGGCAAGGATCGCGGTAAGAAGTCTGTCGAGATCAAGCTCAGCGACCCCGACGCGCAGAAGCTCCTTCTCGATGTAGTCAAGGACTTCGACGTGCTCATTTCCTCCAACAAGCCCGGCTTCCTTGAAAAGTTCGGCCTCGGCTATGAGGACGTAAAAAAGGTAAACCCCGGCATCGTCTACGGCGCACTGACCCCGTTCGGCTACAAGCCCAACAAATACAGCAGCAAGCCCTCCTATGATATCTGCGCAGTTGCGATGAGCGGCCTGAACGCACAGACCGGCGAGCGCGACGGCAATCCTACCCGCATCGGCTCGGTCATCGGCGACATGATCGGCGCAGAGGGCTTCTTCGCAGCTCTGATGCTCGCGCTGTTCCACAAGCAGCGTACCGGCGAGGGACAGTTCGTTGACTTCTCTCTCGTGCGCAATCTCGTCCACATCAACGACACCCTCCAGTATCACAACAAGAAGGGTCACATCCAGTACCGCTCCGGCAACCATAACGCCAATATGTCTCCCTACGGCATCTACACCGGCAAGACCATGTCCATCGTCATCGGCGCTGTCGCTCCGAGCACATGGAACCCCCTGTGCGACTGCATGAACCGCCCCGACCTTAAGACAGACCCTGATTTCGCGACTCTGCCCATGAGATCGAAAAACCATCTGAAGGTCGAGCAGATCATCACCGATTGGCTCATGACCTTTGACAATACCCGTGATGCATACGAAATGATGGAGAAGGCCGGCGTTGCAGTCGCCCCCGTTATGACCGCAGAGGAGGTATGGGAGGACGAAGAGTACAACCGCCTCGGCTGGTGGGTCAACTTCCCCATGTACCCCGAATGGGAGGGCACAGACATCATCTCCAACAAGCACTGCGCATACTTTGCTGATTTTTCCACCATCGACGAAAATCCCGAGAACCGTCCCGCCAACATCGGTACCCGCGTCGGCGAGAACAACTACGAGGTGCTCGAGGCATGGGGCAAATCCGAGGAGGAAGCAAAGGCTCTGCTCGAAAAGTGGGGCGCGAGCAATATCTGACAGGCGAGGCAGCCAAGCTCAGCGGGCTGTGAGAGCTGTATTTAAATTCTGAAAAAAGGAGATAAAACCATGAAAATGCTTGAAGGCGTAAGAGTTCTTGATTTCACGACCAATGCGGCCGGCCCGATAGTCGGCTCGTATTTCACCGACTACGGCGCGGAAGTCATCAAGGTAGAGGTGCCAGGCGGCGAAGCCGGACGCAGATTCGCTTATTTTGCAAACGGAATGTCTACATATGCCTGCGGCAAGGATCGCGGCAAGAAGTCTATCGAGATGAAGCTCAGCGACCCGTCGGCACAGAAGCTTATTCTTGAGCAGATCAAAAATTTTGATATCGTACTCGTTTCCAATAAGCCTGGCTTCATGGAAAAATTCGGACTGGGCTACGAGGATATGCGTAAGCAGAACCCCGGCATAATCTATGCCTCGCTGACCCCCTTCGGCTGCAAGCCCTCCAAGTACAGCAATAAGCCCTCGTATGATATCTGCGCGGTGGCAATGAGCGGCATAAACGCCCAGACCGGTGAGGCCGGCGGCGCTCCGACACGCATCGGCTCGGTCATCGGCGACACCAGCGGCGCCGAGGGAATGTTTGCGTCCACGCTTCTGGCGTATATCCACAAGCTCAAGACAGGCCGCGGACAGTTTGTCGATTTCTCTCTCGTGCGCAATGTTCTGCACATAAACTCCAGCACCCTTCAGATCCACAATCACAGGGGACACATCCAGTCACGCAGCGGCAACCACAACGCAAACCTCTGCCCCTACGGCATCTACACAGGCAAGACCATGTCCATGGTCATCGGCGCTGTGTCGCCGGCAACGTGGAACGCACTGTGCGACTGCATGGAGCATCCCGAGTATAAGGAGGATCCGCGCTTTGTGACAATGCCCGACCGCTGCAAGCACCACACCCTTGTCGAGCAGATCATAACCGATTGGATAAACACCTTCGACGACTCCAAGGCTGCATACGATAAGCTCGATGCAGCCGGAGTGCCCTGCTGCCCCGTGCTCACCCCCGAGGAGGCATGGGACGACGAGGAGTATAACCGCCTCGGCTGGTGGGTCAACTTCCCCATGTACCCCGAATGGGAGGGCAGCGATGTGGCCTCCAACAAGCACTGCGCTTATTTTGCAGATTTCTCCGATGTCAGCGAGGAAGATCGCAAGCCGCAGCTTGCTCCGCGCATCGGCGAGAACAGCTACGAGATACTCGAAAGCTGGGGCAAGAGCCATGAGGAAGCAAAGGCTCTGCTCGAGCAGTGGGGTGCAAAAAACATCTGATAATTAACTGACGGGTTATGACATTGCAATGACGGGCGCACGCGCCCGTCATTGTCAGTGCTTACCTAAGGAGAGAACATGGATAAGAGAAATTTCATCATACCCGAATTCGGTCCGCTCAGAGGACTGCGCGTCGTCGGTGCGGGCTCGCTCATAGCAATGCCGTTTGCGGTGACGATGATGGCCGATTTCGGCGCTGAGGTCATACAGATAGAGCGCCCCGGGGTCGGTGACACATACCGCAGCTTCCCGCCGGTAAAGACCACGGAGCAGGGTGCGGCAAGCTCGTCATGGATACAGGATGCGCGCAACCGCCTGTCAATGACGCTGGAGCTTGACCTCAGCGATCCCGACGTGAGGGAGATATTTTATAAGCTCATCGCACAGAGTGATATCTTCATCGAAAATATGGTCTGGCTCGAAAAGCTCGGTATTCGGGATGAGGAGCTGCTGAGGGTGAATCCAAAGCTCATCATCGTCCATGTCTCAGGCTACGGACACAAGGAATTCGGAGGATTGCCGGAGATCTGCGCTCAGGCCTCCTACGATATGACGGGGCAGGCCTTCTCCGGCTATGCGCTGTTTAACGGATATGAGGATATGCCGCCGCTTGTCGCAAAGCCCTCGCTGGGCGACTATATAACGGCGCTATTTGCGCTTTTCGGAATGCTTGCCGCTTATATAGACGCGAAAAATACAGGCCGCGGTCAGGTGGTTGACGTTGCGCAGTTTGAGTCCATGGCACGAATAATGCGCGATGCCTTTACCATGTCGTCACTCGGCCTTTCCGAGGTGCAGCGCTGCGGAACAAAGGCAATAGGCTTCCAGCCGTGGGATCTTTATACGAGCAGCGACGGAGTATACATCAGCATCGGCGCTGTGGGCAGGAGCGTGTTTGAGCGCTTTATGACCGCCGCCGGATTTGACCTTGAAAAATACTCATACGAGAAGACCTCAAAGGACAGAGCTGCCGTTGAATCGCCGGAGGGCAGAGAGCTCGACCGGCTTATAAACGAATGGTGCGCGTCTCATACCGCGGACGAGATAGAGACCGCCATGCGCCGTGGCCGCATACCCTGCGCAAGAGTAAACGATGCCCGCGCCTGCATGAAGAACGAGCAGTACCTCAGCCGCGGCGATTTCGTCAATTTCATCGACCAGACCACCGGCGAAGAGGTCACGGCCTTCGGCATAGCTCCGAAGATGAGTGAAACCCCGGGCACTGTGTGGCGCGGCGGCCCCAGCCTCGGACAGGACACGGAGCTCATACTGAAAAAGCTCCTCGGCTATGATGAGGAGCAGGTATCCGCCTTCCGCGAGAAGGGCATAATATAATATAGAAGTATAGAAAAAGCTCACGAATCATCTGATCCGTGAGCTTTTTTCTGTGTCTCAGCGCAGTTTTTTCAGCAGCGCGGGGAGGAGCTTGCGGTAATCTGCAACGATGGCGTAGTCGGATATTGCCATGATGGGAGCCGAGTCGTTCGTGTTGATGCTGACGATGCACTTGGAGTTCTGCATACCGGCGAGGTACTGCGTCGAGCCGGAAATGCCGATGTTAATGATGAAGTCAGCCTTGACGGTACAGCCGCTTTGACCGAGCTGAGCCTCGTGCAGCAGCCAGCCGCAGTCGGAGAGCGGCCTGGAGCAGGCAAGAGACGCGCCGATACGCGAGGCAAATTCGGCGATCATGTCAAGATCCTCCTTTTTCTTGACACCGCGTCCGCAGGCTACCACTACCTTTGCGTCCTTCAGCTGTGCCTGCGCTTTTCCACCGGCGACGGCTTCAAGGAGCTCATATGCAGGGTCGGCGCTGCACTCGACCGGCTCGCGGACGAGCTCGGCTGCGCCGGAAGCGGCGGCGGGCTCTGCGTCGAATACCTTCGCGCAGACCGTCACCATCTGCGGACGCTTTTCGCCGATGCAGATGTGAGCCAAAATGCTGCCGCCGAAGCCGGCAGTGACCTGAATAAAATCGCCGTCCTCGTCAAAAATGAGGTCGAGAGCGTCGGCTGTAAGGCCGGTGCCGAGCGCCTGCATGGTCAGCGGAGCAATCTCACGGCCTGTGCCGGTCGCGGGGAACATGAAAATTTCGGGCTTGTATTTCTTCGCAAGCGAGGTCAGAGCCTGCGCATAGCTGCGCGCACTGTAGCCTGAAAGTACGGCGCTTTCGCCGATGATGATCTTATCGGCACCGTACTCGGAGAGCTCCGCCAGAGCAGCTTCACCGGCAGTGCCCAGAACCACGGCGACGAGACTGCCGCCCTTGTGTGCTTTCAGCTGCCGGCCCTTGGAGAGAAGCTCGGGCACTATATCGCAAAGCTTGCCGTCGTTGGTCTCGGCATAGACCCAGATATCATTACTCATTTTTCATTCCTCCGTCAGATAAGATGCATGTCCGCGAGAAGTCCGGACAGGACACCGGTCATCTCGTCGATGCTGCCGCGGATAACGGCAGAGTCGATCTCCTTGACCTGCGGTGCGGTCACGCGCTTTGTGCGTGAGGGTGAGCCCTTGACACCGCAGCGAGCCTCGTCGCAGCCGAGGTCTGTGCAGCCCCAGACGCTGATGCCCTTTTTAAGTCCCTCAATGACGTTCGCAGGTGTCATGAAGCGCGGAGTGTTTACGGCAGGAGTCACGGTAATGACTGCCGGAAGGGCGGTTTTCGAGGTCTCGATGCCATTGGTGAAGCTGCGGCGGCAGATGATATGGCCGTTCTCTATCTCTGCGCCTTCAACGCTTGTCACCAGAGGCAGTCCGAGGAAGCCCGCCGTTACGGGACCTGTCTGCGCGGTCTCTGCATCGGAGGCCTTGTTGCCGAAGATGGCAAGATCAAAGCTGCCGAGCTTTCTCGCGGCCATGGAAAGGACGTATCCCGTAGCAAGTGTGTCGGCTCCGCCGAAGGCGCGGTCGGAAAGCAGCACGGCCTCGTCGCAGCCCATGAACAGAGCCCGCTTGAGAACCTCCTTGGCCTGCGGAGGTCCCATGGTGACAGCCGTCACCCTGCCGCCCGTGCGGTCGCGGAGCGTAAGCCCCAGCTCCAGCGCGTTTTTGTCAACGGGATTTATCATCGTGCCGACTCCGTCGCGGATGAGGTTTCCGTTCTCGTCGAGCTTCACGTCATCACTGTCGGGGATCTGCTTTATAAAAACAATAATATTCATTTTCTGCACCTCCATCACTTAACGCCCATCCATTTGGCAATTATTTTTTTCTGGATCTCGCTCGTGCCCTCAAATATTTCTGTGAGCTTTGCGTCGCGGTAGAGCTTTTCAATGACGAATTCCTTGCTGTAGCCGTAGCCGCCGTGAAGCTGCAGGCAGCCGCGCACCACCTCGTTGAGCACATCGGAGCAATAGTATTTGGCCATGGACGAAAGATGGGATACGCGCTCGCCGTTATCCATGCGGCTTGCGCAGTTATATACCATAAGACGCGCAGCTTCGACCTTGGTCTGATATTCGGCCAGCTTGAACTGCGTGTTCTGGAACTGCGAGATGCGCTTGCCGAACTGTATGCGCTCCTTTGTGTATCTGACGGTCTGGTCGATCGCGTCCTGAGCCATTCCTACGCAGACCGCAGATATGCCGAGCCTGCCCGCGTCGAGCGTGGACATGGCCGCATGGAAGCCCTTGCCGATCTCGCCGAGCAGATTCTCCGCCGGAACGCGGACATTGTCGAAGATGACCTCGGCAACGGAGCTTGCGCGCATGCCCATGAGTTCCTCGTCGCGGCCTACGCTTATGCCCTCGCACTCGTGGACATCGATCAGCAGGCAGATGGGGCTCCGCGTGCCGTCGGGAGCCTTGAACTGGCAATAGGTCTGGAAAAAGTCAGCCTCGCGCGCGCCGGTGATGAAGGCCTTTGCGCCGTTTACGACAAATTCGCCGTCAATGAGCTCGGCGGTCGTCTGCATCCCCGCGGCATCTGAACCGGCACCGGGCTCTGTGAGCGTGAAGGCCGAGCGCTTTTCGCCCTTGACCCAGGGCACGACATACTTGAGCTTTTGCTCCTGCGTGCCGTAATGCAGGATGGGGAAGCACATATTCGTCTGACCTGAAACGGATTTTGCGACAGGGCCGCTGGCCTTGGAGAGCTCTTCAACGGCCAGAACATAGTGAACATAGCTGCTGCCCAGACCGCCGTATTCCTTGGGAATAACGATGCCACAGAAGCCGAGCTCGTGCATTTCCCTGAGCAGCGGCTCTACGCTGAAAAGCCCCTTGTCGATCTCAAGCGTGTGCGGACGTATGCGCTCATCGGCATATTCTCTGTATATCTTTTGCAGTTCGCGTTCTTCTTCGGTGAGAACTGTGTTCATGGAATGATCCTCCTTATCGTGAGCTTGACAATATAATATCAATCAGAACCGAAACGGGCAATAAGAAGACTGCGTTGAACACATTTGAACACATGTGCAAAAAAGCGTTGAACATACTTGAAGAGCTTGCTATAATACAAAATGAAGTGTACAAAACTGTTCAAAAGGAGGGCGAGCTCATGGACAAGCTCCCGAAAAATGATATTTTAAGGCAGCTGAAGCAGAGCTTCCTTGACGGAACGCTCGGCGAGTATGACTCAGTGTACGATAGGAACATTGCCGCATGGAGAAAGTCGCGTGAGCAGGGAGCGCAGGCGCATATCATGCGTCTCGGCGAGAACTGCCGCGATCTGCATGTGTTTGACCGCATCGACGATATATCAAAGTGCCACCTTGCGTATTTCAGCGATTACTACGAAAGCCGCAGCACGGCTCTCGAGCGCATGGGCGGTGCGATGTTTTATCTTGATACGCAGCTTACCGCCTTCCACAAAAGCGGAAGCGCGGCGCTTTTAAAGGAGCTGAAGGCGAAGGGACTGCGCATCGGCACGCGCTTTTCCGTGGAAAACGTCGGCGTTTTTGCCGGAAATACCGCGCCGGAAAAGCCCTTCGTTACCTGCTTCAGCGCGGGAGAAGGGCACTACTGCGACCTTCTGACCCCCTACGCCTGCATAGCGCGCTACGGCGAGACCTCCGCAGGACCGGGCTTTCACGCGGTGTCGGTCATATTCCTGCCGCTGGATAAGTGCTATAAGAACTCGCTCAACTCAGCGTCGTTCATGCTCGAAGCAGGCGACTTTACCTATAAAAATCGGATACTGTATCCGCATATCGAGCGCAGATTCCACCTGCTGGAGCAGTCGGTGCAGAGCAGCACGGATATAACGCTGCTCGTTGACGATGCAGGTGTCGTGGCCTTCGCAAACAGCCGCTTTGAAAACGAGTTCGGAATGCACATAACCTCCGTCATAGGAAAGCCCCTGCGCGACAGCCTGACTGAGCTGTCCTTCGTTTTAAAGGCACTGCGAACGGGCAAAGAGATATCCGCGGGCAACGTTTCGCTCGGCGGTGAGGGCAAGCGCTACTATGTCGAGTGCCTTGCAATAAAGGAAAATGAGAAGGTCATCGGCCTGAAGGTATCGGTAAAAACGGCTGAGCAGATAAGAAAATACAGTGCCCGCGCAGAG
This sequence comes from Hallerella sp., assembly GCA_963620985.1. Taxonomy (GTDB): domain Bacteria; phylum Bacillota; class Clostridia; order Oscillospirales; family Oscillospiraceae; genus F23-B02. The sequence goes on along the minus strand of CAVFCI010000014.1, from coordinate 2,365 downwards.
CGCAACAACGCAGTGTATAACTTTCAGGATATCATTGCGGTGAGCGCGGGAATGAAAAGAGTCAAGGGCGAGGCTCGCGCCGCTGCGTCAAGCCCCGCAAACGTTCTCATAACAGGAGAATCCGGCACCGGAAAGGAGCTTTTCGCGCAGGCTATCCACAACGCAGGGCCGCGTTTTGCAGGGCCGTTCGTGCCGGTAAACTGCGGGGGCTTCTCACGCGAGTCGGTGGAGCAGCTCCTCGTCGGAACCGAGAAAAATCCCGGCAAATTCGTTCAGGCCGACGGCGGAACGCTTTTTCTCGACGGCATATCCGAGATGTCACAGGATATGCAGAGCTTTCTGCTGCGCTTTCTCGAAGACGGCATCGTAACTCCTGTCGGCTCGCGCCGCAGCATAAGCACGGATGTGCGTGTGATCGCCTCGGCAAGCAGCGAGCTTTTGAAGAAGGTAAGGGAGGGCTCGTTCCGGCTTGACCTGTACTATCGCCTCAATGTCCTGAGGATCGACCTCCCGCCGCTGCGCGAGCGCCGTGCGGACATGCAGGAGCTGAGCAATTACTTCGCTACGCTCCTGTCGGCAAGCTACGGGAAAAATATCTACAGCGTTTCGCCGGAGACTGTCGAGCGCCTGAATAAATACTGCTGGCAGGGCAATCTGCGCCAGCTGCGCAATGTCATCGAGCGCAGCCTGCTGAAGGCCGAGGACGGCTGCGAGCTTGAGATAAGCGAGGTCGGCGAAGACCTCGGCGGCATACCCACCGCGTCGGAGCCGGTAAACGGAGCGCCCTTTGATGTGCGCGGAGCGGAGGTCAGCCGCATCCTTGATGCGCTTGTGAAGCACAACGGCAATAAGGCCGCGACAGCCCGCAGTCTCGGTATGTCTCGCGGCACATTATATAACCGTCTGCGTGAATTTGAAGCCGACGGAATAATGATACAAAATGCAGATAAGCCCGACTGAACCCGACCGGCGTATATTCATACGGCCTGCTGCTGTACGCCGCGTGTCATAGTCATATTCATCGCCTATGCTTTTCGTTTTTGTATATTCCCGCAAAAAACGGTCAACAATAGGCATAGATAAAGGAGGTTTTATCTATGCAGAACGAAAAAAGCGGCAGACTTGACAGGTTTTTTGCCGGCAAGGGCTTTTACATAGTCCTTGCGCTATGTGTGATCGTGATAGGAATATCGGCCTACAGCCTCGCCATGAGCGGCGCTGACACGCCGGACGGCCTGAATGCGGGAATGAGCGCCGCAAGGCAGAGCGCACGTCCCGAGGCGAGCTCACAGCCGCCCGTGAGCACCGAGGCTCCCAAGCCAGCGGAAGCGCCGGAAGCGGAGGATGTCATAGCCGAGGGCACTCTGACTCAGGACGACGTGTGGCCTGAGCAGACGGTGTGGCGCTGGCCGGTGTCTGGCGAGATCGAGCGCGGCTACAGCGTTGAGGCTCTCAGCTACGACGTTACGATGGCCGACTGGCGGACTCATGACGGCATCGACATTCTTGCGCCGCAGGGCGAGGTGGTCGTTGCTGCGGGCGACGGCGAGGTCGTGAGTGTAACGCAGGACGATCTCTACGGCACGACGGTCGTTATCGACCACGGCGAGGGCATAAAAACGACCTATTCAAACCTTGCCGATACGCCGACCGTTGCCGCCGGAGACAGGGTGAAGGGCGGCGATGTGATAGGCTCTGTCGGCAAGACCGCCCTGTGCGAGATAGGGCAGGGCAGCCATATGCACTTTGCAATGAGCCGCGATGGGGCAAGCCTTGACCCGACCGCTTACCTTCCGATTTAAAAAATTGAAGAAAAACGAAAAAATATGTTGACAATCCGAGCTGTGTCTTGTATAATTCCAATTGCTCATTTGAGAAATGGCGGCATAGCTCAGTTGGCTAGAGCATGCGGTTCATACCCGCAGTGTCCCCGGTTCGAATCCAGGTGCCGCTACCAAGAAGGCGCAGATATTATTACCTGCGCCTTAATTTAGGCCCGTTGGTCAAGCGGTTAAGACACCGCCCTTTCACGGCGGTAACATGGGTTCGATTCCCGTACGGGTCACCAAAAATACAGCTCATCGGAAGATGGGCTGTATTTTTTTATGCTTTACGGGAATCGAAGGGAGCGGGAGTGAATGACGTGCCGGCGACACGTCAGAGCCGCGACCTGGCTCGCCCGCAGGCGAGGATTCCCGTACGGGTCACCAAAAATACAGCTCACCGGAAGGTGGGCTGTATTTTTGCATTTCACGGGAATCGAAGGGAGCGGATATTTTACCGCAGCAGCATAGGTTTTTTGACAGTCTGCGTCCTCTGGCGAATAATCGCCAGAGGACTTTTCTGTAAATGCCTGCTTCTGCTG
>CAVFCI010000013.1:0-41796 GCA_963620985.1 Hallerella sp. | reverse complement strand
CTTTGCCTTGCCTGAGCAAAAATCAGCTCTGTCAAAACTGCTTGCACCTGTCAGCTGACAATTTTCGCGTGATTTTTGGCTTTCTTTGATGCAGATGGGCTATCGCCCATCAAAGAGAAAAAGGCGAAAAGAGCCGAAAAGGGGCGCTGACAGGCGGCAGTGTTCAGCTTCCGTCAGCTTACGCAGCAGCATAGGTTCTTTGACAGTCTGTTTTTATTATTGCCGCTTCATCTGCCGCAGGAAGAGCACTACCGAAAATATCACCGCTGCGGCGGCGTAGGCAATGACCCACACGAGATCGGGCCAGATATCGGCGATGCTGCCCGCGCAGACGGCCTGCTCGACCTTTACCGCATGGCAGAACGGCAGGAGCCCTGCGGCTTTCTTAAACGCGCCGCCCACGAGGTCAAGGTCAAACCATATGCCCGAGAGCCAGGCCGTGAGGTTCGTGAGCAGTGCGCCGCATATACCTCCGGCCTGCTTTACGTTAAATATGCTGCCGCACAAAAGGCCGAGCGAAATGAAAAAAGCCGCTGCCGGAATGAGCAAAAGCAGCGCCCACAGAGCATTTACTGTGAGCTCCATGCCGAGAAAAAACGCCGTTATGAAGCACACAGCCGCCTGCGCAAGCGCTATGGGCAGCAAGGGCAGCGTGTAGCCGAGGATGAAATCCGCGGCGGTCATGGGCGTTGTGTAAAGCCGCTGCAAAAGAGCGCTCTCGCGGTCTCTTGCTATAAGCGTCGCGGAGAACAGCGTCATGAACGAAAGGCCGAACACCGTCATGCCCGGCGCAAGATTGCCGATCTCGAACAGCGAAACAGGCACATTCGCCTGAATCGCCGAAAGCAGCAGGATGAGCACTACAGGGAAGCCCAGTCCGAAGCCGAGATTCACGGGGTCGCGCAGTATCTCCTTTGCCGTGCGCTCGGAAAAGCTCAGCATTTTCATTTTCCATCCCCCTTTACTATCGCAACAAAGGCATCCTCCAGCCTGTCCTTCCCCGTCAGCGCCTTGAGCTCCGCCGACGTACCGAGAGCCAGAAGCCTTCCGCCGCGCATGATGCCTATGCGGTCGGACAGCGCCTCGGCCTCCTCCATGTAGTGCGTTGTGAGCATTATGGTCTTTTTGCCTTTGAGACCGCGCACGGTGTCCCACAGCTCGCTGCGGGCAATAACGTCGAGCCCCAGTGTCGGCTCGTCGAGGAACAGTATCTCAGGATCGCCCGTAAGAGCCATTGCTATGCTGAGCCTGCGCTGCCAGCCGCCGGAGAGCTTGCCGGCTCTGCGCTGCATGATATCCGCAAGCTCAAACTCATCGCACAGCCCCTGCACCTTTTCCCGCGTTTTTTCCTTTGACAGGCCGTACACGCCGCACATGAGCGCGAGGTTTTCCCCGACCGTCAGATTCGGGGCGACCGCCGTCTCCTGCGGGGATACGCCGATGATGCGTTTTACCTCGTTCGGCTGCGAAACTATGCTCCTGCCGCCGAGGTACGCCTCGCCGGAGGTGGGCGCTGTCAGGCACGAGAGCATTTTTATCGTCGTCGTTTTGCCCGCGCCGTTAACGCCGAGGAGCGCAAACAGCTCGCCCTGACGGACGGTCAGCTCCAGTCCGTCAACGGCGGTCACGTCCTTATACTTCTTCGTGAGCCCCGTTATTTTTATTGCGTCCATTCCTTTGCCTCCCCGCACCAGCGCGACTTGAGCCCCTGATACGCATCCGTAAGCACATTGCTCACGGTCTCCTCGTCCCAGTCGAGATAGTTTGTGACGATCATTGACGCGATGCCGTGAACAAATACCCACATTTCAAGGTGGAACCGGCGCGCCTCGTCTTCGCTCAGCCCCGTATTGCGGGAGATGAGCGCAATGATAATATCAAGGCTCTCATCCTTGGGCTGGGGCAGCTCCTCGCTTCTGTCGCGCATGAACAGGAGCCGGAACAGCTCTCTTTCACGCCGCGCAAAGGCAATATAGGCCATGCCGCTGGCCTTATAGGGCTCGTATGCATTGCGCATCATTTCCGCAGCCAGAAAGTGCTGATACTCGGCATTTGCAGCAAGCATGACCTCGTGCTGCACCTCGCGCATATTCTCAAAAAGTCCGAACACCGGCTTTGCCGACGAGCCGAGACGGGCGGCCAGAGCTCTTGCCGTGAGCGCTGCCAATCCGCCCTCGCGCACTATAGCAAGCGCGGCGGCAATGACCTCCTCGCGCGTAAATTTTGTTTTCGGCGGCATAATGATCCCTCCAGACGTTTTTACACAACATGCGTTGCATAACGTGTGTTGCTATTATATCGTCTGCCGCACGTTTTGTCAATGTTCACAGTCAGTTAATTGACAAAGAGTGCGCATCATGTAAAATGGTCACACGGAGGTGGTGACGTGAAGAAAAACAATAGGCGCAGCGAGGACGAGGAGGTCCGCCGCGCAAAGGCAAACATACGCAGAGGCTTTATCGTTGTGCTCGTCATTATCGCGCTGCTTGCGGTCGCAGCCTATGCCATGCTCGGGCTGTTTGACGCGCTGTCGTCGCCGTGGCCGGAGCTGGGCACATCGCTGATCCCCGATATGAGCGGCATAATTTCACACAGGCCAATATAAAAACCGGCAGGGAAATTCCTGCCGGTTTGATTTTCTATAAGCTCAGTATTCTTCCATCATTTCGCGGGAGTCCATGTCGCCGTGCTCGGCGGCTATGCGGTACCAGCGCATTGCCTCGTTGCGATCCTGCTTCACGCCGCTGCCGAGGGCATAGCAGTCGCCGGTCATGCGCATGCAGTCAACATCGCCGAGCTCCGCGGCCTTTTTGAACAGCTCAAAGGCCTTTTTCGGGTTTTCCTTCACGCCGAAGCCGTTATAATAGCAGCCTCCGGCAAGACGCATGGCATCCACGTTGCCGTTTTCAGCCGACTGCTTCATCCAGCGGAAGGCCTCGGCGGGGTCTGAGGCCGTGCCGTCACCGTTTGCGTAGCACACGGCAAGATCGTGCTGAGCGTCGGGATGCCCCATCTCGGCTGCGCTCTTGAACCACTCGAACGCCGCCTGCGGGTTTGGGAAGGTGCCCTCGCCGCGGTCATGGTTGAGCGCGGTCTTGTACATTGCATCGACCACTCCGGCCTCGGCGGCGCGCTTGAAGCGGGCAAAGGCCTCCTCCGGATTTTTCTTCGTGCCGAAGCCCTGCTCGGAGCACAGCGCACAGATATACATCGCCTCGACATCACCGGCCTCCGCCGCCGCGAGCGCCCATTTGTAGCACTCCTTTTCGTTTCTGGACGTGCCCGCGCCCTTCTGATAGCACACGGCGAGGTTCAGCATGGCCTTGACGTGGCCGAGTTCAGCTGCACGCTTTAGAAAGTCAAAGGATTTTTTCTCTTCAAGCTTTGCAAAGCTCACGCCGCAGCGGAACAGCAGCTCCGGCAGCGTTTCGGCCTCGATGCAGCCGAGGGCTATCGCCTCGTCGTAATACGCCGCTGCTGCGGGGTCGTCCTCATTATCGTAGGCAGCAGCGCCCTTTTTGCGCAGCTCGGCGCTTTTTTCGGCATCCGAGATGGACGAGCCCATTATCTTTTCGATGTCGGCAAAGACATCCTCCAGCTTCACTTTCCTATATCCTGCCATGGTGCACCTCAAGCATCGCTGTCGTTTGCCGCGACAGAGTATTCGACAGCCTTTACCGTGCCGTCTGTGCCGGCCTGTATCCTGAACAGGGTCGAGCCGGCGGTGAACTTGTATGTGTCGCCCGTCTGCGTGTATTCTATGCCGTCCATGAGCGCGAGCGCCTCGTCAAGCTCCATGCCGATCTTCACGCCCTGCGGGTTTGAAACGGTGTCGTCTGCAAGGGTGATGCCGGTGACGCGCTCGGTGCCGTCAACATCGTTTACCAGCAGCTCAAAGCCGTCGTAGTAATAGAACTTATCCTTGCCCTGATACGCGCAGCTGTTTGACTCAAAGGTGCTGACAGGCTCGCCGAGAGCTTCAAGCACGGTCTCTGCGGGATCGAGTATGCCGAACCTCACCTCGCCCGAGGCGTAGTAAAGCTCGCCGTAATCGGCCTTGTATTCGCTCTTTGCTCCGCTGTTGTCTCCGCTTCCCGCATCGCCGCAGGCGCACAGCGCAAAAGCGCAGGCGGCGGCAAGGATGGCAGCAATTATTTTTTTCATTTTTCGTCCCCCAATGTCCAGCTTTTAAGATATCCGTATTCCTCGAGTTCGGCCTTCTGCGCGGCCAGAAGCTCATAGTATGCCTCGCACTTATCCGTCCAGTCGGCGGATAGGGCTTCGTCGCCCCGTCTGTCGGGCACGCCGTAGCTATCCGCAAGCAGCTGCGCAAAATAGCGCGAGAGCTTTTCCGCTCCGTAGATATTCAGGTGCAGGCCGGCATCGTAGGTGTCCGTCTGCATATCTATGCCGATCTCGTCGGATACGTTCAAGAGATTGATATAGTCAAGGCCGTGCTCGGCGGCGTAATCGCTTATCTGCTCGTCCCACTGCTCGTACCAGTGAGGCCACAGGCTCGGCGATTTTATGAGCACGAGCTTTGCTCCGTTAGCATCGCACAGCTTCTGCATTTTGTCAAGGTATTCCCAGCAGGTATCGCCTATCGTGTAGTCGTCCAGCACCGGCGCGGTGGGGAGCTTTGTCATGGGCTCGATATCCGCGCGCATGAGATAGCCCGCTATCGTCACGCTGTCGCGGTGAAAGGCATACTCGAAGTCCTCGCTCGTGAGCTCCGACCAGCGCGAGTGATAGCGCAGGAAGGGGATAAGGTAGCTTATAAGCTCCTCGTCCTCGGTCGCGGAGGCTTTTATCGCGTCTATCTTATGCTTTGATAACGGCATACCGTCGAGCGTCATGCGGTTATAGGCCTCGCTCTGCGGCGTGTCGTACTTCATCGACTGCACATTGTATACCACGACCTTCGGGCTTTCGCGCTCAAAGACCTCCTCGAGCAGGTAGTACGACTGCCAGATGAGCTGCTGCGCAGAGCCGCGGATGTAGCTAGTTATGCCCTCTTCCTCCCACATCGTGACGGGAGAAAAGTTCTCGTAGACCTCGCAGTCTCCGACGAATATGACATCGTGCGGATTCTCCTCTTCATAATACTCCCGCGTCATCGCGCCCTCCAGAACGCCCGACATGTATTTCGGCTCGAATATCCTGCCCAGCAGCCACAGTGCCGCGCACAGCAGCACGATAAACAGCGCAAGGCATCTGATATGCAGTTTTTTCTTGCTTTTTTCGCTCATTTATGACCTCAGAACTGATTATAGATAAACTGCGACGCATCGTAGCCCACGCCGTATGCACCGAAGGTGAGCACCGCGAGGGCGAGGATGAAGAACGCAGCATAGCTCAAAACGGGCTTTTCCCATAGAAGCTCGCGCACACTGCCGTGCTTTTCCTGCACGCAGGAGACGGAGAACATGAGCACAACGCCGGCAAAGGCGACGGCGTAGTCGGCTCCGCTCAGGCCGAGCTGCAAAAGCGCTCCCGAAAAGGCCTCGTGCCAGTTGAGCTCCGTGAACACCGTGCCCAGAGCGCGGAACGACACCGCCACGTCGCGGTAGCAGTCGAGAACGCGCAGCGAGCACATGAGCAGAAATGTTCTGAGCGTTTCAAACACCCTGTAGCCGAAGCCGGACACGAGCCTCTTGTGCCTTGCGCGGAAGCGCTGCGACAGGGGCTTGAACTCCTCGGCCAGCAGGATGAAGAAGGCGTTTAAAAGTCCCCACACGACGAAGTTCCACGCGGCGCCGTGCCACAGTCCCGTGAGGAACCATGTGACGATGGTCGAAACATAGACCGGCAGCTTTCTTCCGAAGCCTCCCGATATTTTTTTGCGCACGGACTTTGAAAGCTTCAGAAGCCACGGCGCGACGGACAGCGGATAGAAGATATAGTCCTTGAACCATGTGCCCATCGAGATGTGCCAGCGCCGCCAGTACTCGGCGATATTGCGCGAAAAATACGGACGGATAAAGTTCTCCTGAACCTTTATGCCCAGAACCTGCGCAACGCCTATGGTTATGTCTATGCCGCCGGTGAAGTCGGCGTAGAGCTCGGCGGCATACAGCACAGCGCCGATGAACACATACGCGCCCGTGTACGCCTCAGGATCGCCGCACAGCGCCGTCACCGCGACAAGCAGCCTGTCGGCAATGACGAGCTTTTTGAAATAGCCCCATAGTATGCGCTGCAAGCCGAAGGATATCTGCTTGAAGTCGGCCTTGTGCTCGGCGTACAGCGTCGTCTTCAGGTCGTTAAAGCGCGAGATGGGTCCCTGAATGAGCAGCGGAAAGAAGGACGTGAACAGCGCGGTGCGCAGCAGGCTTTTTTCCGGCTCGGTCTTCTCCCAGTACACGTCGATGACATAGCTTACGGTCTGGAAGGTGTAAAACGATATGCCGAGCGGCAGCACCCAATCGACCGAGGCAAGCTCTGCGGAAAACAGGGCATTTACGTTGTTGATAAGAAAGTTCGTGTATTTGAGCGCCGCGAGTATGCCGAGGTCGGCCGCGAGCGCGAGCACGAATATGAGCCTGCGGCGCTTTTCGCACTGCTTTTTATACGCCCTGCGTTTTTCCCTGTCGAGCGCTTTTCCATCCTCGGAGGCAAGGTACGCCCTCTGCCCTGAGAACGACGCGCCCATGAGGTTTGCCGCTGTCCATGAGACGACGACCGTCGCCGCCATGAAGCAGAGCCCCTGCCAGCCGGCGCAGGCGTAAAACACGAGGTCTGCGGCAAGCAGCAGCAGCCACTGAAGGCGCTTGGGTATTATATAATACAGTACAAAAAGCAGCGCGAGGAAGGCTATGAAGCCATAGGATGTAAACAGCACGGCTTACTCGTCAAGCAGGCGGTTTACCATGTTCAGCATGGCTTCGGCGGAGTTGAAGTTCTCCGGCACGATATCGCGCGCGGGAATGGTGATGTCAAAGGCATCCGACAGCTCGGCTATAACGGTCACGATATCGAGGCTTTCGAGTATGCCGTCGTCTATGAGCGTCGTGCAGTTTTCAAAGTCAGCATCAAGGCCGAGGCCGTTGAGTATTTCAAGAATTTCGTCCATGGTCATATCTCCGTTTGTAATAGGTTTCTGTCTATCTTGCCGTTTTCCAGAAGCGGCAGAGCGTCCAGCCGCCTTATCCTTGACGGCTGCATATAGCGCGGGAGCATTGCTCTGAGGTATCTGCCGAGTGACTTCTCGTCTGCCGTGCCCATATAGAACATGAATATTTTACCCTTTTCCTTATTGAACAGGCAGCACGAGCGCACAACGCCCTCGCAGCCGTCGGCGCAGGATTCTATCTCGCCGAGCTCGACGCGGTGCCCCATGTTCTTTATCTGGTGATCCTTGCGCGAGACGAACACCAGCTCGCCGCGATCGTTGAGCCTGCCGAGGTCTCCCGTGCGGTATATGAGCTCGGGATAGTGCGGGTTGAGGGGGTTTTGCGTAAAGGCTGCCGCCGTGCGCTCGGGATCGTCAAAATATCCGTGCGTGAGCGCCGTGCCGCGTATGCATATCTCGCCCGTTTCACCTGCATCGGCCTGCGTATCGTCGCCGCGCAGGAGCATAAAGCCCGTGTTGTCAAAGGGTCTGCCGACGGGGATGGGCTCGCCGTCCTTAAAGTCCCTGTCAACAACGAAGTAAAAGGACATGCCGGTGGCCTCCGTCGGGCCGTAGAGGTTAATAAACCTTGCGTCGGGGCAGGCTGCCTGCCAGAGCTGCAATTGCTTTACGGGGAACACCTCGCTGCCGAAGCAGACCGTTTTCATATACTGCGGTCTGAGCTCCTCGAACGCGCCGAGGCCGGATATTATCGTCAGCGCCGAGGCAACCCAGCAGACGGTGTTGACCCTGTGCTCATTTAAAAACTCCACTGCTCTGAGCGGCATCGTGAACAGGCTCTGCGGCATGAGATAGACCGTCGAGCCGCATTTTATGACCGACAGCAGCTCCTTCAGGCAGGCATCGACATACAGCGGCACCTGCATGGCAAAGACGCTGTCCTCATCCGCGCCTATAACGGGGCACAGGGCGTTTGCATAGTCTATGAGCGCCCGATGGCTGCCGGTGACTCCCTTGGGAACGCCGGTGCTGCCGGAGGTAAAGACGATATACGCGGGGTCTGTGTCAATGCTCTGTGCGCGCACGGCACTCAGAGCCTCGGCATTTTCCGGCGCGGCGAAAAGCTCTTCTGCCTCTATGACGCTGCCCTCGGGCGCGAGGCGTCCGGCAAGCTCGCGGGAGCCTTCGTCGCATATGACCGCTCTCGGGCTCAGGCGCTGCAATATCATTTGCAGCCTGAACAGCGGCATCGACGCATCCAGCGGGACGTAATAGCAGCCGGCATAGAGCACCGCGAAAAACGCGGCCACGGTCTTCGGCGCTTTTTTCATGAACACCGCGACAGGCTCGCCCTTAAAGCCACGGCTTATGAGAGCCGAGCCTCCAGCGCGGGAGAGGCCTATAAGCTCCGAAAAGCTCAGGCTCTCCTCCCCGTCGGAAATGGCCGTCTTATCGCCGAGGCGCGGCGCTGTTTTTTCCAGAAATTCAAGTACGTTTTTCATTTTCAGTTCATCGAATACGGCACTGTCTCGACCGCCGGATACAGCGTCGTGTCAAAGCGCCAGTACTGCTGGCTGTACTGCACGAGCTCCGCGGTCGTTTTCATGAAGCAGTACAGATGCTCGGGGCCGACGTTGCAGGAGTCGAAGTGATACCAGCCCGTGCCGAGGTTTACGAGGCACCAGAAGTGCTGGGTCTTGCCGTTAAGTCGCTCAACGCTGAGCACCTGACAGTCTATCCTCTGCAGCAGCGCATAGCTTGACGAGTAGAAGGTGAAGCAGTCGCCCACGCCCTCGGTCAGGCCGCGATAGGCCTCGCTCTTCCAGTCGGTCTTGTCGGAGGTTCCGGTGTAGAGAATGTTGCTGTAGCAGTAGTCATATATCGCGGCGGCCTGCTCGGGCACGGTCATGTCGTCGGTGAGGATCTCGCCGATGATCTTATCGACCACCTCGTCGAGCTGCTCGTCGCTGATCTTCTTTTCAATGAAGGTGAACTTTACCGTTACCGACGAGCTGTTGCCCTCGTGGTCGGTTGCGGTGTATGTTACGTCGTATACTCCGGCGGTCTTTGCATCGACCTTGGACTTATCGACCGTGAGCTCGGGCTCGGGGTCTGCGTTATCCTCGGCAAAGACCTCCTTGAAATAGGATACTGCCTCGCCGACGTAGCAGTATCTGTCGCGGGCTGCGTAGATCACGGGCGCTGTTTTATCCGGCGATATGACCGCCTTCGCGTCCACGGTCGATGAGTTCCCGAAGCGGTCGGTGAGAACTATCTGCACCGCCTGCTCGCCCTCAACGCTCCAGTCAGGCTCGTTTACGAAGCTTGCCCTTACTCTCGACATGTCAGAAAGGTTGGTCACGAACTTTATCGGCTCGCAGTAGTAGCCGGTGCTGCACTGACAGTCGATGCCCTCGGCCGTGGGTGCTGTCGTGTCCTTTATCACAACGCCGACGGTGAGCTTTTCACCGTTTTTTGAAAACACGACGGCGTGTGCGCCCAGAGACGTGCGCTCGAAGGCCGCGCTCTCCATCTTATATCCGGCGTAGTCCGAGCCCAGCGCGGCGAGAATGTCGCTTTCCGTCACGGTGCTCATCGACGCTTCAAGCTCAGCTATCGCGTCGCAGACTATGATCTTGCCTCTTGTGTCCATGCTGTTTCCGGCTGCGTCCGTCGCCCTTATGCCGCAGGATACCGTGCCGACCTTGGAGATGACGGGCTCGGAGGTAAATTCATAGCTGACCTCGCTCGCGTCGCCGTCGCTGAGGACGAGGTCCTTTGCTTCGAGCTTTCCTCCGGCAACGACCGCCGTCGGGATCATATCGGGCTCGGGCGCGGTGGTGTCCTCTATGCGCAGGGTCGAGGTATAGGTCTTGCCGTCAAACTCGACCTTGATCTCATAGTCGCCGAGCTTATCCCATGTGATATCGTCAAGCTCGGTAACGAAGCTTGCATCGTCGCGCTCGACGACCATGAAGTCCTTGAGCTGCGGGCGCGGGTCGCCTGCCTCGTGCTCAAGGAGCTCGACAAGGCCGAGCACCTTGACGGTGAGCTTTGCCGTGCGGCTGTTGCCGCAGGCATCCTCAAGCTTTATGCTGCAATCATATGTGCCAGCCTCGCCGTAGCTCGGCTCCTTTACCCACGTTGCAGTGAACTCGGACGCATCCTTTACATCGCCGAGCGCGTCGAGAGCCGTGAGCGATTTATCGTCAACCGTTATCTGTTTTTCGGTGGTGTCCGTCGTCGGAGCCTTCGTATCGCGCACGATAAGAAGCTCGGGACGCACCTTGCCGCCGCTCTGGACCTTGAGTATGTAGGTGCCCTCCTTGGAGCTGCTTATATCTGCGTCGCCTACATAGCTTGCCTCCGCGCCGTTTTTCATGAACGCCGAGGCCTCGGGCGTTCCGCTGCCGAGCTCCGAGCGGAGATACAGGTGCCGTCCGCCGTAGACCACGAACACGAAAACGGCAGCCAGCGCCGCGAGCACAAGGATGATGCCCAGCGCTATCTTCAGCCCTTTTTTGCCGCCGCTTTTCCTTTTGCCGCCGCGGGGCGGCTTGGAATGCCTGCCGCTGCGGCCTTTTTTCTCCGTCTGAGCCGTTTTTCCGGCCTGTATTTCATCTAAGACAGTAGTTTCATCCATATATCAATGCCTCCGGAAGATACTTTTCGACAAATATATATAGTAACACATATTTCTCTCCCGCTCAACGACTTTTTTATTGTTGAATTGCCAATTATATAATGTTATATTATCTGTGATCAGCTTTTCTCGAGAAGGAGACAGATATGAAAAGAATAATCGCACTTTTACTGTGCCTTGCTATGGCATTTTCACTGTGCGCATGTAAGGGCAGCGAACCCGAGCCGAGCGCACAGCCCACGGCGGAGCCGACACCGGAGAGCAGCTATGCGCCCGTGAGCTTCCGCAATCACGGCAAGCTCAGCACCGTCACCTCGCTTCCTCAGAAGGTCGTGACTGCCGGTCCCAACTGCACAGAGGTCTTCTGTGCACTCGGCCTCGAGGACAAGGTCATCGGCAAATGCATGGAAAATCATTCGCTCGGCGCTCTGCCGGAATACGCCGACGCGGTAGCGAGCATTCCCACGCTCAGCGTCGGCTATCCCACCGCAGAGCAGATAATCGGCAGCGGCTGCGACTTTTTGTACGCAAGCTCGTGGATATTCGACGACGAGCTGACGGTAGCTCAGCTTGAAAGCGCCGGTATATGCGTATATGTCAGCGAGGCCGAGACCATCGACGCGCTGTGGAACGAGCTGCGCGAGCTGGGCAAGGTGTTCCTTGTCGGCAATATAGATGCGCTCGTCAGCGAGCAGAGCGTGAGTCTGGAGGCTCTTTCCGGCAAGCTCGGCGACGTGAGCGAGCCGAAAAGCGTGTTCGTGCTCGACAGCTTCATCGGCGATAAGCTCTATACCGCGGGCAGCTCGAACATCGAATCGGCGTACATCTGCGCCGCCGGAGGCGTGAACGCCTTCAGCGAGCTCACAAAGGAGTGGGACGTCGTCGAGGCCTCAGAGCTCGCCGCCGCAGACCCGTGGTGCATCATCATCCACGACTATACGGGCTCAAGCTACGACGACAAGGTCGCCGCGCTCAAGGCCGATGAACAGCTTTCGCAGCTCGACTGCGTGAAGAACGAGCGCTTCATACGCCTGTCGCTGGAGGACGCGATGCCCGGCATACGCTGCGTTTCGACCGTCGAGGCCATAGCGCAGTTCCTGTATCCCGAGCTGTTTTAACTGCCTTACATATTCGCTCTGTTTGCTGCCGTTGAAAGAATAAAGTGGTTTTTGCGGAAATCCAGCAGACCCTCGGCGCGCATTTTGCCGAGCTCGAGCGACAGACCGCTGCGCTCGACAGCGAGGTAGTCGGCCAGCTGCTGCCTTGAAAACGGAATGTCGAACTCATATTTCCCGAGACGCTGCGCCTCGGCGGAAAAATAGGACATGAGCTTTGCCCGTGTGCTGCGCTGACCCATGTGCGTCAGCTTTTCGCCGAAGCGCAGATTTTTCTCGGCAAGCTCGCCTAAAAGATTGCGGATTATCCGGCTGTGATGCGTACAGGCCGACGAGCAGACGTTCAGCACGCGCTTTACGTTCAGAAGCATCACCGTAACGGGCGTTTCCGCCGTGACGCTCACATTCAGCACCGAGCCCGGCGCGCAGGCAAAGGCAGCGGCAAAGGTCTGTCCCGCTCCCACCCTTGAAACGATGTTGCGGTTGCCCCAGATATCCTCCTGTATAATAAGCACACTGCCGGACAGCACAAAGCCTATGGCCTCCGCCGTATCGCCGGCACGAAGCAGGAAAGCGTCCTTCGGGAAGCTTTCTTTTTTTGCGCCCAGACAGCCGAGCATCGCGTCCAGCTCCTCCTCCGATATCCCCGAAAAAAGCTGGGAAGCGCGGATAACAGGTAAAAATTCTTTCATAAAAATCCTCTTTCGTTGAAAATTCAACAGACTTGTTGAGTTTATTATATTATATTTGAGGCATGAAATCAAGGAGGTGCTGTTGTGAAGAGACGCATTATTGAGATAGACAAGGAAAAGTGCAACGGCTGCGGAGCCTGTGCCGCCGCCTGCCACGAGGGCGCAATAGCCATGGTTGACGGCAAGGCGCAGCTCATGCACGACGACTACTGCGACGGACTGGGCGACTGCCTGCCCGGCTGCCCGACGGGAGCTATCACCTTCGTTGAGCGCGAGGCTGCCGCTTACGACGAGGCTGCCGTTCTGGAAAACAAGCGCAAAAAGATGCAGGAAAAGATGAAAAAAGAGGGCATGAAGCTCCCCTGCGGCTGCCCCGGCACGCAGTCGAAGCGTATAGAGCACGCCGAGTGCAGCGGGCAGGCCCCGAGCACGGAGGCGGTCAGCCGCCTGTCGCAGTGGCCGGTGCAGATAAAGCTCGTGCCGGTCTCCGCTCCGTATTTTGACGGGGCAAAGCTGCTCATAGCCGCCGACTGCACGGCCTACGCCTTTGCCGCGTTCCATGAGCGCTTTATAAAGGGGCACATCACGCTCGTCGGCTGCCCCAAGCTCGACAGCGTGGATTACTCCGAAAAGCTCACCGAGATCATCCGCAATAACAACATAAAGAGCGTCACCGTCGTGCGCATGGAGGTCCCCTGCTGCGGCGGACTGGAGCACGCGGCAAAAACCGCACTACAGAACAGCGGCAAGTTCATTCCGTGGCAGGTCGTGACGATCTCCACGGACGGAAGAATATTGGATTAAACCAAGCCGAAAAAGAAAGTGAGGGTAAGATATGGAAAACAAAATGTTCTGCTTCCAGTGTGAGCAGACAGCCGGCTGCACCGGCTGTACGGGTAAGGCCGGCGTTTGCGGCAAGACCGCAGACGTGGCAAAGCTTCAGGACGAGCTGACTGGTGCGCTCGTGGGACTTGCAAGGGCAGCCTCGGGCAAGGAGCTCGGCAGCGAGACATGGAAGCTCATGATCGAGGGACTGTTCACCACCGTCACCAATGTAAACTTCAACGAAAAGACCATCAGCGAGCTGATCGGGCGCGTACATGCGCAGAGGGCGAAGCTTGCACCCGCCTGCTGCTGCGGAGATTATGACATGAACGAGCTCTGGAGCGCGCAGGAGGATATCCGCAGCCTCAAGAGCCTCATCCTCTTCGGTATTCGCGGCGTGGCCGCCTATGCGCATCACGCAATGGTGCTCGGCTACACCGACGACGAGGTAAACGCCTTCTTCGTCAAGGCACTCGCTGCCGTCGGCGAGGACTGGGGCATGGACGAACTGCTGCCCATAGTCATGGAGGTCGGCGAGAAGAACCTCAAATGCATGGCGCTGCTGGATAAGGCCAACACCGAGACCTACGGCACACCCGTGCCCGTGACCGTTCCCCTGAGCGTGGAAAAGGGTCCGTTTATCGTCATCACCGGCCACGATCTGCGCGACCTGAAGCTGCTGCTCGAGCAGACTGAGGGCAAGGGCATAAACATCTACACCCACGGCGAGATGCTGCCGGCTCACGCCTATCCCGAGCTGAAGAAATACCCTCATCTCAAGGGCAATTTCGGCACGGCATGGCAGAACCAGCAGAAGGAATTTGCGGAGCTTCCCGCGCCGGTACTGTACACCACCAACTGCCTCATGCCACCGAAGGCGAGCTACTCTGACCGCGTGTTCACGACGGCGCTGGTGTCCTATCCCGAGGCAAACCACATCGGCGAGGACAAGGACTTTACGCCCGTCATCGAAAAGGCGCTTGAGCTCGGCGGCTACAGCGAGGACAAGGCATTTACCGGCATAAACGGCGGCAGCACGGTCATGACCGGCTTTGCCCGCGGCACCGTGCTCGGCGTTGCCGACAAGGTCATAGAGGCTGTGAAGGCCGGAGATATAAAGCACTTCTTCCTCGTCGCCGGCTGCGACGGCGTGCGTCCCGGACGCAGCTACTACACCGAATTTGTAAAGCAGACTCCCGCCGACACCGTCGTTCTGACGCTCGCCTGCGGCAAGTACCGCTTCAACGACCTCGACCTCGGCACGATCGGCGGACTGCCGCGCCTGATGGACGTGGGTCAGTGCAACGACGCATACAGCGCAATTCAGATCGCCGTCGCGCTTGCCGATGCATTCGGCTGCGGCGTAAACGACCTGCCGCTGTCGATGGTGCTCTCGTGGTACGAGCAGAAGGCCGTGTGCATCCTGCTGACGCTGCTGTATCTGGGCATCAAAAACATACGCCTCGGCCCCACGCTTCCGGCGTTCGTCTCGCCCAATGTTCTCAACTTCCTTGTTGAAAACTTCGGCATCGCCCCCATCACCACTCCCGAGGAAGATATCAAGGCACTGCTCAAATAAAGCTCAAGCAATCGCAAAAACGGCCACACGATCAGCTTTGATCGTGTGGCCGTGTGTTTTGCCCTTATATCAGCCCTTGTACATATGCTCGTAGTTTGCCTCGATGCACTTGATAACATCGGTGAGGATATCGCAGGCGGGAGTCGGAACGCCGACCTTTCTGCCGTAATCGGAGATCGCGCCGGTCAGACAGGTGACCTCGGTCTCCCTTTCGTTGATAACGACATCCTGCGCCATCGAGGGATAGTAATCGCTGATCGATTCAAGGACATTGGGATAGTTGTTGACGGTGTAGTCCCAGATGCCCTCAATGCCCAGCGCCTCGGATACGTCAGCCGCCTCGCGCCAGATCTTCCACACGAGGTTGATGCCGTTCTCGTTTGCGGCGACATACTTTACCTTCATTCTGAGTATCGCGCACATGGTGTTGAAGCCGCTGTTGGAGGTCGCCTTGCGCCATACATAGGGACGTACATCGTCATAATACTTCGGACCTATGCCGCCCTTTGCAAAGCAGTCCTCAAGGTACAGGCCGACCTCATCGGTGCGGGCGCACTTCACAACGGGACCGAAGAACATGTTGTTGCCGGGGAAGGGCTTGGATACGCATACGCCGGGCTCGGGGAGTTCTGTTCCCATATTACCGCAGCCGTATATGATGCGATCCTCCGCGACATACTTTTTAAGGCGCTCGTCGTTGCCGAGGCCGTTCTGCAAGGACACGACGACCGTGTCGGGGCCTACGCATTTGAGAACGCTTTCCATTACTCTGTCGGTCTGCGTGGCCTTGACCATGATGATAACAATGTCCATGATGCCGATGTTCTCTGCGCTGGCTGCGGTCTTGAAACCCTTGAGCAGATACTCGCCCGTGGGATCCTTCATCACAAGGCCGTCGGCGGCGACCTTGTCCATATGCGCCTTGTAAAGATCTACGAGGGTGATGTCGTCAGCGCCGCCTTTTTTCAGGTATGCCGCGAAAACGCTGCCCGCCGCGCCGGAGCCTATCATTGCTATTTTCATATTTAATCCTCCTTTTTTGCTTGAAAAATCACAAATAACCGTGTATAATATTGCTTGTTATTTAAACATTAATTAGCTTGAAACGAGAGATATTGCCGTGATCGAAAACCAGAAAATCAACAAGAGCTCCATGTCCGACCAAATATATAAGATAATAGCCGAGAACATATCCAGCGGCAAATGGAAGGCGGGAGACAAGCTGCCCTCCGAGGCCGAGCTTGCGGAAAGCTTCGGGGTAAACAGGCTCACCGTCCGCGGCGCACTTCAGAAGCTCAATGCAATGGGCGTTATCGAAACGCGCACAGGCAGCGGAAGCTTCGTCGTTGACTTCAACTTTGAAGATTATATACGAGCCGCCTCGGTTTTCTATATAAACTCAAACCTCATGGAGGATCTGATAAACTTCAGAATGACCATGGAGATAGAGTGCGTCCGCCTTGCGGCAAAGCTTGCCACAGAGGAGGAGCTCAAGGAGCTTGAGCGGCTTGCAAGCGAGCACACCAAAATATACATGTCCTACACCGAGTATGACCATCCCGTGGACGAGGAGTGGATCCGCGCTACGGCGGCCAGCGACCTTGCCTTCCACGAGCAGATATACAAGATGACGCATAATCAGTATTATATATACACCTTCGCCATGATACACGATGCGCTTTATGACTTCATGCTGCTGTGTACCTCCAAATGGAAGCCGGAGCACTTCAAGAAATACGAGCACCGCGACATTCACTATTTCATTTATGAATCCATAAGAGACAAGGATGTCACGCGCTGCATGAAGGAGTACAAGACCATGCTGCTTTCCTATTCGACCTCCGACGGCTCCATGCCGCGCATTGAGGACTGATACCGGTTTTCAATAAAACCCTTCCGATAAGCTGTTGTCGGAAGGGTCATTTTTTGCGGCGATGACCCTGTTCGGATATATTTTAATGTACCCACACAGGGCATCGCACGGAAAAGAGGCTTACGCTTGCTTTTTGGCCGCAATGCCTATCTCAAGTCCGCGGCGGAAGGCCGCCTCATTGAGGGGATTGAGCTCGGGACGCTTTGCACCGAGCTTTTTGAACGCGGTTTGCAGGACATTCTCCACGGGGAGAATGTCGGAAACTCCGATTATCGCGCCGGTGACAACGAGGTTCATTACCTTCGGGTTGCCAAGCTCTATCGCAATATTGCCCGCATCGACCTTTACGACGGTGACATCGTCATACTCGGGAACGTGCTTTACGATGCTGCTGTTTACAACGACCGTGCCGCCGGGGACGACCGCGTCTTTAAAGCGCTCCATGGACGGCTCGTTGAGCACGACCAGCATATCGGCCTGATTTACCTTGGGTGCGCCGACCTCCTCGTCGGAAATGACGACATAGCAGTTTGCCGTACCGCCGCGCTGCTCGGCACCGTATGAGGGAAAGTAAGTCACGAACTTGTCGGTGGTCTCGCACGCGGTGTAGGACAGCAGCTGGCCGATGACCATAACGCCCTGACCGCCGAAGCCCGCAATGATTATAGATTTTTCCATATTTACAGCCTCCTTACTTTGCACGGAATTCGCCGAGAGGGAATTCCTTCAGGATGACATTCTTTATATGGTCAACAGATGCAAGAGGCGTCATACCCCAGTTTGTGGGACAGTTGGACACGATCTCAACAAAGCTGAAGCCCTTGCCGGCCATCTGATACTCGAATGCCTTCTTGATCGCGGCCTTTGCCTTGATCGCCTCGGGAACGCTTGCAAAGGTCACGCGGGAAATGTATGCGGGAGCATCGAGCTGGCTGAGCAGCTCGCACATGTGCAGCGGGTAGCCGTGCTCCTCGGGCTTTCTGCCGTAGGGAGCGGTGGTAGCCTTCGCGCCGATCAGCGTGGTGGGTGCCATCTGGCCGCCGGTCATGCCGTAGGTGCCGTTATTTATAAAGATAACGGTGAAGTTTTCGCCGCGGTTTGCGGCGGACATGGTCTCCGCCAGACCGATCGCCGCCAGATCGCCGTCGCCCTGATAGGTGAAGGTTAACGTCTCGGGACTGCATCGCTTGAAGCCGCTGGCGACCGCGCAGGAGCGCCCGTGAGGTGCGGTGATAGTATCAAGATTCATATAGTTGAACGCAAGACCGCCGCAGCCAACGCCCTGCACCCAAGTCGTCTTCTGAACCATATCCAGCTCGTCGAGGACCTCAAGGATCGTCTTTACGGCAGCCGAATGCATGCAGCCGGGGCAGAAACCTGTGACAGCGCCGTCATAAATACCGCTCGGACGGGTATATACTACTTGTTCACTCATTTTTGATCCCTCCCATTACTTGTCGCCGTACAGCTTCCTGGCCTGTTCGAGAACATAGCCGCGGTCAAGGATCTGGCCGCCGGAAGAAAGTGCGGTTGCGATTTCGGTGCGCCCGTGGACGGCCAGCTTGACATCCGCGCCGTACTGGGCGGGAATGGACATTTCCGCGACCAGTATGCCCTTGAGCTTGGAGTAGTCCAGCCTTTCAAATGCCTCCGCGGGGAACGGATTGACCATGAGAGGACGGATAAAGCCGACCTTGTAGCCCTCCCTGCGCAGGAGCTTTACCGCGGACTTTGCTATACGTCCGGAGGTGCCGTAGCCGGTGAGCACGAGCTCCGAATCCTCGGGAACGTCAAATTCATATGCGACCTCGTCACGAGCCCATACCTCGTACAGCGCCGCGTCTTCTTTGTTCATCAGCTCCTGATTGAGCTTGTTTGACAGGCCGGGGCCGCACATGACCGAATGCGCCTCGCCGCCGTTTCTGCCGATCGCGGCATACGCCTTCTTCTCCTCGCGGAGCCTTGCGATCTCCTCGTCGCTCTTTGCCTCGGGCAGAACGACCGGCTCCATCATCGTGCCGATAACGCCGTCAAGAAGGAGATAGGTCGGGCGCAGATACTGGTCTGCCTTTTCAAATGCCTCGTAGGTCATATCCACGGCTTCCTGAACGGAGGCGGGAGCAAAAACGAGCATCTGGAAGCCGCCGTTGCCGGAGGCCTTGGTAGCTTCAAAATAATCCTGCTGCGCGGGCTTTATATCGCCTATGCCGGGGCCGCCGCGCTGGAAGTTTGCGATGACGGACGGAAGTCTCGCACCGGCAAGGAAGGCAATGCCCTCGCTCTTGAGCGCGATGCCGGTCGAGGACGAGCTCGTCATGCACCTCACGCCTGCCGCAGCTGCGCCGAAGACCATGTTTACGGAAGCGACCTCGCTCTCGCCCTGAATGAACACACCGCCCACCTGAGGCTGCTTGCGTGACATGTACTCGGGCATTTCGTTCTGCGGTGTGATGGGGTAGCCCGCGAAGAAGCGGCAGCCTGCGCGGATAGCCGCCTCCGCGACTGCCTCTGTGCCTTTCATAAAGATCTTATCTGACATTTTATTCTTCCTCCTTGAATACAGAGATAGCTGCATCGGGGCAAATGCGGGCACACATGCCGCAGCCTATGCATTTTTCAGGTTCAAGGGGCTGAACATACTGATAGCCCTTTGCATTCGTCGCCTCCGTTGTGCCGAGGACCTTTTTCGGGCAGGTCGCAACACAGTAGAGGCAGCTCTTGCAGGCTTCAATATATATCTCAATCCTTCCTTTTGCCATTTGAAAACACTCCTTTTAATTATTCTCGGAACCTCACCGCAGCCATTCGGGCACGGTGTTCAGTTCAATTGTAAACACGGGTAAGCTGCATTTTTGCGCAACGGCAGCTGCAATGCCGTCCATGGCGCAGACGAACTCAAGCTCCGTTTCGGGAAACATCCCGCGCAGTCTGCCGATACCGTTGAGGACATCCTCCGGAGTTGTGTCCGGTCCGTAATTCGGGTTCGCCGCAACAGAAATTTTTTCAAGATGCGCCGCGCCCACAGTTCTTGATATCGTTTCGCCGATATCCTCCCGACTGCCCGACCACGGGCGGTAGGGGTTGATCAGATACACGACCTTGGTGGCCGGATCGTTCAGGTATCCGGCAAACTGGCCGATCATATGGCTGCCGTATGCACCGCCGCCGATATCGAGCAGCACGATGCTGTCCGGATCGCGCAGGCGCTCGATAACGCCCGAGGCAACGATGGGGGCATCCATAAGCTGCTCCTGACAGTGGAAGATAACGCCGCCGAGAGTGACGAAGCTGCTGCTGTCTCTTGCCCGGAAAATGGGCTTTGTCTGATCCATATCGAAAAAATGGACCTGTTTGCCGCCGGCCTTGTGCATAGCCAGCGCAAGATTGAGTGAAACCTCGGTTTTACCGGAGCCCGCTTCGCCGATAATTACAAAGTTTTTTGCGTTTTCGGTGAGCTTTTTAGCAATAAGATCATTCACCGGCAAACCTCCTCATCTGATAAATCGAAAAACCGGCTGCCGCCTTGCGGCAGTCAGGCCTGCGCGGAGCGCCGTAGGGCGCTCCGTGTGCAGGGCTGTGTAAGTGCAGTGTTTATATAAGGAGAGAAAATCGCTATACTTCCTGATACTTGTATTCACCCTCGAAGCAGACCCGCTTGTCGAATATGGCGCAGAGGATATAGGCTGCAAGGGAGACGATGAATACCGTGTAAATGGGCTGACCCGCGATGGAGAGCGAGGGAGCGATGAACTTGCAGAGCACGAACGTAACGATGCCCAGACCGAATACGACCCAGCCGCTGGACTTCTTGAGCGTCTTGGAGAAGAAGAACACTCCGAACATAAGGATGGTGTAGGGTGCCCACAGGGTCAGAACGCTCATGATGGCTCCGAGGATGCTCGATACCTGAGTAGCGATGATATAAGCGGCGGCGCTGTATGCAACGATGATCCAGCGGGAGGTGACTACCTGCTTCTCGTCGGCCATATCGGGCTTGAAGAAGCGGAGAATGAAGTCATTGGTGGTCATTGTAGAGAGGGAGACGAGCAGACCCGATGCAGTTGAGATGCACGCGGCCATAACGCCCGAAAGCAGAAGTCCGCACACCACGGGGTTCAGGGTAGCTGTGACAGCGGCCATAGACATTGCGGCGTTGCCCTCCAGCTCGGGGAAGAAGCCTGCTGCAATGATGCCGAAGATCGCAGAGATGAAGCCTGCGGGGATCATGAGGATCGCGCCGAGGATAAAGCCGTTTCTTGCGGCCTTCTCGCTCTTTGCGGAAATTGCGACCTGAATGGTGCTTGCCGAGGGAGATGCCTGAAGCAGCATGGTCAGGCACCATGCGCAGATGGCAGCAGGACCCATGCCGGAGATGAGATCCCACCAGTGCGAGCCGTCGCCGGATTTACCTACCGGCAGAGCCGCGGTGATGGTATCAAAGCCGCCGTACTGCGTGACCGCAACGATGCCGCCGATGATAAGTCCCGCATAAATGAGAACTATGTTGATAACGTTGGTCAGCGCGGTGGACCACATGCCGCCTACGACGGCGATGAAGCAGAGAATGCAGATGGAAATTATCAGGCCGAGCTCATAGCTGACGGCGGGTATGACCGCGTTCAGGATCGTGCCGCCCGCAATGACCTGAAGAGCTACTATCGTGAC
Organism: Hallerella sp.; assembly: GCA_963620985.1. GTDB lineage: Bacteria > Bacillota > Clostridia > Oscillospirales > Oscillospiraceae > F23-B02. The sequence goes on along the minus strand of CAVFCI010000013.1, from coordinate 20,332 downwards.
CTGAGTCACGAGCTGGATAACGAGGCCGAGAGTCTGAAAGCTCTTGCCGAACAGATGGTTCCACATACCGTTAATGGTTTTAAAGCCGGCTTTTCTGAGCTTTCCCGCAAAGCAGAAGGCCATAAGCAGCGCGCCCATTGCCCATGCAACGTCATACCATGCGGCGGAAAGACCGGCGGTGTACGCATTCTGAGCAACGCCCGTCGTGGAGGTGCCGCCAATCGCAAGACCTGCGACGGTAACGCCTACGAGCAGGGTGCCGAGCTTCTGGTCAGCAAAAAGGAATTCCTTCGCGGAGCCCTTTTTCTGAAGCCGTGTGGAATACCACGATGTGAAAAACAGTGCCAGCATGTAGATGATAATAATTGCTAATGCCATAATTTTTCTCCTCTCTTTGTTTGCTTTTTTCCTGTTTTATTTTTCAGCCCGTCTTTCCCCGGACTGTATGCACAAAATTACCGAACGGAAGCTACGAGCTCCTCAAACGTGCCGCCCTCGGGCAGCACACCCAGCTTGACCGCCAGTCCGCAAAGCTCCTGCGCGAGAGCCTCGCTCACGTCCATGCCGCTTTCCTTGTTTTCTTTGAATTTCTTGAATTCTATCTCGCCGGGCATGAATATCTCCTTGCAGCCCTCTGCGGGGCGGCTGCCCTTCATAACGCGGACATAATCATCAGCACGCGCTTTGAATTCGTCGATGGGCATGAACTTGGAGGGGTCTATCATTATCATGCAGAAGCCGGTGTTTTCCGGCTCGAGCTTCTCGGGAGCGCCGATGCCCGTGCCGTAGCTTGCGCCGGAAAGGACTGCGGATACGATATCGACCATGACCGCCAGACCGTAGCCCTTGTGTGCCGCGATAGGCAGGACGGTGTAGGCCGCCTTGGAATCGGTGGTGGGCTTGCCGTCAAAGTCGTTTGCCCAGCCCTCGGGAAGCTGCTTGCCCTCTCTTGCATAGGCCTGGATCTTGCCGAAGGCAACGCCGCTGGTGGAAATGTCCATAACGATGGGGTATTCGCTGCTCGTGGGAACGCCCACAACGATGGGGTTTGTGCCCAGAAGCCTGTCTGCTCCGCCGTAGGGTGCCATTGAAAGATAGGTGTTGCAGCACACGAGGCAGATAACGTCGTTTTTTGCCGCGCGCCAGCCGTAATAGGATGCGCAGCCGATGTTCGAGCTCTGGCGGCCCGTGCAGATCGCAACGCCGTACTGCCGTGCCTTGGGCAGCAATGCGTCAAAGGCCTTGTTGATGGTCACGACACCCAGAGCATTGTCGCAGTCGAGATGCAGCACGCTGCCCTCGTCCTTGAGCACCTTCACGTCCGGCTTGGGATTATACGCGCCCGTTCCGAACAGCTTGAGATAAAGTGCCAGCCTTGACATGCCGTGAGAATAAACGCCGGTAAAATCTGAATGCGTGACTACGTCGCCGGCGATATCCGCATCCTCCTCCGACATGCCGCAGGCGTGAAGCAGCGCCTTTGTGAGACGGCGTTCCTCTTCATAGCTTATTTTTGCCATAAGCGTTCCTCCTTTTTGAATCCGCAAATTTAATGAACTGATCCGTTAAAAAATAAATTAAATCAAAACAGGTAAAGGGCATTGCTTTTTTATCTGCATCTTGTTATCATTGACTTGAAGCTGCTGTTGACCTGTTCGCCAGCTTGCTTGCCTGCATTGTAACACTTCACAAAACACTTGGCAAGGATAATTAATTTTTTGTCAGCTTTTTAGTGAAAACATACATTTTTATGTAACTTATAATGAAATCGGTGAAAAAATGGAAAAAACCTGTTCCCGCTCCGTCTCACTTGCCGCAGGCTTTATAATAATGCTGTGCTACGGCCTGCTTTACGCATGGAGCATCTACTCAAGTCCTCTCGGCGAGCAGTTCGGCTGGACAAGCGCGCTGCTCGGCACATGCTTTACAGTGATACTGACCTCTTTCTGCCTCGGCGGAGTGCTCGGAAGCATTCTTACAAAGCGCTTTGACAGCCGCAGGTCGGTCATTATAGGCGCTATCATGAGCCTTGCGGGCTACGGCCTTGCCTCGACTGTCACCGCGGAGAGCGTCTGGCTGCTTTTTGCCGCGTTTTCCGTATCGGGGCTTGCCTGCGGCGTGGTATACAACGCAGCAGTCTCGACCGTTGTGATGCGCTTTCCCGATAAAAAGGGCTTTGCCTCGGGACTGCTGCTGATGAGCTTCGGCGCAAGCACTCTCGTTCTCGGAAGCCCCGCGTCCGCTCTCATGTCCTCCGACAGTCTCGGCTGGAGGAGCGTTTACCTTGCAACGGGCATTCTTCTTCTGATCGTCGGTGTGCTCGGGAGCCGCTTCATCGTTTCCGGCACAAGGGATATGGCGGCAAGCGCGGGCTCTTCCGAAAAAAACGGCTTTACGCCGAAGCAGATGCTCGGCTCTGCGAGCTTCTGGCTGTTCTTCTGCTCTGCGGCTATCCTGACGCTTTTCGGTCAGGGCATTATCGGACATGCCAAAAGCATCGCCGCCGAGGGCGGAGCGGGAGCCTCCTTAGCGGCGCTCACCGTGGGGCTCGGCTCTGTCGCAAACGGCGTGGGCAGGATAGTTTTCGGCATACTGCATGACAAAAAGGGCTATAAATTCGCTCTGACGCTGGATGCCTTTATCCTTATCGCAGCCGGTGCCGTCCTTGTCGTGTTCCTCCCGAAAAACGTGCCCGCCGTCGTTATTGCGGCAATCATGCTGTGCGGCCTCGGCTACGGTGCCGTGCCGCCCATTTCCTCGTCGGTAACTCAGGAGTTCTTCGGCTCGGAATACTATGCGCAAAACTTCAGCATCACCAACCTGAGCATAATCGTTGCGTCCTTCGGCTCGACGATCATGGGAAGCATTCAGACCGCCTCCGGCTCATATGTCTCCGGCGCTGCCGTTCTTGCGGGGCTGGAGCTTGTTCCGATAGTCCTGCTCGCCGTTCTTTCAAAGCTCAGAAAAAAGGAGACCTTATAAATATGAATGTTTACGAAGAATATAGGAAAAAGCTCGTTTCCGCCGAGGAAGCCGTCAAGCTCGTAAAAAGCGGCGACTGGGTGGATTATTCCCAGACCTGCTCGTTCCCCGAGGCGCTGGATGCAGCTCTGGCGGCAAGGCGCGACGAGCTGCACGATGTCAAGATCAGAAACGCGATAGCCATGAAGCCCGTGCAGGTCGTTGAATGCGATCCCGAGCAGAAGGCATTCACATACAATGTGTGGCACAGCTCCGGCATAGACAGAAAATACATCGACAGCGGCAGGGCGTACTATTCCCCCATGCTTTTCCGCGACTGCGGCTCGTACTACCGGCGCGGATACGCCCCCGTAAATGTCGCCATGATCTCCGTTGCCCCTATGGACAAGCACGGCTATTTCAGCTTTGGCCTGACCAACTGCTGCACTCAGGATATCCTCGATGCCGCCGAGTATATAATTCTCGAGGTAAACGAGCAGATGCCCGTTATCTACGGCATGGAGGGCGACCATATCCACATCTCGGAGGTCACATATGTTGTGGAGGGGCACAAGGATATATGCGTAGCCCCCGGCGGCGAGGCCTCCGAAACGGACAAGAAGATCGCCTCCGTCATTTTCCCGCATCTCTATGACGGCATCACCCTTCAGATCGGCATCGGCGGCATGCCCAACGCGCTCGGCGGCCTTATTGCCGAGTCCGACCTTAAAGATCTCGGCATGCACACCGAGCTCATGAGCGACGGCTACCTCAAGCTTTACAAGGCGGGAAAGATCACGAACAAAAAGAAGGCCATAAACCGCGGCAAGGGCGTTTTCTCCATCTGCAACGGCTCAAAGGAGCTTTATGAGTTCCTCGACTGCAATATGGACATTCTGTCCGCGCCCATGCGCTATGTAAATTCGCCCGAGACCATCCGGCAGCTCGACCATTTTGTTTCCATAAACGGCTGCATCGCCTGCGACATCTACGGGCAGGTCTGCTCGGAAAGCGCGGGCACGAGGCACATAAGCGGCACCGGCGGCCAGCTCGACTTCGTGACCGGCGCATACGCGGCGGAGCACGGTCAGGCCTTCCTTGCGATGAGCTCAAGCTTCACCGACAAGAAGGGCGTTGTCCACTCACGCATCCTGCCCAAGTTCACCCAGGGCGATATTATCACGACCCCGCGCACTCAGGCTCCCAGCATCGTCACCGAGTACGGCATTGCAAGGCTCAGCGGACTTGCGACATGGCAGCGCGCCGAGGCGCTTATAAGCATTGCCCACCCCGATTTCCGCGAGGAGCTCATTTCCGCCGCCGGACAGCAGAAGATCTGGAGAAGATCAAATAAACGCTGATAAAGGAGTATATCACCATGACAAAGTCTCTCCCCTTACAGGGCTACAAGGTGATCGAGCTTGCGACTGTTGTTGCCGCGCCTACCGCTGGGCGTCTTCTTTCCGACTACGGCGCAGAGGTCATAAAGATCGAAATGCCTCCCGCCGGTGACCCTCTCAGGGAGGTCGGTGAAATGCATATGCTGCCCACCGAGCCCGGCAACAACCCCCTGTTCGATACCTTCAACTCCGGCAAGAAGCTCATATCCGTCGATCTGAAAAAGCCGGAGGGCTTCAGGCTGCTCACGGAGCTGCTTGCCGATGCCGACGTTTTTATTTCAAACATCCGTCCGCAGTCTCTCGAAAGGCTGGGGCTCGGCTATGAGGCGCTGAAGGAACGCTTCCCGCGCCTTGTCTATGCCCATTTCTCGGGCTTCGGCCTGAAGGGACCGGATAAGGACAGACCGGGCTATGACACGACGGCCTTCTGGATGAGGACCGGCGCGGTGGGCGACTGGATACCCGACGGCGGCTTCCCCGTAAGACCCTCCTATGCCTTCGGCGATATTGTAAGCGCCGCCTATTTTCTCAACGGCATACTCATGGCGCTGCTCGCACGGGAGCGCACGGGGCACGGAACGATGGTATCGACCTCGCTGTTCAACACGGGCATATGGGCAAACGCACCTTCCGTTGTGAACGCGCAGCCGCAGTACGGCAGGGTATACCCCAACTCGCGCTATGACCCGTGGAACCTCTTCAGCGACTATTACCGCTGCGCCGACGGCGTGTGGATAGCCCCCGTGAGCAAAAATTACACCCATGACCGTCCGCTGCTGGCAAGGCTGTTCGATGCCCCCGAGCTTGTTGATGATCCCGACTGCGTTACCGTCAGCCGGATGCGCAGCGCCGGAAAGCTCGAAAGCGTTATCCGGCATGTCGGCGAGGCCGTTGCGAAAAAGACCGCCGCGGAGTGGATAGAGCTGTTCGAGGAATACGACCTGCCGTATGAGACCGTAGGCAGCGTTCAGACGCTTTACCGTGACCGGCAGGCATGGGAAAACGGCTTTTTTGAAAACGTCAGCTATCCCGACGGCAGCGAGACCGCGATGCCCGTGCCGCCGATCATATTCACGGAATACGCAAGGCGCGGCTTTGCGCCGCAGGGCGAGCTGGGCGCGGACACCGACAGCGTTCTTGCGTCCGCAGGCTATTCCGGCGAAAGCATCGAGCGCCTGAAAAAGGACGGCGTTATAAAATGACCCGCTATGCGGAGATCAGATACGAAAGTGAAAAAACATGAGCTATTTTGACGAATACAGAGCCAAGCTTACAACGGCTGAAAATGCCGTGAAGCTCGTAAAAAGCGGAGACTGGGTCGACTACGGCTCGAACAACTCCATGCCATTTGCGCTGGATGCGGCGCTGGCCGCGAGAAAAGACGAGCTGCGCCGCGTGAAGGTCAGAGGCAACCTGATGCCCGGCCCGATCCAGGTCGTGGAATGCGACCCCGAAATGGAGCACTTTGTATACAACACATGGCATTGCGGCTCTTACGAGCGCAGGATGTGCGATGCCGGCAGAGCGTTCTTCATTCCCATGCTCTTCCGCTGCCTCGAAACCTACTACCGCTATTATATCGACGTGGATGTCGCCATGCTCTGCGTGTCGGAGATGGACGACAATGGCTATTTCAGTCTCGGCGGCGCTCAGGGCGCGGTCAGCCCATGCCTTATAAACGCCAGGAAGATCATCCTTGAGGTCAACAGCGCCGTGCCGTATATAAACGGCGGCCCCGAGACGAAGGTGCATGTCTCAAGAGCGGACTGCATCGTTGAGGTCGGAAGACGCAGGCTTTGGGAAATGCCCGCTCCCAAGCCAAGCGCGGCCGATGCTGCCATCGCCGAAAGGATCTTCCCCTACATTCACGACGGTGCTACCGTTCAGCTGGGCATCGGAGGACTGCCGAATGCGCTGGGCGAGCTCATCGCGCAATCCGACCTCAAGGATCTGGGCATGCACACCGAGCTTTGCTCCGACGGCTACTATGCGCTCCATAAGGCCGGCAAGCTAACAAACGCGAAAAAAAGCCTGCACACCGGCAAGGGTGTGCTGGGTCTTGCCGTCGGCTCTGCCGAGCTTTACGACTGGGTCGCGGACAATGACGATATTCTGGGCTTCCCGCTGAGCTATGTGAACGACCCCGCCGTTATCTCGTCCATGGATGATTTCATATCCATAAACGGCTGTCTCAACATCGACCTGTACGGTCAGGTCTGCTCCGAGAGCTCCGGCACGCGGCAGATAAGCGGCACCGGCGGCCAGCTCGATTTTGTGACCGGCGCAGGTGCATCCAAAGACGGCAAATCATTTTTGTGCATGAGCTCGACCTTCACCGACAAAAGCGGCATTGTACATTCAAGGATACTCCCCAAATTTACCGACGGCGATATAATCACGACTCCCCGTGCGCAGACCGCGTACATCGTAACGGAGCACGGTGTTGCAAATCTTGCCGGACGCAGCACATGGGAGCGTGCGGAGGCGCTTATCTCAATTGCCGCCCCGCAGTTCCGCGATGGGCTGATAAAGGCCGCCGAGCAGCAGAAGATCTGGCTGCCATCAAACAAGCGCTGAAAAGCTATCATCTTCCTCTTTTCCATTCCACCTGACGTTCCCGAAAGTCCCGCACGGTGCTTTTTGGAACAATCCCCGCTCCGAGCGTAAAGCTTTTCGCTCGGATAAAACAAAAGGTCTCGGTAATACCTTGCGTATTACCGAGACTGAACGTGTCAAAAAAGTCCCGCGAGGGACTTTTTTGACAGTCTGTATCCTCTGTGCGTTTTGTGCAGAGGATTTTTCAGTTCATCACATAGCCGATTTTATTAACGCCTATTATACCTCGGCGCAAAACAGTGATACCTATAGTTTCATATTCTGCTCTGCCTACATTTGAGGCAAAGTTCTGCATTTTCGGTACATCAACACTTTCAATTTGTGTTTTTGAAACTGACACCGTTTCAACGCCTAATTCATTCAGCAGCTCATCCGGCAGCTCATAGTTCTGTTCTACGAGTCCAAAGCATGTAAATCCCGAGTCGATGCAGAAGGAAATAAATTTATTTTTCCCTATGTTGTAAACAACCGCCAGTGAACATCCAAGTAAGCTTCCGATTGCATATCCTATGCCCGGCAGTTCAGGAAACAGAGCCTGCGAGATTATACCGCCTATTTTTGCAGAGGCAAGATAAGCAGATGAAACAACTAGAGTATCGACAAACTGCATCCCCATCTGTTCCGCTGTCATTTTGCCTGATGCCACCATAATGCTGTTTTTTATCGTACCGAAAATAACTGTGACTACAACTCCAACAACAGATGGGTCGGCGCTTATCAACGCTTCACCAAATGCGCCTTCCTGAAGTGCCATTTGTACTCCATAAGCGATAGAGCCTCGCAAAAAAGACTCACCGCTTGTGGAGATAACTTTGCTCCCTGCTTTTTTTACCTGGTTAATATCTATCTCACCGTGTTTTATCAGATAGTCAATCGCCTTAAACAGTTCCGGAGTCAATTGTGTTATAGCCGTGATTGTTGCTGCTGTCAGTCCTGCTTTTAATGCCTGATCCAAATAGGAAATCTGAACTTCTTCAATCAGCTGTTCTTTGTAAATATTATATTTTTCGGGATCAAATCCATCCTTCTTTGCGTCCCGTGCAATAGCTTCAGATTCCTTGAGAGATAATTCGTGAGACTCAACGCCTTCTCCGTCCGAAATCGTTCCAACCAAATGATTCTCTGTTTCACTATGCGCTGCCGAAACATTCTCTCTGGTAAGTATATTCTTTGCTGCGCGCTGGTGCGCGATTTTCCTTGCATCATTGAGCTGGTCGCAAGCAATGAGTCTTTCCTGCCCAGTATATTTAGGTGCACCGGTATTTTTATCTATTAATGCCTGAGCGTTTTCGGCTTTTTCTGCTGTATTGAAATATTTCAAGCTATACTGTTTTCCGAAATTTGTATCAATATCGACACTGCCATAGCCATTGTCCTGAAGCGTAAATGCGCGATGCTCAGAGCCTTGCTTGATCGCCTCCAAATTAAATGTGCCTGCATGAAATTCTTCCGCTACATAGCCTTTGAACTGCTTAACACCCAAATTGATATGAGGATGCTCATTAATGCTTTTAGCTAGTTCATCAATTGCCGCATTGATCTCCTCTATTCTCAGATTATCACATGCAATTTGTTGGTTTTGTGCCGAAACAGCAGTAAAATCCGCAAATGCTTTTTGACTCGCAACATCAGTACTCACAGCCTGAGCCATGAAGTCCCAGCCGCGTCTAACATCTCGTAACGAATCCATATTAGTCACCTTTAGTCATTCATGAAGCTTTCAAGTCCTTCGTTATACAACTTGATAACTCCAAAAAACAGCATTTGACGTTCCATGGTTTTTTTGCTTTTGAAATTTTCCTCAGAAAAGGCAAAAGCCCTCGCTCCGATGTTGGCAACAACGTCACCTGCGGCATTACCCGCTTTTTTGAGCAGCTCTTTGCCGTGTCTAAATTTTTTTCTGTCTTCTTGGTTCTGAGGCTGCTCAGTTTGAGTATCTTCTACATCTATTGCTTCTTTCACTGGAATAATTTTCGGCTTAATAGAATCTTTTATAAACTGCGGTGCAGGCAAAGACTCCAGCTCTTTATGAAAAGCATAGTAGTTTTCTATTGATTTAATTTTCTCCGGCTTTGCATAAATAACCGCTTGGTTTCCCGCCCAGCCATAACTTACACCGTGTTTCTCAAACTGCACGTCAACAACAGGTATAAGAGCCTCTACTCCTTTGATATTGCCTAAGAACAGAATTTTTGATGAAATATTTCCCGCTTTTTTGTTGACGAGCCATACTTTTTCCGTCCATGAAACAATGTTAACAGAGTTGTCTTTGGTACCTACGACGCTTTCATTATCGTCATCATGTGACTCTACGAGTTTTTTTAGCTGATTCATCAGCAGCTCATCCTTATAAACAACTATGAGCGTTTTCTTCGTTTCAAACATAAGTTTCTCCCACCTGTTATAAATTATTTTATTTTCCTTTTATGCTGGTCTGATATGCAAAAATCTACAGGCTTGGTGTCTATCCTTAGCACCGCGCAGCGGCGCGCCAGAGCGTATTTTTCGTAAAACGCGACGAATCTTTTGCCTATGCCCTGACCGGCATATCGGGGGTCTACAACGAGCGTGTGCAGAACGCAGACCTCGGTTGCCGGAGCCTCGAAGCTCCACGGAGCGCCCTCGTACACGTCCACCTGCGTCTTGTTGATTATCGCGGCGGCCTTGATGCAGCCGTCCTCCTCGAGCACGAACATATCGCGGCGGCGCAGCGCGTCCTCTGCGGTCTCGCGCACGGGGTACACGCCGCTTATCCAGCCGACCGTCATTCTGCCGCCTTCCTCGGCGGCGTGGATGCTTTCATAGATCTTCGCTATCGCGTCAATGTCAACGGGTCTTGCTTCTCTTATCACGTTTTATTTCTCTCCTATCAGCGCTATTATTTTATGCCCCATTATTGTATACAGCGTCTGCGCGACACCGTGCTCGTCGTTTGAGCCGCACACGAGGTCGGAGGCCGCTATGCAGGCGGCGGTAGCGTTTTTCACGGCGGCGCCCAGCCCCGCGAAGGCGAGCATGTCCGCGTCGTTATCGCCGTTTCCGAAGGCGGCGACGGCGCTTGCCGGAACATCGAGCATTGCGCACAGCCGCCGGAGCGACGCGCCCTTTCCCGCTCCCGCATCGCTTATCTCGATAAGTCTCGGCGAGGAGCTTGTTATGTAAGCATCGGGAAGCTCACGCGCCCTTTCCCACAGCTCCGCTCTGTGCTCCGGACTTCGGCACAGCACGTCCACGCTGTCGAGCCGTGCGGCGTTACCGCGGATAAACTCTGCCATATTCTCCACCGGCAGGCGCGTCGTTTTGACGTACTCGACATAGGCCTCGGAGCAGCCATAGCGCACGGGGTCTGCCATATACCGCGCATCGCAGTAGGCCTGCCCGTCGATGAAGCACTCCAAAAGCTCCGCGCCGAAAAGCTCGATGAGCCTGTGCACGGTGTTCTCCCGCAGGGTTAGGCTCACTATGCGCTTACCGTCCGGCACGCGCACGACGGCAGCGCCGTTTGAGGTGATGGCATAGCGTATGCCGGAGATACCCGTTACCTCGCGCGGGAGCGAGTTGAAGGCTCTGCCGGAGGCAATGGCGACCTCGAGGCCGAACCGTATCGCAGTCTCTATCGCGGTCTTTGTTTCGCCGGCAAGGCTCCCGTCCGAGCGCAGGGTCGTATCGTCAAGGTCGAGAGCGATCAGCCGTATATCCTTGAAATCAGTCATCAATACACTATCCTCACGCGGCGCGGCAGCATCTCCAGCGCGTGGCTGCTCCCTCCGACGCACTTTTCCCCGTCGAGCGCCCATGCGAGCTTTTTAATGCATTCTATCTCGACCCTATCCGTGCGGCAGAAGGATATCAGCTCGTTATTGAGATTCTGCTCGCGCAGAGCCGCGATGGTGGACTGAAGCTCCGCCGGTGAATCGGGACGGCGTATGAGCAGCACCTCGAACAGTCCGTCGTCGGAAACTACCTTCTGCCCGAAGAAATCGAGCGCTCCGGCCAGTGCGCTTGACGAGGCGACCACGCCGAAGATGTATTCGCCCTCTCTCGTCTGCCCGTTTATCGTAACGCGCAGGTGCTCGCTCTGGAGCTTTGCAAGATCCTTTATGCCGTCAAGGACATAGGCGTAAAAGCCGAGTTTGTTTTTCAGGCGCTGCGGTGTCGTATAAGGCAGCCATGTGAACGCGCCGAAGTCGGCGGCGTTTATGAAAAACTTATCGCCGAGCCTGCCCACGTCGGTGCGGTGCTCCCTGCCGGAGACTATCTTCTTTGCGGTCTTGACCGTGTCGCAGCTTATGCCGTGAAACTCGGCAAAATCGTTCGTGCTGCCGGAGGGCATGTAGCCGATGGGGATATCGAGCCCCGCCTCTATCATGCCGGAGACGGTCTCGTTGAGCGTACCGTCTCCGCCGGAGCAGCAGATCATGTCAAAGTCCCTGCCATAGGCCTTGACGTACTCGGTCGCGTCGCCGCGACCCCGCGTCGGATAAAAGCTCACGCGGTAGCCCGCGTCCATGAATATGCCCGTGACCTCGGCGAGGCTGCGCATCATCGCGCCCTTTCCCGCAACGGGATTTATTATGAGCATCATGCTCTTTTCCGCGTCCGGCACGCTGCGCGCAGGCAGTTTTTCGGGCTCGGCCTTGCTGTCCGAGCGTTCCGCGTCAAAGCGGCGGTAGTCCTCGCACACGGTGTCGTATATCGTCTTTGCCGCTTCAAAGGGGAAGTCTGCCTCCCTGCGGCGCACCATCTCCATGGGATCGACCGCTCCGCTCAGGCAGGTCTCGACAAGATGCGCCATGCCCGAGGCCGTTTCCGCCTCAAGAGCATAGGCGTTGCCGGTCATGAACTCGATATTGCGGCTCTCGCAGCCCGGGACCGCGTCGATATACAGTATCGGCAGACGCTTCATGACAGCCTCGGTCGTGCTCAGACCGCCGGCCTTCGTGATGATGAGGTCCGCTGCGTCCATGTACAGGCTCATTTTATCGGTAAAGCCGCATATCTTTATGCGGATATCGTCGGAGGTGAAGAACTCCAGCTCCTTTTCGAGCTGGCGGTTGCTGCCGCAGATGATGACGAGGCTGTCGTTCTCGCCAAGCAGCTCGCCTATGCGCAGCGCTATGCCGCGTATCGGACCGCAGCCCATGCTGCCGCAGCACAGCAGCAGCAGTCTGCCCTCCTCGCTCATGCCGAGGGCGCGGCGGGCGGCGGCCTTATCGCTTTTCCGGCAGAACTCCTCGCGCACGGGGATGCCGGAGGCGACTATCCTGTCCGACGGGAGCCCCTGCCCGACAAACTCCTCGCGCAGCTTCTCGTGCGGGATAAAATAGCGGTCGGCAACGATCTCCGAAACGCCGGGGCTGCAGGTGTAGTCGGTGGCGACGAAAAAGCTCGGTATGTTTATCTCGCGGTTTATGCGCAGCTCGGTCATCATCATCGCGGCGAAAACGTGCACGCTTATGACAACATCGTAGCTGCCGGAAAACAGTACCCTGCACAGCTCGTCCGCGCCCTTCGCGTTCTGCTCGTACATGCGGTTCTGCGGCGTCAGCTCGCTTATGCGGTAGCCCATGCCGTAGAGCTTGGGAGTGTATTTGTAGGCAAGCACATGGCCGCGGCTTATGAGCTCGGCGCGCGCCTTGGGCAGAAAATCGAGCGCGTTTACGATGTCGCACTCACAGCCCTGCTTTTCGAAATACTCGCATATGGCGGAGGCGGCGCTGTTGTGCCCGCCGCCGGTGCTGCATGTTAATATTAGTGCCTTCACTGTTTCGTTGCCCTCCTCAGTCTGCGCTGCTCCAGCAGCACCAGTCTCGGTCTGTTGTATCTCTGGATGATTATAAACGGGACGTTGCCCAGAATATTATACACGAGCCAGAAAACCGCGGCCAGAGCTCCGCGCCAGAACAGGAATATGCCGAGCGACAGAGCTATGAGCCAGTAATGGACGCACTCGGCAACGCAGGTCTCCTTTATGAGCGTGTCATAGCCCTCGCCGCGGCTGCTTTTTGTTATCTTCTTTTTTACCATATCCGGCATGATCCGGCTCATGTCCGGCATGAAGTCCTTCCAGCGCTTTATGCCGAGCTTTTCGTAGACTCTGCCGCCGTTTTCCCATGCTGCCGTGCGATACGGAAATTTTTCGGCTGAAAAATGCGCTCTGGGCAGCGCCTGCCCTATAAAGTGCGAGGCTATGCCCAAAGCAGCTATATAAATGACTGCGTAAAGAAAACTCATATTGCCCCTCCATTCAAACAACATCATATTTTATAGGCATTTTCGGCTTCCGTCAAGCGTTCGGCAATATACAGCGCGGCGCAAGTGTCAGACAGCCTGCCGAAATTTCAATAAAATTTACACTTTATTAATTACTCCGCCGCCTCATGTCCGTATAATGTCGTGGGCTGGGAGCGTCCATACCGTTCCGCTGAGGAAAGACATGCATACAGCGGGGGAGCGCGAGGGGGCAAAGGCCCCGCTCAAAATTGGATTATAGCCATCAAAAATGTCCGGTACGGACTTTTTGACACGCAAAAAAGGGCCTTTTTTGGGCTTACACTAAACATGGGGGCATATACAATGAACGATTCATACGATGTTGCTGTCATCGGCTGCGGTACCGCCGGCATTTTCGCGGGCTACGAGCTTATTGCGCGTCATCCGGAGCTGAAGATATGCGTGCTCGATCAGGGCGGAGATATATATTCCAGACACTGCCCCATCGTCGCCGGAAAGGTCAAGGAGTGCATCCATTGCAGCGTGTGCGACACGATGTGCGGCTTCGGCGGCGCGGGCGCGTTTTCCGACGGCAAGTATAACTTCACAACTCAGTTCGGCGGCTGGCTGACCGACTTCATGGACGAGGCCGAGGTCATGGCGCTCATAGATTACGTTGACACCGTCAACATGAAGTACGGCGCGACGGACAAGACCTTCTCGACCAATACGCCCGAGGCCAGAGCATTGGCACGCGAGGCGTTGAAATATGACCTACACCTGCTTCAGGCGAAGGTCAAGCATCTCGGCACGGAAAACAATCTGCGCATCCTCCAGAACATGTACGAGGATCTGCGCAAGGTGATAGAATACCGCTTCCGCACCGAGGTTTGCAGCATAGACCGCGACGGCGAGGGCTACAGCCTTTCGCTCAGGCAGGGCGGAGATATAAAGTGCCGCTACCTCATCGTAGCGCCCGGCAGAAGCGGCGCGGAGTGGTTCTCCGAGCAGTGCCGCAGGCTCGGCGTGAAGCTTATAAACAATCAGGTCGATGTCGGCGTGCGCGTGGAGCTGCCCGCGACGGTGTTCGAGCACATCACCGATGTCGTTTACGAGTCCAAGCTCATTTACCGCACCAAGCAGTACGGCGACAAGGTTCGCACCTTCTGCATGAATCCCTACGGCCACGTTGTAGCGGAAAACGTCGAGGGCATCAACACCGTAAACGGTCACTCCTACTCCGATCCCGCTCTGCGCAGCGATAACACCAACTTCGCACTTTTAGTGTCCAACCGCTTCACCGAGCCCTTCGACCAGCCCTACCGCTACGGCAAGCACATAGCGTCTTTGAGCAACATGCTCGCAGGCGGCGTTTTAGTCCAGCGCTTCGGCGACCTTGTCAAGGGCATGCGCACAAACGAGCACCGTCTCGCGCAGTCGTATACCCGCCCGACACTCACCGCCGCCGTCCCCGGTGACCTGAGCCTTGCTCTGCCCAAGCGCCAGCTTGACGATATCATCGAAATGATCTACGCGCTGGATAAGATAGCTCCGGGCACGGCAAACTACGACACGCTCCTGTACGGCGCGGAGGTCAAGTTCTACTCCTCGCGCCTTGAGCTCTCCGGCGAGCTTGAAACAAAGTTTTCAAACTTCTTTGCCATCGGCGACGGCGCGGGCATCACCCGCGGTCTGGCACAGGCGGCAGCCTCCGGCGTAAAGGTCGCGCAGGTCATCTCCGAGCGCTTAGGATAAGCGGATAATATTAAGCTGCACCACTGTAAATCAACAGATCACTAACGAAATTTTAAGACAAATTCTTGAGCACAGCAATGGCGGCATTACCCTCTACGCAAGAAACTCACTGAGACTCATTGCAGGTCTCGGTGAGTTTCTTCAGTTTGAACAAAATTGCCCGGTACTTTTTTGTACCGGGCAGCTTTATTAAGTGTAGGTTTTTCGGCTTTGCCGGCAGTCTCGACGCCGTGCCGCCGCAGCAAACGTATAGGTACAGATTTAATGCGACTCCAAAAAGCTTTTGACGGCGGGGGTGCTCTCCGCTATCCTGCGGCCGTTTTTGCATGACAGGAGCACAACGGCGTTGCGGTTGAGTGCATCGTAGTAGTTCGGCGCATCCATGACGATGAAGTCGGCGGGATTTCCGACGCGGATACCGTAGCTTTCACCGAGGTGCAGCGTTCTTGCGGCATTCGTCGAGATGAAGCGATAGGAGTTCATGATGTCCTCATAGCCCATCATCTGGCACACATGCAGCCCCATGAGCACGGCCTCGCGCAGCGAGCCGGTACCCATCGGATACCATGGGTCAAATATATCGTCCTGACCGAAGGATACGTTTATGCCTGCCTCCGTGAGCTCCTTGACGCGGGTTATGCCGCGGCGCTTGGGGTAGCTGTCGATTCTACCCTGAAGATGCGTGTTGACCAGCGGGTTTGAGACGAAGTTTATACCGCTGAGCTTGAGCAGACGCATGAGGCGCTGCACATAGGCGTTGTTATACGAGTGCATGGCCGTCGTGTGGCTGGCCGTGACGCGGTCGGCAAGGCCGCTTTCATACGCACGCGCAGCCAGCGTTTCCAGTCCGCGGGAGGCTTCGTCATCGATCTCGTCGCAGTGGACATCGACGAGCCTGTCGTA
Organism: Hallerella sp.; assembly: GCA_963620985.1. Classification (GTDB taxonomy): domain Bacteria; phylum Bacillota; class Clostridia; order Oscillospirales; family Oscillospiraceae; genus F23-B02. The sequence continues at coordinate 4,484 of CAVFCI010000013.1, read as the reverse complement.
CTTTTCGGCAAGAGATACTGCAAAGTTGAGCGACGAAACGCTGTATTCGCGTGTGAACTCAAAGTGCGGTATCGCGCCTACGCAGTCTGCGCCCATGCGGACGGCATCCTCGAGCAGCTGCCTGCCGTTGGGATAGCTCTCGATGCCCTCCTGCGGAAAGGCGACGATCTGAATATCCATCACGTCCCGCAGTTCCTCGCGCAGTTCCAGCATGGCCTCCATCGCGGTAAGCTTGGGGTCGGTCACGTCAACGTGCGTGCGGATGTGCTGAACACCGTGCACCGCGTACATGCGCACCGCCTTGTTCACGCGCTCGCGCACGTCGGCCTTCGTAAGCTTTTCCTTGCGCTTTGCCCAGCACTCTATGCCCTCAAAAAGTGTGCCGGACATGTTCCACACGGGATCGCCCGCCGTAAGGCAGGTGTCCAGATGCACATGACTCTCGATAAACGGCGGCAGGGCAAGCGCTCCGCCGAAGTCTCGCACGTCCTCGCCGGAGCGCGGCTGAAGGCCGGCTCCGATCTCGGTGAACACTCCGTTCTCTATGCGGATGTCGCTCGGCTGTGCCGAGTTTTCAATGTACAGATTACAATACAGCATAGCTCTTGTCCTCATGCTTTGCAGATTTGCGGATCAGGCCGCCGACGAGATAGCAGGCGGCTGCAACGACCATGTTGTTGATGGCAGCGATGCCGAAGCTGAAGCCGGGGATGATATTGCCGCCGGTCAGGTTGCCGACGACAGCGCCAGCCACGACGCCGAGCAGCGCCGCCCAGTTGACGGTGTTGTTTTCAGGCTCATCTCCCTCGTATTTTTTGCGCTCGAGGAAGTAGTCCATGATAAGGATAACGCCGATCGCGGGGAGAGTTGCGTTCAGAAGCGTCAGCCAGTTGCAGAAGTTATAGTACAGCCAGATGGCCGTCAGCGTGCCGACAACGCCGCCGACGATGACCATGGGCTTTTTCTTTTTGCCGGTGATGTTGGCAAGGCCCAGAGCGCCGGTGTACAGCGCGTTGTCATTGGTCGTCCAGATATTTGCGCCGAGCACAAGGAAGGCAAATACGCCGAGGTTGAGCTCGATCATGACCCAGAAGATATCGTTGTTGCCGGCAAACGCGCCGGATACGCCGCCGAAGCAGAACATCAGGGTGTTGCCGATGAAAAACGCTATGACCGTTGTCCACACGGCGGATCTGCTTGTCTTTGCAAAGCGGGTGAAGTTCGGGGTCGAGGTGCCGCCGCTGACGAAGGAGCCGATGACCAGACCCACGCCGGAGAATATCGTCAGGCCGCCGGTGGATTTTTCAAAGATAGCGGTCAGGCCGCCGCCCTGTACGGTCGCGGTCACCATTGCGTAGGTGCCGAGGATGGCGATGAGGGGAACGGATATATAGGAGACGATCTCCAGACCCTTGATGCCGAAGTATGCCGAGGTGGTCATGCACACGCCGACCGCCAGCACCAGCAGATACGGCAGCACCGTGGAGTCGGGCGCGAGCACCTGTGCGGCGGGGATGGCAAACATTGCCGCGCCTACGCCGAACCAACCGATCTGCGTGAGCGCTATCAGCGCCGAGGGCAGGTACGAGCCCTTTACGCCGAAGGCACGGCGGGCAAGCAGGTCAAACGAAAGGCCGCTCTTGCAGCCGATGTAGCCGAGTGCGCCGGTGTATGCGGCGAGGATGATGCCGCCGAGGAGAATTACTGTGATAAAGCCCTTGAGGTCGAGGCCGTTTGCGAGGTCAACGCCCGTCCACATGCTGGCCGAGAAGAATGTGAAGCCGAGCATGATGAAGAACATCGGCCAGAAGCCCTTGCGCGCCTTCTGGGGCACGCTCTCATTGGTGTAGTCCGCGTCCGTCGCGGCAGTTTGCTTTTTGGACATGATAGCTTCCTTTCCCTGCAATTTTTGCAGAACAAAATTTTTTCAGAAGTCCTGAGCAGAAGGAATCATTTCGCAAAAAGCCGTAAAAAAACTCGCAACCAGATAATGGTTACGAGTCCTCGGGCGTGCAAAATAAAAGCATCCACATCTTATCGGCATCTCTGTACCATTTTAAAGACATCTGAATTTTCAAATTATTTTACGCTCGGCGCAGATAAATGTCAATAGCGAAAAAGCAAAACCGGCAAAAAACACATCAATGCCGCGTTAAGAATTTGAGCGCTCTTGAGCTCAAAAGAAAAGATTCTTTGCTTTACACTATCTTTTCCGTAGAAAATTCGCTGCTTAAAGCCGCGAGACCTGCGCGGTTGCGCAGGTTCAGCGTCCATATGCTTATCCCCGCAAGGCCGTATTCCCGCACGAGCGCGAGCCGTGCCCGGACGCTTCGGGCATCCTCGAACCAGACCTCGTGCCGTACGCCCGACGGATCTGTATAATTAAAAAACGGTGCCTGCGCGGTCTCGTCGAATTTTATCTGCGCGAAAACGGAGGCGGCCAAATTCACGGCTGCCGCGTTTGATATCACCTGCGCCGCCTGCCCCGGCTTCCACGGCAGGCGCCAGTCATAGCCGTAGTTTGAAAAGCCCAGCAGCAGCTTCGACGGCGGCATTTTTGTCACGGCGTAGGCTATGACCCTTCGCATTTCGTTCACCGGCGAGACTGCCCGCGGCGCGGAGTAGGTGTAGCCCCATTCGTAGGTCATGACGACGACCCTGTCGCAGTACTCCCCATGCGCGGCGTAGTCGTGCGCGGTGTACAGAACGCCGTACTGATCGTCCGAGCTCTTGGGAGCAACGGCGCTCGAGAGCATATAGCCGTTTGCGTGAAGCGTATCCGCCATGCGCTTTAAAAAGGCGTTGTAGCCCTCGCGGTCGTAGGGCTGGACGTATTCGAGGTTGAGGTTCACGCCGTAATAGCCGCGCCCTCGAAGCAGCGAGAGCGTGTTTTCGACAAGCGCGTCCTGCGCGGTCATATCGCTGAATATGCTGTGGGCGATATCGCTTGAAAAGCCGCCGTTTGCGCCGATATTCGTGAGCGTTAAGAGCGGTGCGCAGCCGGCCTCCCATGCGGCGCGTATCATACCCGCGTCGTCAATAGGCGTTATAAGTCCGTTTTCGTCGATCTGATGCGAGAACGGGCACAGATAGCTCAGCTGCGGCAGCACGGCATCGAGCTGCTGCGTGCTTATATTGGGATAGGCGTAGCCGTTGACCTCCGTCTCCGCCGCCGGATGCTTACCGTCGGGAATGACTATCGCCTGCCCGACGCTCAGGCGCTTGGGGTCGCTGAGCTCGTTGAGCTCTGCCAGCTCCTGCACCGCTGCACCGTTTGCCCGTGCTATCGAATACAGGCTGTCGCCCCGCCTGACAATGTAAATTTTCATACCATCACCTCAGTAAAGGCTATGACAGCGTATGAAAAATTATTGCAGTACGCAGCAAATCCCGTCCGATGGACGGGATTTCAGCTTGTCAAAGAACCCCCGTTTTCAAGCTGCGAAAACGGGGGTGTTGTTATAAAACATCGCAAAAACGCGCAAAAGCGTGTGGAAAGCGGAGCTGTCCCAGCTCCGCAGTTTGTCAAAAAAGTCCCACGAGGGACTTTTTTGACTCGCTGAAAAAGACGTGGGCAATATGTCCACGCCTTTTTCTTAGGGAGTAAATATGGAGTAAATATGAAGGAGAAGCAAAGTATCAGCGCCCGTTGTACTCGATCTTTGTGACCGAGACCACAAGTCCGGCTACACCGGCAAGGGCGAGGACTGCGCACACTGCCGTCCAGACGGCGGCATCGTGGTTTGCCGAGTCGATGTCTGCCTGATACGAGGCGCTGGCGGCGGTGCATATCTCGCCGTAGGTCGAGCCGTAAGCGGCTGCGCCGTTATTGAGCAGATAGGCGACGCTGCGGTCGAGGGTGGATGCGTCGGAGTTGAACTCGGCAACGGGCTTGAGGTTTTCTGCCATGCGGCCAAGCTCGTCGTCTGCGGTGACGGCTGTCTGTGCGCTCGCGGGGTAAACGGTGTTGGCCAGACCCATGGAGGTCGCAAGGCTGCCGGCGCTGTCGGCGTGCTTTAAGAGGTTCGTGTCGGCGGATATGCGCTCGACCTTCTGTGTCTCGACATTCGTGAACCCGACTGCCGCGAGAATAAGCACAACGACCGAAAGAACGGCGGTAATAACATAGATCTTATTGTTTGAAGCTTTTGTTTTCATGACGTGATCCTTTCCGTCCCGCTTGGGGACTGTCTTTTTATTGACCACATCATAGTTCCGAATTTTATATAATTCAACCTACAAAACCGTCTGAAATGACAAGATTATAGGCAATTGCATAAAAGTGCGCAAGAATAATTGCATAATTTTGCCCCGCCGTGCAGGAAATACGGCGTTTTGGAAAAATAAAAAACCGGCTCTCAGGCCGGTTTTTTCAGACTGTCAAAAAACCTATGCTGCTGCGTGAAGATAACCGCGCAGCGGGGGAGCTCGAGGGGTAGCGCAGCGTCGGCGCGGGAGTGAATGACATGCCGGTGGCATGTCAG
>CAVFCI010000012.1:0-45265 GCA_963620985.1 Hallerella sp. | reverse complement strand
ATTTTGAATACTTTCAAAATGCTCGGCGGAAAAGTGCAGTCAAAAAAGTCCCTCGGGGGACTTTTTTGACAAGCTGAGCAAAAACGGACTGCACGGCAGTCCGTTTTTGCTATTTCTTACCATTTGAGCAGCTTCAGGGCTTCGGAGACCTCCTCGAGCTTCATGCTGTGCGAGGCCTTGACGAGCACCGTGTCGCCTTTTTTTATAAGCTCGGGCAGTGCGGCAATAAGCTGCGCGTTGCTGTCAAAATGAAGTGACTCTATGCCCTCCGCTGCGCGGGCGGTATTTTCGGACATTTCTCCGACGCAGAGCAGGAGCTCAACTCCGTGCGATACGGCGTATCTTCCGATGTCGGCGTGTCTCTCGGCGCGCTGCTGTCCCATTTCGAGCATGTCTCCGAGCACGCAGACCCTGCGCCCCGTGCTGCCGGACATCGAGTCTATCGCGCATTTAACAGAATCGGGATTTGCGTTATAGCAGTCGTCGATTATTGTGATATAGCCCGTGTCAATGACGCTCGCACGGCGGCCTACTGTCTCATAGGCAGCTATGCCGCGTATTATCTCCTCGTCGGTGAGGCCAAACTTCATGCCGACGGCAGCTCCTTCAAGTGCGGCGTATATCATGTGGCGGCCATAGGCGGGAATGGAAACGTGAATGCGCCGTGCGCCGGATATTATATCGCAGCTCTGCATTGCAGCGCCCTCGGTCTGTATATTCTCCGCCCTGATACCGGCCTTGCCGCCAAGTCCGTAGAACACCCTGCTCTGACGGCAGGCGCAGGCCGAGAGCAGATCGTCATCGGCATTTAAAAACACCGTGCCGTTCTCGGGCATGTATTCGAGCATTTCGGTTTTCGCTTTGAAAACGCCGCTGCGGTCGTACAGTCTGTCCAGATGCGCATTGCCGATGAGGGTATACACGGCATCGGTCGGGCGAACCATCTGCGCAAGGCGGCTCATCTCGCCAAAGCCGGAGATGCCCATTTCAATGACCGCGGCCTCGTGCTCTGGCTCGATGCGGAATATCGTGAGCGGTACGCCGAGCTCGTTGTTGAAATTCTTATCCGTCTTCAGGACCCTGAAGCGCTGCGACAAAACGGCGGATATCATCTCCTTGGCCGTCGTTTTGCCGACGGAGCCTGTTATGCCGATGACGGGGATATCGAGCATTTTTCTGTACGCCTCGGCAAGCCGCGCCATTGCCCTTGACGTGCTGTCAACGACTATGAGACAGCCTGAGGCGGCAGGTATATCATGCTCAACGATGCAGCAGGACGCGCCGAGCTCAAAGGCTTTTTCGACATAGTCGTGCCCGTCAACATGCTCGCCGGCTATCGCCGCGAACGCAAAGCCGTCTTTTACGAGCCGGCTGTCTATTACAAGCCCACTGAGCTCACGCTCTGCGTCTCCCCTGCCGGACAGACTGCCGCCGGTTATCGCCGCGGCCTGCTTTACGGTAATGCCTCTCATTCATACTTCTCCATGGAAAGCTTTATTATCTTCTCGCAGACCTCGCCGAAATCGAGCCCCTGCTCCCTGCCCATCTGCGGGATAAGGCTCGTCGGAGTCATGCCGGGCAGCGTGTTTGCCTCAAGGCAGTATATCTCGCCGCTCTCATTATCCATGAGAAAGTCTCCGCGGCAGTATACATCGACCATCAGAGCCTCGCTCACGTGCTCTGCAAGGCGCTGCACTCTGCCGGTATCTACGGCGCTTATGGGTGCGGGACATATCTCCTCGGTAAGCCCCGCCTGATATTTATTCTTATAGTCATACCAGCCTGTTTTGGGGATTATCTCGATAACGGGCATCGCCTCGCCGCCCATAACACCGACGGTGAGCTCGCGCCCCTTTATAAAGCGCTCGACCAGAACGCGGTCTTCATATTTAAATGCAAGCTCCAGAGCTGCGGCGTATTCTTTTTCGTCCGCGACCATGCTCGTTCCGACGCTCGAGCCGCCGCTGCACGGCTTCACAACGCAGGGAAAGCCGACGTTTTCGATCCTGCCGCCTTTTTCGAGCACTATACCCTCGGGAACGGGAATACCTGCCGCCCGCAGCATGATCTTGGTTATCTCCTTATTCATTGCGATCGCGCTGCCGAGATAGCCGCTGCCGGTGTATCTTATGCCATGCACGTCAAAGGTAGCCTGAAGCTTGCCGTTTTCGCCGTCCTCGCCGTGCAGGGCAAGAAAGCTTATATCCGCAGCGCGGCATATCTCAATGACGTTTTTTCCTATCCTGCTCCCGTCGCTTTGCGCAAGGAGCTTTGCGATATCGGGAGTCTCCTCCTTTACGCAGTAGCTGATATCCTCCTGCTCGCGCTCGAAAAGCTCGGCGGGATCGTCGTATTCCCCGTCATAGCCGTAAAACAGATCGACCAGCACTACCTTGTGGCCGCGCTCGCGCAGTGCGCGCGCAACGCAGCTGCCGCTCGTTATGGAAACATCGCGTTCGTTTGACAGTCCGCCGCAGACAACAGCAATCTTCATTTTTCTTACCTCCAGCAACTTTTACCGGCCAATTATATCACATGCGCACAGGCGGTTCAAATACATATTGAAAAATAATAGCCATATGTGTTATAATTCATGTTTGTAATCTAAAGTAAGGTCGTTGTGTATATGAATTATGTAGTGGTTGATCTGGAGTGGAATCAGGCAATGAGCTCGAAATCCTCCGTATTCAACAAGCTCCCGATAAAGCTCAGGGGCGAAATTATTGAGATCGGCGCGGTAAAGCTCACGGAGGACATGCAGCCGGCCGAGGAATTTACGATAGATGTAAAGCCCGTTTATTTTAAAAGAATGCATTATAAGGTCAAAAAGCTCACCGGCTTTGACAAGGAGCGCCTTGCCCGCGGGCACAGCTTTCCCGATGCTCTCGAGCAGTTCAAGCAATGGTGCGGCGAGGATGTCACCTTTCTCACATGGGGCTGCGACGACCGCGGCATCATGGAGCAGAACATCATAATCCATGACCTTGACTGGGACTGGATAAGCTCGTGGATCAATTTGCAGCTTATTTACAACATGCAGACCGACGGCGACAAGAACCAGAAGTCGCTGGCAACCGCGATGGAGCACTTTGACATTGAGCAGACGCGGGTTGCTCATGACGCTCTGGGCGATGCGTACAACACGGCGCTCGTATGCTCGAAGCTTGATATGACGCTGGGGCTTGCACAGTACGAGGAGGCCTCGCGTATGCTCAGCACCCGCGCAAGGCGCGATAATACGGGCGACAATGTCCCCGATGCGCTGGAGCACCTCGTTTTTCCCGGCTATGTCTCTAAGGCCGAGGCCTTCGCCGACGAAAAGCTCACCAGTGTCCCCTGCCCCAAATGTCAGGGCTCGCTCGAGGCGCACCGCTGGATCAATCAGGGCGATCAGCGCTATATGAACATACTCAGCTGCCCCGACTGCGGCAATTTCCTTGTGCGGCTCAAGTTCCGCAAGCAGGAGGATAACTCGTGGTCGGCAAACAGGCTCGTGTATAGCGCCGATGACGGCATGACGGATTTTTACCGCAGCAAGGCCGCGCTCTCGCGCCGCCGCGGACGCGGGCACTCGAAGAAGAAAAGCCGTCCGGCCTCAAAGCAATAAATGTTAAAGTTTAAATCCCCCGACCGATGGTCGGGGGATTTCGTTTACTTTTACTTTTACTTTCTGATCACTATATCGTCCTTTGATTTGTATATCCCGTCCTCGGGGATCACTCCGCGCACGCAGGAGGTCGGATAGACGCTCGCGCGGCGGCCAAGCACCGTTCCCGGGTTCAGGACGCTGTTGCAGCCGATCTCGACGCAGTCTCCGAGGATCGCGCCGACCTTTTTGCGTCCCGTTTCGATGAGCTCATCACCGTTTTTGATGACGACGAGGGTCTTGTCGCTCTTGACGTTCGAGGTTATGGAGCCTGCTCCCATATGCGACTTGTAGCCGAGGATCGAGTCTCCGACATAGTTATAGTGCGGTGTCTGCACATTGTCAAACAGCACGACGTTTTTAAGCTCGGTCGAGTTGCCGACAACGGCGTTTTTGCCGACTATCGCGCTGCTGCGAATGAAGGCGCAGTGGCGCACCTGAGCGCCGTGGTCGATGATGCAAGGCGAGCCTATATACGCCGAGGGAAAGACATCCGCGTCACGCGCTATCCACACGTTCTCGCCGCGCTTTTCGTACTCGTCCTCTGGCAGGGTGCTGCCCAGCGCTATTATAAAGTCCGATATATCGCCCAGCACCTCCCATGGGTAGGTCTTGCCCTCGAAAAGCGGCGCGGCAATGGTTTTGCTCAGATCGAGCAGCTCGTTTATCGTATACATATCATTTCACCTTGATAAGTCTGCCGCTGCGGCGCATGGCGTCAATGATATAGTCAACGCACTCTGCGCATTTTTCGTCCGTTGCGGCCTCGGCCATGACGCGCAGCACGGGCTCCGTGCCGCTCTTGCGCAGGAGTATGCGCCCGTTCTCGCCGAGCCTTTCCTCCATGTCTGCAACGGCCTTTTTGACCTCCTCGCAGTCGAGCGTTTCGTCCTTGTCGGTGACGACGACGTTCTTGAGAAGCTGCGGATACATGACCACCGGCGCTGCAAGCACGGAAAGCGGCTGCTTGCTCTCGCACATGGCCTCCATGAGCTTTATGGCGGTCAGTATGCCGTCGCCGGAGTTTGCAAGGCGGCCAAAGATGATGTGGCCGGACTGCTCACCGCCGAGGATATAGCCGTTTGCGCGCATATTCTCAGCAACGTACTTGTCGCCGACGGCGGTCTTTTCGTAGCCTATGCCCAGCGCATCGAGAGCCTTATACAGGCCCATATTGCTCATGACCGTGGTCACGATCTTCTTTTCGCCGAGTATGCCGCTGTCGCGCATATATTTGCCGCAGACATAGAGAATGTGGTCGCCGGTTATGATATTGCCCTTTTCATCGACGGCAAGGCAGCGGTCGGCATCGCCGTCAAAGGCAAAGCCAACGTCAAGCTTATTGTCAAGAACGAACTTCTGCATCTGCTCGATGTGCGTCGAGCCGCAGTTTACGTTTATGTTGATGCCGTCGGGGTTATTCGAGATAACATAGGTATCCGCGCCCAGAGCGTCGAAAACGCTTTTTGCCATCATCCATGTCGAGCCGTTTGCACAGTCAAGGCCGACCTTTTTTCCCTTATACGAGCGCGTGGCAAGTGAAATGAGAAAGCCGATATAGCGGTTGCGGCCTGCCGAATAGTCCACCGTGCGGCCTATCTTCTCGCCCGTCGCGTAAGGCAGGCAGTCCTTTTCACCGGCGCTTGCGCGGTCAATATATGCCTCTATCTCGTCGAGCAGCTCATCGCCCATTTTTTCGCCGCTGCCGTTTATGAGCTTTATGCCGTTATCGTAATAGGGATTGTGGCTTGCCGAGATCATGATGCCGCAGTCGAAATCATCCGCGCGCGCAACATATGAAACGCTCGGCGTTGTCGTAACGTGCAGAAGGTACGCATCCGCACCCGAGGCCGTGAGCCCCGCGCACAGTGCCGACTCGAGCATGTAGCTTGAGCGGCGCGTATCCTTGCCGATGACGACTCTTGCCTTTTTATCCTTGCCGTAATACCAGCCGAGGTAACGGCCTATCTCAAATGCGTGCATGACGGTCAGCTCGACATTTGCCTCGCCTCTGAAGCCGTCCGTGCCAAAATATTTACCCATTTTTGTCTCCTTGCTTATTTTATCTTTTCAGCCGCTTCCTCGTCGAGCAGAAGCGTCATGTTCATATGCATCTGGAGCATTGCCGCCGGAACATAGGTCGAGGTCTTGCCGTAAACGAGCTGGTGGATTATTTCGGCCTTTTCACTGCCGAAGGCGACAAGAATGACGTTTCTGGCGCTGCATATGGTTTTGAGCCCCATTGTGACGGCCTTATCGGGAACATTCTCCGCGCCGCCGAAAAGCTCTGCATTCATTTGCTTTGTCTTATCCGTCAGAAGCGTCTCGTGCGTATATGAGTCGTATGGTGTTGCCGGCTCGTTAAAGCCTATGTGTCCGTTCGTGCCTATGCCGAGCACGGCGAGCTCAAGGCCGCCGCAGGCGGCGATAGCCGCGTCAAATTCCTCCGCGTTATCAGCCGCCGGCGTGTATATCCGCGTAATACCGGTCTTGGAATAGAGCTCCCTTCCGAGCCGGTACGAGCACGAGCGCTCATCGTCCTCTGCAAGCCCCTCATATTCACAGACCGTAAATGCGCTGCATTCGGAGAGCTCCTTTACATTCATGGCGGCAAGAGCTGCGTACACGCGCTCCGTCGCTCTTCCGGCGGCAAATGCCATGGCACAGCCCGGCTTTGCCTTTGCGTGCTGCGCGATCATATCCGCAGCAAGAGCGCTTATCTTGTCTGCACTGTCTGTCACGATCTTCACAACTAAACTTCCCTTCCTCATAATTTCTGCGCCTTCGGTAAAAATATAGGCGGAGGCGATCACTTGGCTATTATATTCATCCGCACCGTAATATTGTATTTTGCAATACTCGTTTCGATGCGCGTTATGGGCAAGCGTCAGCTCGGAGAGCTCGAGATCTCCGAGTTCATCGTCGCGGCGCTCATCGCGGATCTTGCCGCGACACCGCTTCAGGATATCGGCATACCGCTTTTAAACGGACTGCTGCCGATAATGATACTGTTCTGCCTTGAGATAATCATCGCAGGACTCAATATGAAAAGCATACGGCTTCGCAAATTCACCTACGGCAAGCCCGAGATAATAATCCGAAACGGCAGGATCGACCGCGCCGGAATGAGGCGCAACCGCTTTACCCTCGACGAGCTCATGCAGGAGCTGCGCTCGCAGGGGCAGAGCGACGCAAGCCGCGTAGCCTGCGGCGTTCTTGAGACAAACGGGCGGCTGAGCATCATACTGACGCCCGCAGAGCAGCCCGCCACCGCCGCTATGCTCGGCACAGTGCCGGAGGATACCGGCTATGCGCACATTATCATAAACGACGGCAGGATACTTGACAAAAATCTCGCTCTCTTAGGACGTGGCAGGCGCTGGCTGGACAATGAGCTCCGTAGACGCGGGATAAAAAGCGCGGGTGATGTATACATCCTCACCCTGTCCGAGACGGGCAGCGTTTTCTGCCAGACCAAGGAGGAATAGCATGAAAAAGGAGCTCGCCGCAGCGCTGCTGCTACTGCTCTTATTCGCTGGAGCGCTTATAAACATCCGTATAAGCGAAAGCATCGTCTCCTCGCTCACAGACGAGGTCGATGCAGCATACGAAAGCCTCCGGTGCGGAGATACAGCTGCTGCCTGCGCACAGCTTGACAGCGCCATCGGGCACTGGCTCAGGCTCGACGGCTATACGCATATTTTTATCCGCCACAGTGAGATAAACTCGACCACCGATGCATTTTACGGCTTCAAGTCCGATCTTGCGGGCGGCGACGCTGCCGCCGCCGAGGGCTCATACGGGCTTTTAATTGAAACGCTCGCCTCGCTTATGACCATGGAGCAGATAAGCCTCGGCAGTGTTTTTTAGAGGCGCATTGGGGCTGTTCCTATACGTTTATTACAGGTGCACGGTATCGAGACTTCCGGCAGAAACGGGAATCTTTTTGCCGGAAACATTAGAGCTCTGCCTGCACGCTCATTGCAGGTGCACGGTATCGAAGTCTCCGGCAAAAACGAAAAAATTGCCGGAATTATGATTTGTCGCTCAGGAGCTTTGTAAGCTCATCCATGAAGGTATTGATATCCTTGAAGCTGCGGTAGACCGAGGCAAAGCGGACATAGGCGACCTCATCGACAAGCTTTATGCGCTTCATGACCATCTCGCCGATATCAACAGTGCTGACCTCACGTTCGAGTGCGCTCTGGAGCTCCTGCTCGATCTCGTCGGCGATATTCTCAAGCTGGGAAAGCGTCACCGGCCGCTTTTCGCAGGCTCTTACCATGCCGTTTATGAGCTTTACCCTGTCAAACTGCTGGCGCGAGCCGTCGCGCTTTACGACGACAAGAGGCAGATGCTCTATCGTCTCATAGGTAGTGAAGCGCTTCTGGCATGCAAGACATTCTCTGCGGCGGCGGATGGTCGTGCCCTCCTCTGCCGGTCTGGAGTCGATGACCTTGCTCTCAAGGAATCCGCAAAACGGACATTTCATATACTTATCCTCCGAATAATCATTTACTCTGAATATTGATTATAACACAATATATTGTATATTGCCACTATTTTTAAAACGAACGCGAAAGGAAGTCCTCGCGGCTCATGAGCGCGTTGAGCACCGGCAGGAGCGCCTGCGCGGTCATTTTGCGCGGAAGGGACATCGACGCAAGAAGCTCCGCCCGCTTGGCGGCGCTGTCCGGCTTTCCGGCAAGCCCCGCGGCATACATATCCGCCATGCTTATTCCGCCGGAGGGCTGCGCCTGCTCCCCGTCGATCGTTGCGCCGCAGCGCCGCAGCGCCTGCATGATGATATCCGCGCTCATGCCCTCAACGCCGAGCTTGCCCTCCTTCGAGGCTCTGCTCTTTCTGCGCTCCTTGCCGAATATCTCCGGCATATAGGCATGCTTTAAAAGGCTCGGGTCTACGCATCCCTTTACGAAGTTTCGGATAACGAGCCCCGCGCCGTCGGGGTCTGTCATTACTATGAGGCCGCGCTTTTCTGCCAGAGTGCGCAGAAGCTGCTGCTTTTCTTTGTTATTGAACACTCCGAAGCCGCTCGTTTCTATGATGACCGCGTCCACGACCTGCGAGAGCGTGTTTTTATCGTATCTGCCCTCGACTACTATGACCTCGGAAACTCTATGCATCCGTGTCACCTGCGGCAATGCGCATGACGCATTCCTTCAGAAGCTCCGCCGGATCGGTTTTGCTGCTTTTCATTGCATAGTCCGTATCTGCGCACAGCTCAACGGCGCGCTTTATCTGCTCGGTCGAAAAGCGCCTTGACGCAGCTAACAGCCGGTTTGCGATAAAGTCATAGCGCAGGCCGAGCGCCTTCATGAGATAGTCCTTTGTCAGGCCGTTATCTATGGCTACCCTCGCAGCGTACATTTTCCGCATCTGCGCTCCCACTGTCGCGTTTATCATGGTCGGCTCGTTATTTTTATCGGCAAGCAGCTCGCCCAAAAGACGCATCGCGGCATTATTTTCGCCCTTTGCCAGCGCCTCTGTCATGTCGAACACGACGGCCTCGGGTATGTGATGCGCTACAGCGTCAACATCGGCCTCGCTTACTCTGTCGCCCTTGGTGTACGCCGCTATTTTGCTTATCTCGGGTATGAGTCCGTTCATGAGCTCGCCGCTGACGTTTATAAGTCGCTGCACAGCGTTGAGCTCTATGCCCTTCCCCTCGGCGGCAAAGCGGCGGATGATCCATTTTATGAGTATATCTCCGCCCTGCGCGGTAACGCATATCTCCCTCCCGCATTTCTGTATGGTCTTATATATCTTCAGGCGTTTATCCGGCTCAAAGCCGATCGGCGCCATAAAAACGACAGTGCAGTAATCGGGGATATCGGAAAGTATGCCGCATATCTCCTCTGAATCCCTGAGCCTGTTTATATCAAGGCCGCGTACCTCGACAAGGCTGCGCTCGGATAAAAACGGCACACTGTCGATGGCCTCACGGAGCGCAAGGGCTGAAAAATCGCGCTCGTCGAGCCTGCGGTAGCTGAAATCGTCGGCTTCGCTTGTTATGCACAGCTTTTTTATCTCGTCAAAAAACCTGTCGGCAAGATAATCCTCAGGTCCCCAGATCAGATAAAGTCCCGCAGGTCCCTCGGCGCGCAGCGCATTTACGCTTGCGTTATAGTTGAATTTTTCGTCACGTTTTGTTTTCTTCGCCATTTAATCACCTGCCGCAATATGCAGCACTATCCTGCCGAGCTCATCCGTCCGCAGGACATTTATATCATATTTTTCGAGCATATCCAGCGTATCCTGCGTGGGATGCCCGTAGCTGTTGTAGCCCGTGGATATGACCGCCGTTTCGGGTCTGAGCGCTGAGAGCAGCTCGCTGCTCGTCGAATATTTCGAGCCGTGGTGCGGAACTATGAGCAGCTCCGTGCCGGAAAGCTCGTGCTTTGTAACGAGCTCGCGCTCGACGGCCTTTTCAACGTCGCCGGTAACGAGCATACCGTAATCGCCGATGCCGACAAGCGCCATGATGCCGCTTTCGCCGCGGCTTCCGAGCTCCGAGCTTTCAAAGACGGAAAGCCTTACCGCACCGGCGGTAAAGTCCGTATCATGCGTTATGTAAACTATTCGCGTCCCGTTTTCGGCGGCAGCTTCGATTATGCTCTCAAGCATGCCGTCGCCGCTCGTATCCTCGGCATTGTCGGGCATTATGACGGCTTTCACATTCATGAGGTTTAAAAGCCGCACGACTCCCGAGGCGTGGTCTGTGTGCAGATGCGTGAGCAGGAGATAATCAATATCGTATCTGCCGTTTGCACGAAGATATGACGCGAGCATGCTCCCAGCGTTCTGCGTTATGCCGTAGCCGCCGCAGTCGATGACAACGGTGCTCTCGCCCTCCGTTACGGCGATGCACTGGCCGTTTCCTACATTCATGACGCTTATCGTGCCGGTGTCCGAGCGCATATCGCGCTCCGTGAGCCCGAACACGCCGCAGAGCATTGCAACGCAGACAGCGGACGGGATGAGAACGCTGAGTTTTTTATACCTATACCGGTGCAGGATAAAATACGCGATAAAAAGCACATACGAGGCAGCAAGCCACGGCACCGCGTAAGCGTTTTCCGTATACAGCGCCGTCACCGGCATTTTCGCGGAATATTCTACCACATACGCTATGTAGCGCACAAGATATGACAGGATGCCTGCAAGCCATGCAGCCGGTACGGGCAGCACAAGCCCCAGTGCGCACAGCGCAAAGCCGCCCGCAAACAGCGCCGATATAGCCCATAGGCAGAGAACGTTCATAAGCGGCGCGAGCAGCGTAACATAGCCGAAATGCGCAGCAAGCAGCGGAAATGTAAACACAGTCACAGCAAGAGAGCTTGACAGTGTCGCGAGTATATAGCTGACGGGAGTTTTCAAAAGCTTAGGCGGGCTGAGCTTCAAAGCAAGATACTCATATACCGGCTGCGAGAACAGAAACATTCCCGCCACCGCGCCGAACGACAGCTGCAATGCAACGCTTCCTGCGGAAAACGGGTTTGATATAAGTATCGCCGCAAGAGCAAACGACAGCGTCGTAGCGCGGTCGTTTATCCTGCCGAGCACCGGCGCGAGCATTAATATGCTTATCATGATGCCCGCTCTGACCGCCGACAGCGGCGAGCCGACCATGATAACAAACAGCCACACTATGACTATGCAGATAAGCGACGATCTGCGGTTTTTGCCCAAAATGCTCTGCAATACGCCGACGAGGAAGGCAACGTGCATGCCCGATACCGCGACGACATGCGCAAGTCCCGCGACGTTCATCGAGGCATAGAGCTTATCGTTCTGGTAATAATCGTCCTTGTATCCGGCAAGCAGCGCCTTCATGAAGGGCGCTGTATCATCGGGAAACAGCCTGTCTATCTCGCTGTGCAGGGCATTTCCGAAGAACTTGGGGAAATACAGAAGCGAGCCGGAGCTGCGCCCTGTCTTTTCAATACGCTCGGAGGTATAGCCATTGAGATACAGTCCCTTGGATATGTTCGAGTCCGTTGTCTCACCGTAGCGCTCCGTCACGCTGCGAAGCATGAGCTTTACCTTTATCTCGTCGCCGGGCTTAAAGTCCGGCTCCACGCCCGAGTAGTCGATAACGAGCGCCTTCACATTCGGAAGCTCATCGCCCGTTATCCTGACCGTCAGCAGCGTACAGCGCTCGCGCACATCGGGATAATCCTCTATCCGCGCCGTTACGCTCATCTCCCTGCCGTCAAACACCTCACATTTTGAAACCGTCTGCTCATAGTGCAGCCAGTAGTGACAAAAGCCGAGAGCCATTGCAGCCGCGGCTATCAAGAGCCTTGTCCGCATCCTGCCGCGAAGCAGCAGCGCCGCGAGCGCAGCTGCGGCAGGCAGCATAAGCACCGCCGCAAGGCTCTCGCCAAACAGCAGATAGTGCGACAGAAACACCGCCGCGCAGTATCCGATTGAGGCTGTGCACAGTATGCGTACCGACTTCATGGCTCACCTCTTTTTTGACAGTTTGGAAAAAAGCAGCTGTTTAAGGCTGCTTTTTTTCAATATACGTCTATACTCAGGCCATGCCCTCGGGGAGCTTTTTGCCGCCGAGAACGTGGAAATGCAGGTGCTTTACGGTCTGGCCGCCATCCTCGCCGCAGTTATTTACGACGCGGTAGCCATTATCGAGCCCCTCGTTTTTTGCTATCTTAGCAACAGCCTCAAAGCACTTGCCGACAAGCGCGGAGTTTTCCGCGTTTATCTCGTCCGCGCAGCAGATATGCTCCTTGGGCAGCACCAGCACATGCACCGGTGCCTGCGGATTGATATCGCGGAACGCGAACACGTTTTCGTCCTCATAAACCTTCGTCGAGGGTATCTCCCCCGCGATTATCTTACAGAATAAGCAGTCGTTCATTGTTGTTCCTCCTTTTAAAGTCCGAGCTTTTCGGCAACGAGATCATCGACTATTGCAAGGGCGTTATCCATCTTGAGCACATCCGTGCCGCCGCCCATCGCGGAGTCCGGCTTGCCGCCGCCCTTGCCGCCGGCGACAGCGGAAACGGCCTTGACTATATCGCCGGCCTTTATTCCGGCAGCTACGGCATCCCTGCCGCAGCAGGCCGTGAAGGTGACCTTTGATTCGTTTGCCGTTGCCAGCACCGCTATTATCTTGGGATCCTTATCGCGCAGGAAGTCGCCGATCTTTCTGAGGTCGTTTGCGTCAAGGTCGGTACGGGTCGCGGTCAGGACGTTGAAGTCGCCTATCTTCTTTGCCGCAAACAGGAAGCGCTCGACATCGCTTGCAAGGATCTTGTCCTTCATCTTTTCGACCTTCTGACGCAGGCTCTTGACCTCGGAGACGAAGCCCTCGGCCTTGCTCAGAAGCTCGCTCGGCTTTGCCTTGAGGCTCTCGGCTGCGCGAGCTATGGTCAGGTAGGAGCGCTTTGACATTTCAAGATATTTTCTGCCTGTCACGGCCTCGATGCGGCGAACGCCGCTTGCAACGGAATACTCGCTCGTTATATGGAACATGCCGACCTTCGCGGTGTTGTCAAGATGAGTGCCGCCGCAGAGCTCCGTGCTGTAGCCGCCCATTTTCACGACGCGGACGACATCGCCGTACTTTTCGCCGAACAGTGCCGTAGCTCCGCTGTTTTTTGCCTCATCAAGGCTCATCTCACGAACGGAGATATCCGCACCGTCGAGAATGGCGTTGTTGACGGCATCCTCCACCGCCGCGATCTCCTTCGGAGTCATTGCCTCAAAGTGCGTAAAGTCAAAGCGCAGATAGTCGGCATCGACGAGAGAGCCCGCCTGATGGACATGCTCGCCCAAGGTCTCGCGCAGAGCCGCATGCAGCAGATGCGTCGCCGAATGTGCGCGTGAGACCGCCCTGCGGTGCTCCGGCTCAACGGAGGCCACGACCTCCTCGCCGACCGAGATCGCGCCGGACGCGCAATGACCGTAGTGCAGGTACTTATTGCCCTTATCCTTTTTGACATTGCTTACGACAAATTTTGTGAGCTGGCCGTTCTCGACATCCTCAAGGCTGAAGCCTATCTCGCCCTTATCGGCGAGCTGGCCGCCCATCTCGGCGTAGAACGGAGTCCTGTCCAGAACGAGAATGCCGTCGCAGCCCTCGCTTATCTCGCCGGCAAGCTCATCTCCGTTAACTATCGCAAGAACGGTAGCCGTATCGGTGAGCTTATCGTAGCCGGTAAACTGCGTCGGGGTAGCGTCAAGGCCGAAGTCTATGCCCTCCCAGCCGAGATCGCCGAGCGCCTTTCTCGCCTCGCGGGCACGGATGCGCTGCTCCTCCATGAGCGCCTTGAACTCATCGGTATTGAGCGTCATGCCCTCGTCAATGAGCATTTCCACCGTCATATCCACGGGGAAGCCGTAGGTATCATAGAGCTTGAAGGCATCAGCGCCGGAGAAGACCGTTTCGCCCTTTGCCTTGTGCTCTTCAAGCAGACTGCCGTATATCTGCATGCCTGCGTCGATGGTCTTGGCAAAGCTGTCCTCCTCGCTCTTGACGACGCGGGTTATATACTGCTGCTTCTCGCGCAGCTCGGGGTACTGGCACTCGTTTTCATGTATAACGGTGTCTATTATGCTGTACAGGAAGGGCTCGTTAACGCCGAGAAGCTTACCGTGGCGCGCCGCTCTTCTCAGAAGTCTGCGCAGGACATAGCCGCGTCCCTCGTTTGACGGCAGTATACCGTCGCAGATCATGAAGGTCGCGCTGCGGATATGGTCGGTGATAACGCGCAGGGATACGTCGCGCTTTTCGCTCTGGCCGTAATGTGCACCGGTGATATCGGAGACCTTGCGGGTGATATTCATTACCGTATCAACGTCAAACAGCGAATTTACGCCCTGACACACGACTGCAAGACGTTCAAGTCCCATGCCGGTGTCGATATTTTTCTGTGAAAGCTCGGTGTAATTGCCGTGGCCGTCGTTGTCAAACTGCGAGAAAACATTGTTCCAGACCTCGATATAGCGGTCACAGTCGCAGCCGACGGTGCAGTCGGGTCTGCCGCAGCCGTATTCCTCGCCGCGGTCGTAATATATCTCCGAGCAGGGGCCGCAGGGACCTGCTCCGTGCTCCCAGAAGTTATCCTCCTTGCCGAAGCGGAATATTCTCTCTGCGGGGATACCTATCTCGTCATGCCAGATATTCCACGCCTCGTCGTCGTCGAGATATACCGAGGGATAGAGCCTGTTCGGATCAAGGCCGACCCACTGCTCGCTCGTGAGAAACTCCCAGCTCCACGCAATGGCCTCGTGCTTGAAGTAGTCGCCGAAGGAGAAGTTGCCGAGCATCTCGAAATAAGTGCCGTGGCGTGCGGTGTGGCCGACATTGTCGATATCGCCGGTGCGGATGCACTTCTGGCAGGTGCACACGCGCCTGCGCGGCGGTATCTGCTCGCCCTTGAACCAAGGCTTCATCGGGGTCATGCCCGCATTTATGAGCAGGATGGATTTATCGTTCTGCGGCACCAGCGAAAAGCTGGGCAGGCGGAGGTGATCCTTGCTCTCGAAAAAGCTCAGGAACATCTCTCTGAGTTCGTTTACTCCGTATGCTTTCATATATCTTTCTCCTTTTTTACTTATCTGTCTTGATGCGTCTTAATATCGACAGGCGGCTGCACGGTACGGGCAGCTTCATTTTTATTGTCATCATCGCGTGAGGCGTCGCTTCTATCGCCTCGCCGCCGGCGTTTTCCATATATTCTACCGTAAACGCAAGAGGCTCGTGATCATTTGTCATAAGCTCGACCGTATCGCCGAGGCAGAAGCGGTTTCGCTGCGTCAAAATTGCGTTTCCGTCGCCGTCGCACTCCTCCACCACGGCGCAGACCTCCGCGTCCGAGTAATAGCTCGTTTCCGAATAGTGCTGGCCGGGATCGCCGTAATAAAAACCGGTGCAGTACGGGCGGTGGCTGAGCTTATCGACCTCGCCGCGCCATATCTGCGGAAGCGGCTCGCCGCGCAGTGCGCAGTCTATCGCGTGGCGGTAGGCGTTCGTAACGGCGGCGGCGTAGTATGCAGACTTCATTCTGCCCTCTATCTTGAAGCTTGAAACTCCCGCGGCTATGAGCTCTGGTATGTGGTCTATCATGCACATATCGCGTGAGTTCATGATAAACGTGCCCTTATCCTCCGTTATCTCGAAGTACTCGCCGGGGCGCTTTTCCTCAACAAGGCGGTAGCGCCAGCGGCAGGGCTGCGCACAGGCTCCCCTGTTCGCATCGCGCCCCGTCAGATAGTTTGACAGCAGGCAGCGCCCTGAAAACGATACGCACATCGCGCCGTGGACAAAGGCCTCTATCTCAAGCTCCTTGGGCGTGTTGGCACGGATCTCGAATATATCGCGCATCGGCGTTTCACGCGCAAGCACGACTCGGCTCGCTCCCATATCGTACAGCACCTTTGCCGTTGCGCTGTTTATAACTCCGAGCTGGGTGCTGACATGGCGCTGCACCTCGGGCGCGTATCTCTCCGCTGCCTTCATAACGCCGAGGTCGGCGATTATAAAAGCATCGACTCCCGCGTTCTTCGCCTCGCGCAGAAAATCCGGCAGAGCACCGAGCTCGTCCTCGCGCGGCAGCGTATTGCAGGTAAGATGCACCCTTGCACCCTTTTCGTGGGCTTGTTCACAGGCCGCGGCAAGCTCCTCCATGGAGAAATTGCCTGCCGAGGCTCTCATTCCGAAGCGTTTACCGGCAAGGTAAACGGCATCCGCGCCGTAGTGGAGCGCCATCTGAAGGCGCTCTGTATCTCCGGCCGGTGCAAGCAGCTCAGGATATCTGTCAATCATAGTTCTGCGTTGCGACAAAGGCGTTGAAGGCATCGCTGCTCGTGAAGAACTCATGCTCTCCCGTGGCGGTATTGAGCGCGTAGTACATATAATTCGTGCTGCTCGGCTGCAGTGCCGCCCTTATCGACGTAAGACCCGGGCTGCATATCGGGGACGGAGGCAGACCCTTGCTTATACGGGTGTTGTAGGGGCTGTCCTTTGCCAGCATCTCCGCCGTGGGCGCACCCTCATGGTCGGGGTACTCGTAAAGCGTGGTGGAGTCGATCTGGAGCGGCCAGTCCTTATTCAGGCGGTTATAGATGACCGAAGCTATCGTGTAGCGCTCTGTATCGTTGGCCGCTTCCTTTTCTATCATGGACGCGATCGTTATTATCTGGCGCATGGTGTAGCCGCTTTCCTCCTGCCACTGGAGCATCTCGGCAGTCATCCTGTAATGGAACACCTCAAGGAACTTGTTGATGGCGCTCGCCGCCGGCATTCCCTCGTAAAACTCATAGGTATCTGGGAACAGGAAGCCCTCGAGCCTGCTGGCATCGCCCTTCTCCGTTCCCTCGAGGAAGGAGTAGCTGAAGGTGGAGTTTGCGGCGGCATCCATGAGCTCGTCATAGTCGCACACGCCCTCGGCATCGAGCTTCTTGAATATCTGATGCATCGTGTAGCCCTCGGGGAAGGTTATCTTCTTTGTCACCATCGCGCCCGAGCCGGAGGTCATTTTCTTTACAAGCGCCTTATAATCGTAGACCGCCTTGAGCTCGTATGTGCCCGGGTCTATCTTCTCATCGGCATTGTACACCGAGGCGAATATCTTGAACAGCCACTTGTATTTTATTATGCCGTTGTCCTTGAGCTGGTCGGCGACATAGCTCACATCGGCATAGTGGATCTTTTTCGTTTTCGTGTTGCCGTCATCATCCTTGACCTCGACCTCTTTATAGGTAAAGCTGTCCTTGTCAAGGGTGATCTGCGCAACGGTATCCGAGGACTTAAAGCCCAGAACATCCGTCGCCGCCGCCCATGCGAGGCAGGCCAGAATAATGCTGACGCTTATAACGAACAGAAAGTACAGCGCACCTCCGGCGAGGCCGCTCCTGTTCTCCTTGGCAGCCGCGGATGCGCTCTGCCTCGGCTGCGCCGGCGCTTTTCTCTGCGTCGATGCGGCGGGTGCTTTTCTGGGCTTCTTATCGGGTTCCTTCTTCCCGAAGAGCTCGTCAAAATCTGTTTTCTTATCAGCCATAAAAATCTCCTTTGCGGATCGTAACCTGATTTGCCGCTGCGGCATAATATACAGCAGACGCAGCGAGCGCTGCGCTGAGCGTCTGATAATTTTCGTGTCGTGTGTCCGCCGCGCCGGACCCTGACTGCGGAATTTTATGCGCGGAGAAAGGGAATATATATGTTCTGCAACAATAACAACAGCTGCATCTGGATAATTCTCATACTCATAATCCTCTTCTTCGGCTGCGGCAACGGCTGCAACGGAGGCTGCGGCTGCAGCAGCAACGACTGCGGCTGCGGCTGCTGAGGATACACGGGGGCTCTGAAAAAGAGCCCTCTACATATTTAATTTCAATCGGTCAAGACCATTGATACCTTGACATCCGTGCTCTCGACCGGCAGTCTGTCCTCCAGAAGAGCCCTTCTGCAAAGGCAGACGCTGAAGCAGTCCGTTCCGGCCAGATACCGGTCATAGTAGCCCGCTCCGTGACCGAGGCGATGGCCGCTGCGGTCGCAGCACAGCGCCGGAACGATGATGATATCGTCCTTTTTAGGTCTTAGCGCCTGCGTTGCCGGCGGCTCGGGTATGCCGTACCTCCCCTGCCGCAGCTGCGAAGGGTCGTTTACGGGGTAAAACTCCATAACGCCCTTATTGCCGCTCACGGGGAGCGCTATGCTCCTGCCTCTTTCAATAAGCAGCTCAATGAGCTTTACGGTAGATACCTCGCGGCCTATGCTGTGGTACAGGAAAACAACAGCGGCGCTTTTAAGCTCATCGAGGCTCAGCAGCTTGTTTAATATCGCCTCGTCGCTGCTTTTTATATATTCCGCGTCGAGGCCTTCGAGCTGCGCGGTCTTTCGGGCGCGCAGGGCGCGCTTTTCCTCACAGAGCGGCTCTGATGATGGAATAGATCTCTTCATGCTTTTCTTCAAGCTCGCGCTCGCTGCCGTTTTTCATGCACGCTATGCGCGTCCAGCCGTAGTGATCGGCGGCCTTATCGGCGACTCTCAGGCAGTTTTCGAGATAGCGTATATCCTTTTCATGGATATCCGCCGAGGTATGCGTCTTCTCCTGACGGTGCTTCATACGCCTGAGTGAGGTCTCAATATCGACATCGAGATAAATGACGAGGTCGGGCTTCGGCAGGCCAAGCTTTACATATTCAAAATCGTACAGCCACTCGAAAAATCCGGGCAGCTCCTCATCGGGAAGCTTTGCGCCCTGATGTACGGCGTTGGAGGTCGTGTATCTGTCCGAGAGGATAAAGCCGCCGGAATCGTATATCCCGCCCCAATCCGTCCTGTAGGCGGCAAAGCGGTCAACGGCGTAGAAGCTCGATGCTGCATAGGCGTTTACATCGTTCGGGCTTGCGCCGAAATCGCCGCTGAGATACATCCTTATCAGTGCGCTGCTGTCATTATCATAGCGCGGGAACACGATATGGTGATATCTTATCCCCTCCGCCTCGAGACGTGCGCACACACGGCGGTAATGCGCGGACTTGCCGCTGCCGTCGATGCCCTCAAATACGATGAGCTTACCCTTTTCCATTGAATAACTTCCTTATACGTTTTATCCACGCCTTGACGATAAACAGCGGCAGACGCGCTATGCGCTTAAAGCGCCACGGCTCCTTCAGGCAGCGGTAAAGCCACTCGGCATTCATTTTCTGCCACGCCTTCGGTGCGCGCATTACCGTTCCGGCAAACACGTCAAGCGAGCCGCCGAGCCCCGCCATGAGGCCGACATCGAGCTCGGGCGCGTTCTGCGCCATCCAGAGCTCCTGCTTGGGTGCGCCGAGGCAGACCATGAGAAAATCAGGTCTTGCGGCATTTATCTTCTCGACCACGGGGCCGTCATCCTTAAAATAGCCGTCGTTCGTGCCGCAGATGTTTATTCCCGGGAAAAGCTCGCGCATTTTCTCCGCCGCGGCCTCGGCAACGCCGGGCTTTGCACCGAGCAGGAAAACGCTCTTGCCGCTCGCGGCGGCATATTCGAGGACGGCCTCGCCTATCTCTATTCCGGGCAGACGCTCTTTAAGCGGCGTTCCTATGATCCTCGCCGCCTTCACGACGCCTATCCCATCGGGTATGACCATATCCGCCCCGCATATCGCCTTGTGCAGCTCGGGGTTATCCCATGCCGCCATGACTATCTCGGGGTTCGGCGTTACCATATATGCGCTGCGGTGCTCGTCTATGAGCCTTTTGCACATATCTATCGCATTTTCTCTCGTCAGATCGTCAAATCCGACGCCTAAAACATCTATTCTACTCAAAGCTGGCTGAATACCTTTCCGATCTTTTCGTTTATGACAAGGTCTGCCTCGTCGTCATAGGGTGTTTTGCTCAGATTCACAAGGGCAAGCTTATTTCCCCTGTAGTAGTTTATAAGTCCGGCTGCCGGATAAACGTTCAGGCTCGTGCCGCCGATTATGAGGACCTCCGCTTCGCTTATGACGCGGACGGCCTCGGTGATAACGTCTTCGTCCAGCGGCTCCTCGTACAGCACTATATCGGGGCGGATAACTCCGCCGCAGGAGCAGTGAGGAACGCCCTCGCCGTGATTCATCCTGTCCGCGGGATAGGGTCTGCGGCAGACCGAGCAGTAGCTGCGCAGTATGCTGCCGTGCAGTTCGAGCACCTTTTTGCTTCCGGCGGCCTGATGCAGCCCGTCGATATTCTGAGTGACCACTGCGCGCAGCTTGCCCTTTTGCTCAAGCTCGGCAAGCTTCAGATGCGCAGCGTTTGGCTTCACGCCGTCTATGACGAGCTTTTCCCTGTGAAAGCGGTAATACTCCTCGGGATACCGTGCAAAAAACGAATGGCTCAGTATCGTCTCGGGCGGGTACTTCCATTTCTGATTGTACAGTCCGTCAACGCTGCGGAAATCGGGTATGCCGCTTTCCGTCGAAACTCCCGCGCCGCCGAAGAACACGACATTGTCGCTGTCGTCTATCCATTTTTTAAGCTGCATTATTTTTTCGTCCATAGCGCTCACTCCAAAAGTCAGACTATCAGTTTATTATACTATATTAATTATATCTAATCAAGCAAATATTGTTCAATTATATCCGCCACTCCTTCGCTGTCGCAGTCGGGCGCGATAATGTCGGCTATGGCCTTGACCCTGTCGCTGCCGTTTGCCATTGCGGCCTTGAGTCCGGCGGCTCTGAGCATCTCCTCATCGTTCTGCGCATCGCCTACGGCTATGCACTCGGACATATCGACACCGAGGGCATCGCACAGAGCGCGCAGGCCTCCGGCCTTGCTCACGCCGCTCGCGTTTATTTCAAGGCAGTGCGGCGCATGGCAGGTGAAGCTCACGGGCAGGTTCTTTATCTGCTCGTACACGGCATCGGCAGCGCCGTCCTCCGCAAAGAACAGGTTGAGCTTTTCAACGGGCTTGGGATCTGCCATGAACATTGCGAACACGTCGTCCACGAGATTCATGCCCTGCCTGTATATCGGCTCATACGCGCTCAGGCCGAAGTCGGCGCAGTTATCGACGCACCACGAGCTGCTGTAGGTCTTATCGTCGATGAAGAGTATTGGCATGACGTAGCCAGCGGCGCGGGCAGCTATGTATTTTATCGTCTCGGGGTCTATGGTCTTATAGAATATCTTCTCGTTGGTATATGTATCTATGACCGATGCGCCCGCGCCCGTCACGGCATAGCGCATGCCGCGCACCATGTCGATATACGGCTGCACGAGGCTTATGCTGCGGCCTGTAGAAAACACTACCGTTTTCCCCTGCTCTATCGCCTTTTCCATGGCGCTCACCGTTCTCGGCGTGAGCTCCTTTTTCGAGTTCAGGGACGTTGAGTCCATATCTGCTGCTATAAGCTTGTATTTCATTTTTCATTCCCCCTGCTTCTTGCGTAATAAAAGATATACTGCTGGGCAAGCCCCGCGTAGCGTCCGAGCGACTCGGGCTTGAAATCCGGCGGGAAGTTCTCCCTGAGCGCCCGCTTCATCCAGACATCTATCGGGAAGGCCTCCGTGTGCCACAGTCCGAACAGCACGACGCAGTTTGCCACCTTTTCGCCCACGCCGCGCACCGTGCGCAGAGCCTTTATCGCCTGCTTATAATCGCATTGTCTGAGCGCCTCGAGGTCTATATCGCCGCTCACGACGGCGCGGGCAGCGCAGACGATGTACTCCGCTCTGTAGCCTGCGCGTATGCAGGCAAGCTCCTCCGGCTCAAGCGCGGCAAGGCGCTCGGCGCTCGGAAACGAGTAGCAGAGCTTATCTCCTGCGCGTATCTCGTCGCCGAAGCTCTCGCACAGGCGCTCGACTATGCCCTTTATGCGGCTTATGTTATTGCACTGGGATATGATAAACGAGCACAGCGCCTCCCAGCCGTCCTGCCGCAGGATGCGTATGCCGCTGCCGTAGCGGACGCATTCCTCAAGGTACTGCCCCGTAAATGCGCGGCTGACCTCGGCATAATCGGTTTCGAGGTCGAAGTAGCGCGGCCAGATATCCTCCGGCGCGTCAGATGTTATGTAAACCTCTCCGTCCTTTACCGAGACCTCGGCATAATATCCGTCCACCACACCCCTGTAAATGCCGTCGCCGCCGCAGTTCCAGCGAAAGCACTGGCCGCATTCAAAGGTCTTGACGGTATCAAGCTCCCGTGCGCTGCAAAGCCTCATATCCGCACCTCGAAAAAAATGATTCAATATGAAAAAAATGATTTAATATTATATACCTACAATTGAATTTTTACAAGTTGCACAGGCGATGAAAATATGCGATAATAGCAGCATCATCGCAGTTATAAGAGGTACAACAAAATGGAAACATCAAAGCTTTACGAGGGCAGACCCGAAAGCTGCTCCGAGCGTCTGCCGAAGGAGCAGCGCTGCTATGACATGCTCGACAGGCTCGGCATAAGCTACGGGCGAGTGGATCACGAGCATGCCGACACCATCGAGGCCTGTCACGAGATAGAAAGGACGCTGGGCGCGCAGATATGCAAGAACCTGTTTCTCACGAACCGGCAGCAGACGGCTTTTTATCTGCTGCTCATGCCCGGGGACAAGCCCTTCAAGACCAAGCTGCTTTCAAAGCAGATAGGCACGGCGCGGCTATCCTTTGCCTCGCCAGAGCACATGCAGGAGCTATTGGACATAACTCCGGGCTCTGTCAGCGTTTTAGGGCTTATGAACGACAAGGGTCGGGTGCGGCTTGTCATTGACGCTGACCTTTTAAAGGATGAATACATCGGCTGTCACCCCTGCATCAACACGTCAACGCTCAGGATAAAGACTGCCGACATTATCGAAAAGTTCCTGCCCGAGGCCGGACATGAGTACACCGTTGTAACATTACCGTGGGAGGTCGAGGAATGAAGATCGGAATACTGTGCGCCTGTGCGCCGGAGTTTGAGCCGTACAGAGCCGCGCTCGGCGGTGAGGTGAGCATGCTGCACGGAATGCAGCGCACCGGCGGCATTTTGTGCGGTCATGAGATCGCGGCTCTGTTCTGCGGACTGGGCAAGGTAAACGCGGCACTCGGCGCTGCGGCGCTTATCCGCGACTGCGGCGCGGACAGAGTTATAATGTCCGGCGTTGCCGGAGCGATAAGGCGCGGCGTTCACATCGGGCAGTGCATCATGATAACTGACTGCGTGTATCACGACCTTTCGCCGCAGCTCATCATCGACTACCACCCGAGCGCTATCGACCCCGACTTTGTCTGTGCGCAGGACATTGTCGATATAGGCCGCTCGCTGGGGCTTGTCTGCGGCAGGACGGTTACGGGCGACGTGTTCATCGAAAGCGACGGGCGCGAGAGCATAACAGAGCGCTTTGACCCTGTATGCTGCGACATGGAGACCGCTGCGGCAGCGCACGCCTGCCATGCTATGAACGCTCCGTTCAACTGCCTGCGCGCGATATCCGACACCGAGGACGAGGCTGGGCTCGGAAGCTTTGAGAAAAACGTCGTCTTTGCAGCCGGCAGGGCCTTTGACGCGGTCTGCGCCGTGCTCGAAAAAATATAAGCTCTTAAAAAATCCTTAAATATCAAGCTTTTTTATGCTGGGAAAGCCTGTCATGACAAAAGTTGAGGAAATGTTGAATTTTCTATTGATTTTTTGTAAACGTTTTGATATTATAATGTCAGTATTGCCGCATAATTGTATCGATTTGTAATTATGCGGCACAATTCTATTTTTTACTTTATGGAGGTAAAGCATGAAGAAACACACATTGAAGCGCTATCTCGCTTCGCTGCTTGCTGTACTGATGCTCATATCGGTCACAGGCATCTCCCCTGCCGTGTTTGCGGACAGTACCCCGCAGCTTAAAACTGATTCTGGAACTATTAAAGTCATCATAAAAAGTGGAA
Source organism: Hallerella sp. (assembly GCA_963620985.1). GTDB lineage: Bacteria > Bacillota > Clostridia > Oscillospirales > Oscillospiraceae > F23-B02. The sequence continues at coordinate 21,233 of CAVFCI010000012.1, read as the reverse complement.
TGACCGATGCACAGGTTAAGGACAACCTTGCAAAGGCTCTTCTCACTAATTATGAGGAGCTTTCAGAAGAGCAGCTTACTTCAATAACTTGGGAATATGAGTGCGCTGGATACAATGAATATGATTTAGCTAAGGTAAATCCCAATACCGCGTGGGGCTCAATTAGCGGCTTCACATCACAAACCGGTAAATATGTTAAGCTTACTTATGATCATCCTGCTCTCATAAGCCAGAATGACCAATCAACCTTTAAAGTTGCTATCAATGGTAACCGAAACACCTATTGCACCATCATGAAGGTCGCAAAGTTTGACAGCAACATTTCCGTGAAATCTGATGTTGTTGACATTGCGCTTAGTTACGATGACAACGGCAATGTTGACGAGGCTTCTCTTAAACAGAACATTTTCGATAATTATGTTACCGGGACGACTCCCGAGGGTCTGACCTACAGCGATCTCAGCTACTCCGGCAATTTCAGCGAAGGTACGCAGACCGTCACCATCTCCTACGCAGGCAATGATGACTACTACAGCTGTTCCAAGCCCGTCACCGTAAACTTCACCGACAGCCGCGCTGTAGCGTTCGAGCTGAAAGATAAGCCCGATACTCTCAGCATCGGATATGTTGGGAGCACTATGGATGTTAAAACAACTGAGAACAATGTTCGTAAGCAGCTTGTGAATGTTGTTGCAGAGGATGTTAGCCTTGATCAGGTAAAGGTCGAATTCAGGAATACTGCAAATATAATCAAAGAAGATTATCAGGATTTAAATCGTCTTGCTATCTTAACTTATACGGTAACTGAAACCGATATTCGTCTCAGCTACGCCGGTGATACAACTCACAAGCCTTTCAACAAAGTTGTTAAGGACATCAAGTTTGCAGACAACCGCATTGACAGCTCCATCGCCATCAAGGCAGATGCTTCCATCACCTACAATATGGATGCCAAGAGCATGAAGGAGCAGATTTTCAACAACGTTATCGACTGGGAAAGCTCCAAGCTCCCCGCAAAGGACACCCTCACGGTGAACGACTTCAAGTTTGAGTGCAAAACAGCCTTTGGCTGGAAGGACATCGCCGGTGATGAATACCCCAATCTTGACGCAGGCGACGGCCAGACCGTCAAAATATCCTTCGTCGGCAACTCCGAATACAAGCCCTCCGACAAGGAGGCCACAATCAACATCGCGAAGGCAGACGTTGCGGTCAGCATGAACAAGTTCACCACCGCATATGCCGGTGTTGAGGAAGACCTCAGCATAGAGAATCTCGGCATTACGCTTGACCCGAACGATCCCAGGATCGATATCTACAGGATTTTTGCCGGTATCAACACCAATCTCAAGTCTTCTGTGAACCTCGTTCTGACTGACGAGCAGTGGGATGTTATTGTAAAAATCAGCGAAGTTCAGGCATGGCTTTACGATAGAGTTCCCGATCTGTTCCCCAGCTTCAATGTGACCATTAAGGACAAGCTTGAAGAAGGCATGACCATCGGTGAGTTCAAGGCTCTCATCGCAAAAATTATTGACGCAATCGAAGAAGCAGAAGATATCCCCGGTGTCGGCTCTGGAATTAAGGCTTTGCTTGAAAGTCTTAACATTGACCTCGACTCCATAAAAACTATGGCTACCATATTTGACAAACTTACTGAGTTCAGCGATGACACCACAATCGCTCTCGGCGTACCTCAGCACGCAGGTCTGTACCGTGCATACTCAGTTGCCGTGCATAAGAACTACAACACCAGCTACGCAAGCGGCACTGTCCTCATCCTCATGAACTGGAAGAACATGAAGATCGTTCCGAACGAGGAGCTCAAAAAGAAGACCATCACTACTGCCGAGGCCGAGGAATATGCAAACGGCAGCAAGGCTGCCGCCACCCTCAAATGCGGCGACACTGCTGTCAATGATCAGTCCTCCCTGCATTACCGCTACACCGGTCTGAACACGATATACTCCAGTCACGACTTCCCGACCAAGGCCGGTAAGTACATTGTGACCGTGTCCGTCCGCGGCGGCGACTACTATGCTCTGCCTACGACCTTCACCTTCACAGTAAAATAAAACAACACAGCATTTTGCCGGTCGGGGTTCTCCCCGACCGGTTTTTTTGATGGCGCATTCAGTCTGCACCTCAGTCAGTCCAAGCGCGAATATTGAAGCACGAAAAAGTGCAAAATAGCTCCGTAGAATATTTTACGGAGGTTTTTTATATGCGTAGATACATTGCGCTAATTACGGCCTGTCTTGCGCTGTGTGCGCTCGTTTTTCCCGCGGCGGCGGATAAGTGCGCGCCGGTTGCCGAAAATTTCGAGTTCGAGACCTATCGCGGCGTGTCCTTCGGCGGTCAGCTCGCCGCTGTCGATCCCGACGGCGACACCCTGAGCTTCGAGATAACGACCCAGCCCAGAAAGGGCACGATCGAGCTAAATGACGACGGCAGCTTCGTCTACTCCCCCGCCGAGGGCAAGCGCGGGCGCGACTACTTCGGCTACAGAGCCATCGACGCGCAGGGCAATCGCTCGCAGGAGGCGACCGTTATCATAAGGCTCGTCAAAAACAAGTCCGTCAGCTACGCCGACATGGACGGCAGCGCAAGCTATTGCAGCGCCGTGCGCCTTGCCGAGTGCGGCGCGTTTATCGGCTCGCAGCTCGGCGGGGAATACTACTTCGAGCCGCAGAAAACGCTCACACGCGGCGAATTTGTCTCCATGTGCCTGTGCGTCACGGGCGCGGACGTGCTGCGCGGCGTTGTGAGCACCGGCTTTTCCGACGACGGGAGCATACCCGACTGGCAGCGCGCCTATGTCGCAAGCGCCGTGCGCGACGGCGTTGTCAGAGGCAGAGCCGCAGCAGCGGGCGCGGTATTCGACGCGGGAGCCGATATCAGCCGCGCCGAGGCCGGAGTCATGCTCGACAGGCTGCTGGGGCTCACGAACGTCGGCTGCTCCGGCAGCACGGCTCCGGCATGGGCGGCGCAGTCGGCTGCAAATCTCGATGCCTGCGGGATAATGGACGGCGCAAGCCTCGACAGCACCGCGCTCACCCGCGCCGAGGCCGCCGATATGCTCGCCGCCGCCATGGACGTGTTATCTGAAAGATAGCTTGCCTTTTGATGCAGACAATTGTATAATTGTCCGCATAAGGCGGTGATATTTTATGCCGGTAAATTCATTTGACGACTACCCGATGTCGTGGAAGCCGACGCTCACGCGCTCGGGAAGGCCGATATACCTTGAGCTTGCACAGCAGCTTGAGCGCGATATTGAAAGCGGCGCTCTGAAGCCGGGCACACGGCTGCCCCCGCAGCGCGAGCTCGCCGACTTTCTCGATATAAACCTGAGCACCGTGTCGCGGGCGTTTAAGCTGTGCTCGGACAGCGGCCTGCTCACGGGGAGCGTCGGCGACGGTACATATGTTTCGTACAGCAGTCTGACGCGCCTGACGGACAGTCCGCGCAGCGAGCTGATACGCCTCGACGCTATGACCCCCGAAACGCTTGAACCGTCCGAGCTCGTATCGGTGCTGCGGAAAATGCTCGCAGAGCCCGACAATGCGCGGCTGTTTCAATACGAGCTTGAGCCCTGCGGCTGGCAGCGCGAGGCAGCGGTCAGGCTGCTTCATCGCGCCGGATGCAGCACCGGCGGCGGAAATATCCTGACGGCAAGCGGAGGCCAGAATGCGATTGCGGCGGTTTTCGCGGCTGTGCTGCGGCGCGGCGATAAGCTCGGCGTTGATCCCCTCACCTACCCCGGCGTTAAGAGTGCGGCAAAGCTATTCGGCATCCAGCTCGTGCCCATAGAACAGGAGAACGGCTGCATGAGCGAGGCGGGCATACGCTCTGCCGTCAGAAACGACGGCATACGCGCCCTGTTCATCATGCCGGACTATCAGAATCCGACCGCTCACGTTATGTCAACCGAACAGCGGAAGATGATCGCGCATGCAGCCATAGAAAACGGGCTGCTGCTGATCGAGGACGGCATATGCGGTCTGCTGTCGGACGGGATGCGCAGCGTGCATGAGCTTGCGCCGGAGAATACGATATTTACGCTCAGCCTGTCAAAAACTCTGAGTCCGGCGCTGAAAACGGCATTTATCGCCGCTCCCGAGCGCTATTATAAGCAGCTTGACGATGCTCTGTACAGCATAAACCTTTCGCAGTCGGCGCTGCTGGACGAGCTGACTGCGCGCCTGATAGCGTCAGATAAGCTCGAACAGCTGCTTACCCGCCGCGTCGAGGGTATAGAAAAGCGCAACGATTTGGTTGACATAATACTGAAGGGCTTCACGGTTCGCGGCGGCCGCCATGCGCTGTGCCGCTGGCTGGTGCTGCCCGAGGGCATGAGCGGGGCGCAGCTTGAACGCGAGGCGGCGGCAAAGGGTGTGTACGTTTACGGCGGAGAGCATTTCGCCGTAGGCCGGAGCATTCCCGAGGCCGGAACGAGACTCGCGGTGTGCGCACCGGCAGACATCAAGGAGCTCGAAAAGGTGCTTACGATAATACGCAGCATTATTACATAATTGTCTTGCATACAATTTTGATATTGTATGCTTTGCATCGGGGTATTATAATGAGCTCACAAAAAGGAGGTAAATTACATGAAGCAATATGTTGTTGATGCGTTCACCGATAAGGTTTTTGCCGGTAATCCGGCGGCGGTGTGCGTGATGGACAAGTGGCTCGACGATGAGCTGATGCAGAAGATCGCCATTGAGAACAATCTTTCTGAAACGGCCTTCTGCGTAAAGGACGGCGACAGCTACCGTCTGCGCTGGTTCACTCCCGGCGGCGAGGTCGAGCTGTGCGGCCATGCGACGCTCGCGACGGCGTATGTTATCCTGAATTTTGTTGAGCCGGACAGCACGGTAGTCGGCTTTGATACGCTCAGCGGACGGCTCACGGTCGAAAAGCAGGGCGAGCTGCTGAGCATGGACTTCCCTGCTTTCAGGCTTGAGCCGCTGCAAATCAGCGAGGAGCTTACCGCGGCGCTCGGCGGCGTAAGGCCGCTTGAAGCTTACATCGGCGCGGATATCCTGTGCGTTCTCGAAAGCGAGGAGCAGCTGCGCGCCGTGCAGCCCGATCAGGAGCTTATCAAAAGGCTTGACGGCGTGTGCTTCCACATCACCGCAAGGGGCGGCGGCTACGACTGCGTGACGCGCTCGTTTGCGCCGAAATGCAACGTCGCCGAGGATCCCGTCTGTGGGCGCGGGCACTGCCACGTCATCCCCTACTGGGCAAAAACGCTCGGCAGAAACGAGTTTACGGCGTATCAGGCGTCAAAGCGAGGCGGTGTGCTGTACGCAAAGCTCGAGGGTGAGCGCGTTATCCTCGCAGGTAAGGCCGCGCTGTTCAGCGAAGCGGAGATCCATGTAGGATGAATACGGCGGCTCTTCTGACATACGCCTTTATCTCCTGCTTCACACCCGGCCCAAGCAATATTCTGTGCCTTACATACGCCGGACGGTACGGAGTCAGGAGAACCGTCAGCTTTATTGTCGGGCTTACCGCCGGCTTTGCCGTGCTGATGGCGGCGTGCGGCGCGGCATCTTCAGCCATTTTTGACGTTCTGCCCGCCGCCGAGCCCGTAATGCGCTGGGTCGGCGCCGTATATCTTCTTTGGCTGGCATGGCATATAACAAGAGACAGCGGCGAAAGCGGCCGCACCGAGACCGCAGGGCGAAACGACATGCTGTACGGCATCGCGGTGCAGCTTATAAATCCAAAGTGCATTCTCTACGGCATCACGGTCTGGGCCTCGTTTATTCTGCCCTACTATTCGGGCATGGGCGCGCTTATTGTGTTCACGGTTTTGCTGACTGTGTTCTGCCCCGCAGCGTCCGCACTGTGGGCATTTATGGGCAATGCTCTGCAAAGGCTCATGAAGGAGCACGGAAGGCTGCTGAATCTCATCATGGCTCTGATGCTTATAGGCTGCGCGGTATCAATGGTAACTGCATAAAGAAAACCGGAAGGAGCGTTCCTTCCGGTTTTGCTATTTCACTCTTAATTTTTCCGCCAGCGTCTCGTCTGCGGAGACGGAGAGTGTGCTGTAGTCTGTGTAAATGACCTTTCCGGGCAGCGAGCCGGAGGGCTTGCGGACATTGCGCACCATGGTGTAATCGACCTGAGTTTTGCCTCCGTCGCGTGCCTGCGAATAGTATACGGCAAGCTGCGCCGCCTCCTCTATCGTCCTCTCGGGCGGTGTAACGCCGTCGCAGGAGATGATGACGTGGCTGCCGTGGACGGTTTTCGTGTGCAGCCAGATATCCGTGCGGCGGGCTGTCTTTGCGGTAAGCTCGTCGTTCTGCGCGTTGCTGCGGCCGACAAGTATCTCAAAACCGTCGGAGGATTCAAAACGCATGGGTCCCTGCTTTTTGTGTCTGCGCTCCTTTGTTCCGCGCTGCTTTTTTATATAGCCCGTGCCGATGAGCTCGGCCTTTATCTCGGCAAGGTCGTCCTCTGTCTCGGCACGCTCCGTCTCGTCAAGGACGCTGTTTAGATACTCAAGCTGCCGCTCACCCTCTGCGATAAGCGTCGTCAGGTGCTGCTCGGCGGTCTTGAGCTTGTTATACTCCTTAAACATCGCCGCGGCGTTTGCCTGAGGCGTTTTCAGCACATCCAGCTTTATCGTGCGCTGCGGGCAGTCGGGCTCGTAATAGTCCTCGACGGTGACCGAGCCGTCGCCCTTGCGCACACGGTAGAGATTTGCCGTCAGCAGCTCCGCGCAGCGGCGGATATCATCACGCTCGGAGCATTTCTGAAGCTCCGACTTCTGCGCTGTGAGCTTGCGCGCTATGCGGTCACGCGCGGTTTTGACGTGGTGGCCGAGCTCTTTTGAGCGTCTGCGGCGGCGCTCGATGATGTCTCGCCTTGAATAATACGCATCAAGAAGCTCCGAAAAGCTTTCAAGCTCGCGCTGCTCGTACACTCCGGCGTACTGCCGCAGCTGCATGAAGGAATATTCCTTGGGCTTGCCGTCCTCGGTAAAGAGCGTCGGCGTGAGCTCGCCTGCCCGTACACTGTCGAGAAATGCGGCTATCGCCTCCGGCAGATTGGCGGCGTTGTCTCCGCTGCGGCAGGCAAGCTCGCGGCAGATGAGCGGCGACAGGCCGGAAAAGCAGTCCATAATACGCTTATCCGCGCTTTTTCCGGCATCGGAGGCGCTGAGCGCCTGTGCTATCTCCTCCTGCGAAAGGTCGAACACAAGCGGCTTACGCTGCTTGGGCGGCAGGCGGTATATCATGCCCGGCAGCAGCCTGCGTTCCGCGTCTCCGCCGTAATCCATGCGGCGCAGACAGTCGATTATACGCCCGTCCGAGCCTATGAGCACGAGGTTTGAGCTTCTGCCCATGAGCTCTACGGCAAGGCGCAGGTCAACCTTGTCGCCGAGCTCGCTGCGAGATGTTATGTTAACCATCGCAAGGCGCTCCCAATCCGGCTGCTCTATGGCCTCTATCCTGCCGCCGGTGAGATATTTTCTCAGCAGCATGCAGAACATCGGCGGCTCGGCGGGGTTTTCAAAGCTCATTTTCGTCTGCTGGAGCCTGCCGCTGCCCGCGCCCGCGTCGATTAGTATGCGCAGGCTCTCGCCGCCGCGCACCGACAGCAGTATCTTATCGCGCTCGGGCTGCTGCACCTTGTCTATCCTTGCGCCGATGAGCTTGGGGCGCAGCTCTGCTATTATTCCCGATAAAAGTATTGCATCAAGCGCCATGGCTATCCTCCGCGCACACTGCGTACAGTTCGTTTATGCGCTGCGTTTTTCCCTGAAGATACAGCCATCCAAACAGCGCTTCAAGCCCCGTAGCCGCGTGATACTGCGCAATATCGGCCTTTTGCGGCACGGAGTTGACCTTCGCGTTGCGCCCGCGCTTATAGACATACATCTCGTCGTCGGTAAGCAGCGGCAGCAGCCTCTCGGCAGCCTCTGCCTGAGCCGGAGCGTTGACAATGGCGACGGTCTTTTTGTGAAGCTTTGCTGCCTGCTTATCGCCGCACTCGCACAGCATCGTGCGGGTCAGAAGCTCATAGACCGCGTCGCCTATATGCGCAAGGCCGAGCATGCTTATGTTGTTTATATCGCTTTTATCCATCTGCGGACAGAAGTAATCGTTCATATCATCACCTGAAAAAAGGCGGTCACATTATGTTAACCGCCTTTGTGTTTATGTATCGTCCATTTCGTCGGCAAACTCGGTTTGAATTTGCAGCGTTTCGGTCGGAGCCGTGCCCTGAGTGGTCTGCATTTCGAGCCACTGCTCGCGCGTTATAAGGATCTGGCGCGGCTTTGAGCCCTCGAAGGGGCCGATGATGCCCATCTCCTCCATCTGATCGACTATGCGCGCTGCGCGTGAGTAGCCGAGCTTCAGGCGGCGCTGGAGCATGGAGACCGAGGCCTGCTTTGTGTCGAAAATGACATCGACGGCCTGCGGCAGCAGCTCGTCATACTCTGGCTTTCCGTCCGGCTCGTCATCGTCGGCATGTCCCTTGCCGTTCGAGCCCTTGTCCTCGGCGGCCTTTTCGATCTGCGCTATCACATCCTCGCTGTAATGCGCGGTGGACTGGCGCTTGATAAACTGCACGATCTGGTCGCGCTCCTCGTCGCTGACGAATGCACCCTGAACGCGCAGGGGCTTGCCGCAGCCGATGGGCGCATAGAGCATATCGCCCATGCCTATGAGCTTCTCTGCACCGGCATTATCAAGGATAATGCGGCTTTCAAGCGCGGAGGAGACGGCAAAGGCAATGCGGCTGGGGATATTGGCCTTCATAAGGCCGGTTATGACATCGGCTGAGGGACGCTGCGTTGCTATGACAAGGTGCATACCGGCGGCGCGTCCCATCTGAGCCACACGGCAGATGCTCTCCTCAACGTCCTTAGACGCGACGAGCATAAGGTCTGCCAGCTCATCGATGACTACGACGATGCTCGGCATCTTGGGCTGACCGTTCTCGGCCAGATGCTCATTATACGCTTCAAGGCTTCTGACCCCGAGCTCGGAGAAGAGCCTGTAGCGCTTGAGCATTTCCGTGACCGCCCACTGGAGCGCACCGGCTGCCTTCTTCGGGTCGGTGACGACGGGGATATACAGGTGCGGGATGCCGTTATAAACGCCGAGCTCGACCATTTTGGGGTCTATCATGATGAGTTTGACCTCATCGGGATCGGATTTATACAGCAGGCTTATTATAAGTGAGTTCATGCACACCGACTTGCCCGAGCCCGTCGTACCGGCTATGAGCAGGTGCGGGAGCTTTGAGATATTGCCGACGACCGCCTGACCTGCAATGTCCTTGCCGATGGCAAAGCTGAGCTTTGATTTTGACGAGGCAAAGCGCGGCGAGTCGATTATATCGCGCAGATAGACCGTGCTGACGGTCTTATTGGGCACCTCGATGCCGACGGTAGATATCTTGTCCGGTATCGGCGCTATACGGACGCTAACGACACCGAGGGCAAGCGCTATATCGCCCGCAAGGTTCGTAAGCCGGCTGAGCTTTACGCCCTGCTCAAGCTCAAGGTCGTAGCGCGTGACCGTGGGGCCGCGGGTCGTATCGACTATCCTCGCCGACACGCCGAAGCTTTTTATAGTGCTCTCAAGACGGTCACGGTTCGTTCTGAGCTCGTCGTCGGCGTTGGCTGCGACAGCGTGACCCTTTTTGAGCAGGAATATCGGGGGCTTTTCATATTCGCCCTCGGTGCTTGCCGATTCAATTGCGCTGCGTATGGCCTCGGTCTCCGCCGCGACCTCAGCTGCGGAGGCTTTTTTCGGAGGATCGGACAGCGCTCCGCTTTTCACATTGCCCTCGCCCGTGAGCTTGACCGCAGAAACGCCTGCTATGGTCTCGGCCTCCTCGATGCTCAGAGGCTCGACCTCGATATTGTCGGGAGCAAGCGGAGCCTGCTTTGCGTTCTTTTTGCCGAAAAGTCCGCCCTCCTTTTTGGCCTCGGGCTCGTCCTTCACGGTAGGCTCCTCGGAGGCTGCCGGCTTTTTTGCAAAGGCCGGTTCATCATCGAGCGGAATATCTATGGCGCGGCGGCGCACCTTCTTGACCTGTTCGGCCTTTTCCTCAGCCGGCTGCTCCGGCTCGGGCTGTGCGGCGGGCTCGGTCTTCGCGGGCTTTTTCTCTTTTCTTTCGCCGCTTCCGCTGCCGAGGAAAGCAATGAGCTTTTTCGGCGTTACGCCCACGGCGGACAGTGCAAAGAATATGAACGTCAGCAAAAGCAGTATCGCAGCGCCGTAAATGCTGAATGCCTTCTCAAGCGCAAAGGCTATGAGCGTTCCGAAAACGCCTGCGCAGAGCATGCTTTTGCCGCCGGAGTACAGGGTAGAAAACAGCACACCAACGCCGCTGAGATTATCCACAACGACCTGCGACAGCAGGAGGTCAACGAGCGAGCCCGACAGCAGCGGCAGCAGCATGGCCGCCGTCATGCGCCATGTGCAGGGTCTTTCGCGGTGTACGCCGAGTATATACGCCGCCAGCAGGAACACCGGCGCGCATATCCAGAAGCCGTAGCCGAACAGTCCCTTGAGAAGCGAGCACAGCCAGCCTACGACCACGCCGTCATGCGCGAATATACCGATGACCACGAGCACCGCGGCAAACAGGAAGCATACAGCCGCAGCGATGCGCTGCACCCCGCTGTTCTCCTCGGGGGCGTTTTGAGGCTTTTTCGCCTGTGCGGAGCTTTGCTTTTTAGATGAATTATTGCTTTTTTTCTTGGTAGCGGTTTGAGCCATTATTAAGCTTACCTGCCTTTATCAGAATATGAGAGAGAGGATTATGGTCAGAACGCCCACGACCCAGCAGTAGTAGGAAAATCCGCCGAAGCGTGTCCTGCGGGCGATCATGCGGAGAAGGCCGATCGACAGCACACCGGAGATCATGGCTGCTATCATGCCGAACAGATACGCCGGAATGAGCTTGGGGTCAATGCCTGTCTTTATCGCGTCAACAAGCTCCAGAAGCGTTGCGCCGAGGACAGCCGGAATGCTCATGAGCAGCGAAAACTTCACGGCATAGCTGCGGTCATGCCCCGTTGCGATGCCTGCCGTTATCGTTGTTCCCGAGCGCGACAGACCGGGAAGCGTTGCAACGCACTGGCACAGGCCGATTATCAGCGCGTCGGTAAACAGCATGTTCTTCTCAGTTTTCGTGCCCTTGGCCATTTTATCGGATACAAGGAGCATGCAGCCTGTCAGCACAAGCGCTATGCCGACAAATACCGTTGAATTTGAAAGCGCCTCTATGTATTTATGCACCGGCAGTATCAGCGCCAGCGGCAGCGTTGCCGCGATTATCAGCATAAGCATGCGCGCTGCCGGAAATCTCCTGCGGTGGCCGGCCTCATCGACCGTTCTGCCCGCGAGCATATCGGCTGTCTGCGTGAACATGGCTCTTATATCCGTCCAGTACATGAAGCAGATAGCGATAAGCGTTCCGAAATGCAGCAGAACGTCAAAGAACATGTGGCTGCTGCCGAGGTCGGACATATTAAAAAGATTGTGCAGGATGGCAAGGTGGCCGGAGCTCGATATCGGCAGAAACTCCGCAACGCCCTGCACAATACCGAGAATGACGGCATCGAGTATGCTCATATATTTATCCCCCGAAAAGGTATTTTCAGATGTTATGTATACTTAACTTTGTTATTTTATCATACAATGTACCAAAAAGCAAGCTCAGGTCAGTGAGCTTGCCGGTCTATTTTCCAGCGTGTCAAAAAAGTCTGTGACTTTTTTGCACACTGGAAACACGCCATATTTTTTGTGAAGCCCAATCTTCACAAATGATCTCGCTGCGCCTCGGTCACGGCGCGGATATTTTTTCTCAGCAGCATGGGTTTTCAGCATTCTCTATCTCATCATGCAGATATTTCAGCGCGTCCGAGAGCGTGCCGACGGCATCTATAAGGCCGCAGTAGACGGCCTCCTGCCCGTGTATGACGCTGCCGACATCGGTGGCAAGCTCGTCGGTGGCCATCATGAGGCTGTTATATCTCTCGCGGCTTATATTCGAGTGGCCGGTGACGAAGCCGACGATGCGCTCCTGAATGCGGGCAAGATAGTTGTAGGTCTGCGGAACGCCGATGATAACTCCGTTAAGCCGCACGGGGTGTATTGTCATGGCCGCCGACGGCGCTATAAAGCTGCGCTCTGCCGCGACAGCAAGCGGCACGCCTATCGAGTGCCCTCCGCCGAGCACGAGCGACACCGTGGGCTTTTTCATTCCGGCTATGAGCTCTGCAATGCCGAGCCCCGCCTCAACATCGCCGCCTGCGGTGTTGAGCAGTATGAGCAGTCCCTTTATATCCTCGGACTCCTCGACCGCCGCCAAAAGCGGCATGATGTGCTCATACTTTGTTGTTTTATTATCCTCGGGCAGTATCTGATGCCCCTCTATATGGCCTATTATCGTCAAGCAGTGGATGCTCCCCTCCCTGCCCTGCGGCTGAGCGCTTCCAAGCTGCGTTATCTCGTCCAAAATAATCACCTCATACCTATTTTGTCAGGTATGAGGTGATTTTATGATTATTTATGCTTTATAGGCCGCAAGCACGCCGAGATAGGTCATGTAGCAGTCAAACTTTGCGACGACCTCGAAGGGCGCGTGCATGCTCATGACTGGAACTCCCGCGTCGATGGTGTCGATATTGCGGTTTGCCATGTACTTGGCTATCGTACCGCCGCCGCCCTGATCGACCTTGCCGAGCTCGCTCATCTGCCAGACAACGCCGTTATCGGCAAAGAGTCTGCGCAGATATCCGACGACCTCTGCGGAGGCGTCGCTCGTGCCGCTCTTGCCGCGCGCGCCGGTAAATTTGCAGATGCCCATGCCGTAATTGAGCTTTGCATCGTTGCGCTTCTCGCTGACCTCGGGGAAGTTCGGGTCAAAGGCCGCGGTAACATCCGCCGAGAGGCAGAAGCTGTTTGCAAAGCAGCGGCGCAGGGGCACGCTCTGACTGCCGCACAGCTCCTCCATGAAGCACTCGAACGCGCTGCTCTGCATGCCGCTCACGCCGTCAGAGCCCGTCTCCTCCTTGTCCGCAAGGATGCAGATGCAGGTCTTTTCGGGCGCTGCGTCAAGGTCGAGCATGGCCTTGAGCTCGGCGTATGCGCACACGCGGTCATCGTGGCCGTAGCCGCCGATGAGCGAGCGGTCAAGCCCGATCTCTCGCACCTCGAAGGCCGGAACCGCGGTAAGCTCGGCAGAGAGGAAGTCCTCCTCGACTATGCCGTAGCGGTCGTTTAAAATGCTCATGACGGCAAGCTTTACCCTGTCATTGCCCTCGTCGGCATAGGGGATACTGCCGATGAGGATATTGAGTCCCTCGCCGGTGATTCCGTCCTCCATCGTCTTTTTCATCTGCTCCTTGCCGAGATGTGGCAGGAGGTCTGTTATGACAAACTGCGGGTCGGCGGGATCGTGACCGATGGTGATATCTATCGTCTCGCCGCTTTTGAGCGCAACAACGCCGTGCAGCTCGAGCGGGATGGTCACCCACTGGTATTTCTTGATGCCACCGTAGTAATGGGTCTTGAAGTAGGCAAGCTCGTCGCTTTCGTACAGGGGGTTCTGCTTTAAGTCGATGCGCGGAGAGTCAACGTGCGCACCGGCAATGACGCAGCCCTCTGCGAGGCTCTTTTTGCCGATGACCGCCAGCATGAGTGCCTTGCCGCGGTTATTGCGGTAGATCTTATCGCCCGCCTTGAGCTCCATGCCGTCGGCATACTCGACAAAGCCCCGGTCCTCGGCAAGCTCTATGGCGAGCTTTACCGCCTCGCGCTCGGTGCGCGCCTCGTTGAGAAACGCCATATAGGAGCGGCAGTAGTCCTCCATGTCGATGCGCTGCTGCGTTGTCATGGTATCGTATCCGTTTTTCTGTCTGTAAAATAATTCGTCTCTGATCTCAGCCATTTTTCAATACTTCCTTAAATAAAATTTTGCATTGCTTTCTGAAAGCGTCCCTGTCGCCGTCGTTATGCAGGACACGGTCGCATTTTTGCTCGAAATACTCGTTTGGGTACTGCGCATTCACACGCATCATGGCATATTCATAGCTTATGCCGTCGCGCTTCATTATACGCTCGATGCGCGTCGTTTTTTCGGCGACGATGCCGATGACGGCAAGGCATTTTTTGCCCAGTCCGCTTTCTATGAGCGCTATCGCATCGATGGCCGCCGTCGTTCCGCCGGCCATTGCCCATGCTCTGAGCCTTTTGTTCACCTCAATGTCGATGTAGTGATGCGTTATGACGTTTAAGTCCTCGAGCGCGGCCTCATTTGAAAACACCGTCGCGCCGAGCGCCTTGCGGTCAAGAGCTCCGTCCGTGACCGTGCCGGGAAACGAGCGCTCTATGTCCGCGAGCAGCTGAACGTTTGTATCGAGCATTTCATGATACAGCGCGTCGCAGTCTATGACCAGCGCTCCCATTGCCTCAAGCTCGCGCAGCGCCGTAGTCTTGCCGCAGCCCGTGCCACCGGTTATGCCGATGATCCTCAGCTTTTCGGCAAGCGCCGAGGCGATATCCTCCTGCGGCAGCGCGCCCTGACGCAGTATCCTGTACGGCGCGGCGCTCATGTCGATTATCGTCGATTCGCGCCCGAGGCCGCACTGTCCGCCGTCTACGACAGCGGCGATCTTACCGTCAAAATAATCGAGCACCTCCTGCGCGTTCACTGGGCTCTTGCTGCCCGAGGGATTTGCCGAGGGCGCTGCAAACGGAAGCCCTGCCCTTTTGAGCATTGCCTGCGTCATGGGATGATCGGGGCATCTGAGCGCCACGGTATCGCCGCCTGCGCGGACTATGTCGGGAACGATAGCCTTCGAGCGCAGAACGATCGTCAGCGGTCCCGGCCAGAACCTGTCCATGAGCACCCTCGCCTGCTTTGGAATACTCTCGCAGTACCTTGTCAGCGCCGCGCCCTTATGTATCATAAGCGACAGGGGCTTGACCTCCGGCCTGCCCTTGACCTCGTACACGCGCTCGACAGCCTCCGCGTCAAGAGCGCTGCACGCAAGGCCGTACACTGTCTCCGTCGGCACGGCCACGAGCTCGCCCGAGGTTATGAGCGAGGCCGCCTCGCCGAGCTTATCTTTTCCGAATATCTTAGTTTCCATCAGCCCTCCGCCTGCTTTTTGAGCTTTTCGGCCTGATCCGCCGTTACGAGCGCGTCGATGATCGGGTCGAGCTCGCCGTTCAAGACGCTCTGGATATTGAAGTTGCGCACATCGCCGACGAGCCTGTGATCGGTCACGCGGTTTTGGGGGAAATTATATGTGCGCACCCTGTCCGAGCGGTCGCCGGAGCCGACCTGACTTTTGCGCTCGGCAGCTATTGCCGCCGCCTGCTTCTGCTGCTCTGCCTCGAAAAGCTTCGAGCGCAGTATCTTCATCGCCCTGTCCTTGTTTTTATACTGGCTGCGCTCGTCCTGACACTCAACGACGACACCCGTTGGCAGATGCGTTATGCGTATGGCGCTCTCTGTCTTGTTGACGTGCTGGCCGCCGGCACCGGATGAGCGATAGGTGTCTATCTGAAGGTCGGCGGGATTTATCTCAAACTCGACCTCCTCGGCCTCGGGGAGCACGGCCACTGTAGCCGCCGAGGTGTGTATCCTGCCGCCGGACTCCGTTTCCGGCACGCGCTGGACTCGGTGGCCTCCGGCCTCGAACTTCAGGCGCGAATACGCCCCCTGCCCTTCCACAACGAAGCTCATTTCCTTTATGCCGCTGAGCTCCGTTTCGTTTATGTTTACGATATCTATCTTCCAGCCCTTGCTCTCGGCATACATGGAGTACATTCTGAAAAGATCGTGCGCGAACAGCGAGCTCTCCTCGCCGCCGACGCCCGAGCGTATCTCCATGATGACGTTGCGCTCATCGTTCGGGTCCTTCGGCAGGAGCAGTATCTTCAGCTGCTCGTGAAGTTCCGTCATGCGTTCCTTCGCGTCATTGTACTCCTCCTGCGCAAGCTCCTTGAATTCGGGGTCACTCATGAGCTCCTGCGCGTCGTGCATGGCCTTATCGCATTTTATATACTCCCTGTACGCCGTGACGATGGGCTCAAGCTCCTTCATCTCGCGCACGCATTTCGTATACGCCGCAGGGTCTGCGTATATCTCACCGTTTTCAAGCCGCACGGCAAGCTCTGAATATCTGTTGTCAAGCTGTTTGAGTTTATCCAGCATTTTTGTCTCCTGTTTTTTAATAGCGCATTGAGGCACCTACGGATACATATATTGCGCTTGCACGGTATCGAAAGTGCCGCGGAAGCCGTGAAATCGCCGCACCACATTGGCTTCTCTGCGTAAGGGGAGCTGTCGAAGCAGGCGGCTGAGGGGTTGCTATTCAAATCCGTGCGCAAAACGCACACATATAGCTATCAGCTATCAATATATCATAGCACATTTATATGAATATGTAAATGAAAAAGGCCGTAAGCTTGCAGAAAGCTACGGCTACAAGGTCGCGTATTTTACCGGCGATAACATCCGCGTCAAGGGCGGCACGGTGCGCGGCGTTGTCGATACCGAGAACAAAACGGTCATGGTACGCGCCGATCACCCCGTCATGATGGTATTTACATTGGCTACTCCGGCCTTTGCCCTCGAAGCAAGTAATGACCGGTTCACAACAGTATCCAACGCATTCGGTATTCCAACCGACGCCCTATATACTCTCGATTCAGCATTGTAAGTTATTACGTCCAAGAAAAAGGTTACGTATCTATCAACTGGTAAAAAATATGTAGTGCAACTGTTTTTTGAAGCAGTTGCACTACATATTTTTAGCTCAAAATCTCTCACTTTTTACGTTTATATAAACTAAACAATCCAAAAATCCCTGCTAATACACAAAAAATAGCGGGTAAACTCGTAGGCAAATTATTCATTTTCAAAGAGCCAGCCCCCAATAAAACGACCGCTGCAATAAAATTCATTATAATACTAAATATATATGCCTTCATAAAAATCTACCCCTTTCCAAACAATCTGCCCAGCCAACTCCGTCTTTGTTCTAATATAGGCTCCTGTCCCCTTTGCTGATCGGCTCCGGCCTCACCAGAAAAAAACTGCTGCTGAATTGTCCCTGCATGGAGCGCCTGTGCTGTCTGCTGCGCTGCAACCAGCGCAGCACTACATTCTGACAGCCGAGCGTTCAGCTCAGCGATCTGCTTGTCCTTCACGGCAAGTGTAACCGATAAAGACAAAGATGTCAAGGCCTCCCGCGAGCCAGAGACGCTAAACGAGCTGCGGCGGCAGAATGAGCAGCTGCGTGAGCGCGTGGACTACTGGCGGCGGCAGACAAAGCCGACGAAGGTCAAGCAGCTGCGCATGGACGATATCCGCAGGCTGGCAAAAGAGGTCGTTGAGATGAGCGAAACAGACCTCAAGCCGAAGGATATCACCGAGGGGCTTACTGAGCTGGGCAAGTATCTTCTCAACGAAAAGGAGCTGCGCTACACCGATGTCTCCAAGATGGCGGAGGATATCGCCGCAGACGTTATCGAAAACGCGACGGCCATAGTCAACGAGGAAGACACGAAAAAAACCGCGTTGCAAAACGCGGCTTTTAAGTCTTATATCAGTCCCTGAACGAGGATGATGATTATAAGTATGGGGAGCACCCACTGGAAATAGGGCTTGAGCTTGGGCGACATTTTGATGCCCTCGCCCTTATTGACCTCGGCAATGTACTTATCAAAGCCCCAGCCCCACTTGCTGACACAGAACAGCAGGTATACGAGTGAGCCGATGGGCAGCAGCAGATTGGATACAATAAAGTCCTCGCTGTCGAGCACATCGCGCCCGCCGATGATGTGCAGCTCGCTCCAGATATTATAGCCGAACACGCAGGGCAGGCTCAAAAGCGCCAGCAGCACGAAGTTCACTGCAGCTGCCTTCCTGCGGCTCATGCCGAAGGTGTCCATGCAGATGGCAATGATATTTTCAAACACCGCGAGCACGGTCGAAAGGCTTGCAAAGATCATGAACAGGAAAAACAGCGTGCCCCAGAAGCGTCCGCCGGACATGTTGACAAAAACCTGCGGCAGCGTGACGAATATGAGCGACGGTCCCTGCTCGGGCGATACGCCGAAGGAAAAGCAGGCGGGGAAAATTATCGTACCTGCCATGAGCGCAACGAAGGTATCCAGTGCGCAGATGCGCGCAGCCTCGCCGGTGAGCGAGTGCTTATCGCTCATGTAGCTGCCGAATATCTCCATTGCCGCAATGCCGAGGCTCAGGGTAAAGAACGCCTGATTCATCGCGTCGGTGATGAGGTTTCCGAGGCCGTTTTTGCGGATGGAATCGAGCGACGGCATGAGATAGAACTTCATACCTTCCTTTGCGCCGGAAAGTGTCAGGCTGTGCACCGCGAGCACGACGATCAGCGCAAGCAGGGCGAGCATCATGACCTTGGAAATACGCTCAAGCCCCTTGTTGAGGCCGAAGCTGCACACGACAAAGCCGACAACGACAACAAGCTCCGTCCATGCAGCCATCTCGCCCGGCGAGGAAAGCAGCGCCGTGAACACCGAGCCGCTTGCCTCAGCCGACATGCCGGAGCTGAAAACGCCGGTCATGAACTTGCCGAAGTAGGCCGTCATCCAGCCTGTTACGGTCGTGTAGTACATCATGAGCAGGTAGCAGCCGATGAGACAGAACCAGCCGTGGATATGCCACTTGCTGCCCGGCTTTTCGAGCGCCCTGTAGCCGAGCACCGCGCTCCGGCGGCTGGCTCTGCCGACGGCAAGCTCCATCGTCATGACGGGTATGCCCATGACGATAAGGCAGACAAGGTAAAACAGGACGAAATAGCCGCCGCCGTTCTGACCTGTAATGTAAGGAAAGCGCCAGACGTTGCCGATGCCGATCGCGCAGCCCGCACTGACCAGCAGGAAGCCGAGTCTGGAGCCGAAGGATTCTCTTTTCATATAAATGCCCTCTCTCTTTTCTTTTTCGTATTAAAAGCCTTTGCTTATTTTAGTCTCAATTAAAGCTGTTTACAAGGGCGGTTTTTATATGATAAAATAAGAAAAACTTATTACACGGTGATATCATGAACAGAAATCAGCTTAAATATTTCGTCGCGGCGGCGGAGAGCCGCAGCTTCACAAAGGCCGCCGAGCAGTTTTATATCTCGCAGACCGCCGTCACGCAGCAGATGCAGCTGCTGGAGGACACGCTCGGCTGCACGCTGTTTGACCGCTCGACACGCCCGATATCGCTCACGCCGGCAGGAAATATCTTTTTGAGCGAGGCAAAGAAAATACTCGACAGCATGAGCCGCGCCGCCGAGCGCGTACACGATGCGTCCACCGGCCTCACGGGTACTCTGCGCGTGGGCTTTGTGCGCGGCTATGAGCGCAGCGACCTGTCGGTGCTCATGCGCGGCTTTCATCTGCAAAATCAGAACGCGCTCATAAGCTTTTACCGCTGCTCGACCGATGTTCTCGCCGCAGGGCTCAAGCAGCAGGAGTACGATGTGATATTCACATGGGACAGCACGAACCTCAAGGCTCAGGAGGGCATAGAGTACCTCGAGGTCGAGAGCGCACAGCTCGTCGTTGCGCTGTACGCCGGACATCCGCTGGCCGGACGCAGACGGCTCAGCCGTGCGGAGCTTCGGGGCGAGACGATATTGTATATGTCCCCCGATGCGTCCAACGACTCCTACGGCGACGCATTTTTCATGCAGCTGTACAAGGAGGCGGGCTATAAGCCGAATATCCTGTTCCGCTCCTGCGACGCGGAGTGCATACTTATGATGGTCGCTGCTGAGGAGGGCATTTCGATACTTCCCGACTACTTCACCGACAAGCTCTATGACGCGGATAATCTTGTGTTCGTGCCGCTCGTCGGCGACGGTGAGCGCGAGGATATCATTGCCGCGTGGCAGAGCGCAAGCTCCAATCCCGTGCTGACGCAGTTTCTGTCGGTGCTCAAGAGCAGCGTCCCGCTGAGATGATGAGATAAGCTGACCCACCCGGCGTTTTTAGTGCAGGGTGGGTTTTTGTTTTATTCGATCGGTGTAAATATCATTTTGCACTTGGGGCAGACAAAGCTCTCGGCAATACCCGGCTTCAGAACGCCATTTGTTACTTTTACGTCTCCGTCACCGGCAATAAAGAAACCTTCTTTCTTTTCGCTGCTCCAAATTATCTGGCGCGAGGATTGGATGTATCCTCTCTCCGCCGCGCCGCCGCAGAATGGGCATGCTGTTATTTTCATTTGTTGCCCCCCCTTGGGTATGGCGCTTGCGTAAAGCAGAATAATTCTCAGCTTTGGTTTTATGACAGAGCTATCGGCCATTATAATCTCCTCCATTTGCTTTCGGTCGCTTCAAGATACAGATCACCGCGTGCGTTATCCACGCTCCGGCGAGGCCGCAGAGAATGAGCCATGCTGCCTCAGCTGCCGCTGATACAAGGCCGATTATCTCAATGAAGTCCTGCTGGAAGCCTATCGCAGCAAACGCCTCGCAGACTATCCATATCCCCATTGCCGCGAGGGAACACATATAAAATTCGTCCCTGCCGGCGCTGAATCGGCGGATAACACAGCCGAAGGCCGCGGCCAGTAGCAGCTCAAGCGCATCCCATGTACCAAAGTTAAGGAGTATCAGCTTATCGTAAAAGAATGCATAGTCCCAGCCGAGGCAGACCATCGCCGTG
Organism: Hallerella sp.; assembly: GCA_963620985.1. Taxonomy (GTDB): domain Bacteria; phylum Bacillota; class Clostridia; order Oscillospirales; family Oscillospiraceae; genus F23-B02. Next base: position 534 of record CAVFCI010000012.1, on the reverse strand, counting down.
AGCGCGGCGCACATTATCGACACGATCGTCCAGCGCCGCCGCAGCTCGTTTTTCTGAACGCTCAAAGCGTCGAGCATGAGCTTTGCCGCCTCCTCCTTGCTGACCACGGTCTCCGCTATGCGCTCGCCCTTAATAAGCTCCGCAACGCTCAGGCCGAGCACTGCGGCAATGTCCTCTATGAGCGAGACATCGGGAAATCGCTTACCGCGCTCCCAGTTTGAAACGGCCTGCTTTGATACGCCCAGAGCGCCGGCAAGCTCCGCCTGCGTCATGTTCTTTTCCCTGCGCAGCTGCTCTATAAGCCTCCCTGTTTTGTTCATTTCCACCGGCTCCGCCTCCTTTACGCTTTCACTATATAGTAAGATATGCTAATTTGTCAATAAACGGTCCGTTGACCGGCCAAAAAGCCCTCAGAGCATAAAAAAATTCCGCATCTTTCGATGCGGAATTTTCAGCGTGTCAAAAAACCTACCCAATCTCCCTCGTTTCTGGTATAATAAAAGAAACGGGGGTGTTGTCATGGAAGAATGGAAA
>CAVFCI010000011.1:0-51357 GCA_963620985.1 Hallerella sp. | reverse complement strand
CATTTTGAATACTTTCAAAATGCTCGGCGGAAAAGTGCAGTCAAAAAAGTCCCGCGAGGGACTTTTTTGACAAGCTGCATGTCGGAAGAAATTTTTTAAATTTCTTCCGACATTTTTGCGCTCCCGCCCGTTATATATATGAAAGCGCAAAACAACTACGCGATCAGCAATTACAAATAAGGAGTTTTTCAAAATGAAAAGAATAGTTTTGCTTCTCATGACCCTCGCAATGCTTCTCTCCGTCGCGGCCTGCGGCACAAGCGGCAAAAAAACAGACGACGGCCAAAAGACCGATGTAACGCTCACACCTGCCGAGATAGAGCAGAAGATAGCCGATGCCGTCGGAGAGGATAATTACCTCTGCGACACGGAGATCGACAAGGATTGGCTCGAAAACAGCTGGCAGCTTGACATGAGCAAGATCGAAAGCTATGTCGCAAAGCAAAATTCCATCGGAAGCGTAAACCCCGACTGCGTGGTAGTTCTCAAGACCAAGGACGGCTACGCGCAGGAAGCTGTAGAGCTGCTCAACACCTATTACGCGCAGATCGTAAGCTACATCCGTCAGTATCCCTTCGGCACGGCCAAGGTCATGAACGCACGCATCTATCAGTCCGGCGACTATGTGCTCTACATCGTTGCGGGCGCAAGCTACGACGGCGATGACAGCGAGGCCGAGGCAAAGCTTGCCGTTTCCGAGTACGAAAAGATAGACGCTGCCATCAAGGGCATTTTCGGCACTCTGCCCGCAAATTCCGCTGTCGTTCCCGAGGATGACGGCAGCAGCGGCGGCCTGCTCGTTCCAGAAGACGATGCTGCTGCCAATGATGACGGAGCTCTCATCGTAGGAGGCTAAAATGGTATTTTCCAGTCTGACATTTCTGCTTTGGTTTTTGCCCTGTGTTCTGACGGTATACTTCCTCGCTCCGAAAAAAGCTAAAAATGCTATACTCTTTGCGTTCAGTCTGCTGTTTTACGCATGGGGCGAGCCAATATATGTCGGACTGATGATCTTATCCACCGTTCTGGATTATTGCTGCGGCAGGGCGGTGGATAAGCACCGAGGCACACCGAGGGCAAAACGCGGACTTATCGTGTCCGTTGTCGTGAACCTCAGCGTCCTGTGCCTGTTCAAGTACGCCGATTTTCTCATCGGCACGGTAAACGGGATCTTCGGCAGCTCCATCCCGCTTCTTGAGCTTCCGCTGCCGATAGGCATATCGTTTTACACCTTCCAGACCATGAGCTACACCATCGACGTGTACAGGGGCGACGCGAAGGTGCAGAACAACATAATTTCCTTCGGCGCATACGTCGCGCTGTTCCCGCAGCTGATCGCAGGTCCCATCGTCCGCTACCAGACCATAGCCGACCAGATCGATGAGCGGGAGCACTCCTTCGATAAATTCGGCGAGGGCGTAAAGCGCTTCGTCTGCGGCCTCGGCAAGAAGGTGCTGCTTGCAAATAACATCGGCCTTTTGTGGAGCACGGTCTCGGCATCGGGCGAGCTGACCGTCGTGGCCGCATGGCTCGGCATAATAGCCTTTGCCTTCCAGATATATTTCGACTTCTCCGGCTACTCGGATATGGCCATCGGCCTCGGGAAAATGCTCGGCTTTGACTTCCTTGAAAACTTTGACTATCCGTATATCTCAAAAAGCGTCACCGAGTTCTGGCGGCGCTGGCACATCTCCATGGGAACGTGGTTCAGGGACTATGTCTATATCCCTCTGGGCGGCAACAAAAAGGGTCTTGCCGTGCAGCTGCGGAATATCGGCATCGTGTGGCTGCTCACCGGCTTCTGGCACGGTGCGAGCTGGAACTATGTTCTATGGGGCGTGTATTTCGGCATTATCCTGATCGTCGAAAAATTCTTTCTGCTCGAGAAGCTGAAAAATGCTCCCGCCGCGCTGGGGCATGTGTATACGCTCCTGTGCGTCGCCGTGAGCTGGGTGCTGTTTTCCTTTGAGAACATCTCCGAGGGCTGGGCGTTTTTCAAGGTCATGCTCGGCGGCGCTGCCTTTTGCAGCAGCGGCACGGTTTATCAGCTCCTGTCGTATCTGCCGCTGCTTTTAGTGTGCGCCGTCGCCGCAACGCCGCTCGGAAGCAGTCTCTACCGCAGCTTCAACGAAAAATGCGGCGCGGGACTCACGGCTGCGGCAGACCTTGGCGGCATTGCTGCGATATCCGCGCTCTCGATGGCCTTTCTCATAAGCGGCTCGTATAATCCCTTCTTGTATTTCAGGTTTTAAGGAGCGTCAAAATGCGAAACAAGCTCATAACATCTGTTTTCTGCCTGCTTTTGGCAGCAGGCATCCTTTCCGGCATCCTCGTGCAGGACAGGTACTATTCCGAAAGCGAAAAGCGGACGCTTACTCAGAAGACCGCGATCTCCCTTGCCGATTTTCCCAGCGGCAAAATGGGAACCCAGGTCGAAAAATACCTCGCCGACCAGTTTCCACTGCGCGATAAGTGGATAACGGTCAAAACGCTTGCCGAGCGCATAAGCGGCAAAACCGAGATATCAGGGGTCTATTTCGGAAGGGACGGCTACCTAATTGATGCCTTCACGGGCTACGATAAAAAGCAGTATCAGGCAAACCTTGAGGCGTTCAAGCGCTTTGCGGACAAAATTTCCGTTCCGATGCAGCTCATGCCAGTGCCCACTGCGGCGCAGATACTCTCCGATAGGCTGCCCGCCTACGCTCCGAATCTCGACCAGAAGGCGCTTTATAACAGTGCAAAGGCGCTGGGGCTGGATACCGTCGATGTGTTCGACATCCTCTCCGAGCACAGTGACGAGTATATCTATTACAAGACAGATCACCACTACACCAGCCTCGGCGCTTATTATTGCTATGCCGCGTGGATGCGCTCTCAGGGGAAGACTCCCGAGCCCGTATCCGCGTGGCAGACCCAGACACTGTGCGATAACTTCCGCGGCACGAGCTACAACAAGGTAAACGCCCCCCTTGCAGCCATCGACAGCATCACCGCATATTATAAAACTCTCGCGCACAGGGTCAGCTACAACGGCGGCAGCTATGTGACCGACAGCATCTATGAGCGCAAGTACCTCAGCGGCAAGGATCAGTACGCGGCATTTCTCAACTCCAACCAGTCGAGTACCGTTGTCAGCGGGGAAGGCGAGGGGAGGCTGCTTATAATAAAGGACTCCTACGCCAACTGCTTTGCCCAGTTCGTCATTGACGATTACGCCGAAACGCATCTTATAGACCTGCGCTTTTTCAAGGACTCGGTCTCGGATTATATCGCCGAAAACGGCATCACACAGGTGCTCGTGCTGTATAACATCCCGAATCTCGCTGCCGATACGGCTATAGCACAGACGCTCAAATAGAACAAAGCTCCCTCATGGAATTCACGAGGGAGCTTACAGGAAACGACCAACTTGTTAACAAACGTCGCTTGACAAATGTTTTTCAGAATAGTATATTGTTTGCCAGCGTAGCGGATGTGCCGTGAAATAACAGCGCGCAGACCACAGGGAGGTGAGCATGATGACAAATCAAAAAAGAACGATGGCGCTTCTCATCGCGGCGGCGTTCATAGTCGTTGTGCTCTTTTCGACGGCTTATGTCGCTGCCGAATCCGACCATGACTGTCTGGGCGGCGACTGTCAGATATGCTGCCAGCTCAGCGTATGCCGGAGCATACTCGAAAGCATTATGCTTATCGCGTGCGCAGAGGCTTTCGCTGCCGTACTCGTGTGCATGCTGTGTGCTTTCATGCCCCGCTTTGCTGAAGGATCCTTATTATTTACTCTCGTTTCTCTTAAGGTCAAGCTTTCGGATTAAAATATAGGAACTTTTTACAAGGGTGTAGTCTATCTGTTTTCAGGATAGGCTTTTGCGGAGTTGCCGTTGCCCTTGTATTTTTGCGCCCATTTTTAAGTTCTTATAATAATCTGGAGGTAAATACAACCTATGAAAAAGATAACTGCGATGCTGCTTGCCCTCTTTATGCTGGCAGGCGTTCTTGCCGGCTGCGGTAAGCAGAGTGATGATAAGACTGATAAGACCGGCAAAGCTGATAAGCTGAGCATTGTCACCACAATTTTCCCCGAATACGATTGGGTCAAAGAAATTCTCGGCGACAAGGCGGATAACGCCGAAGTGACCATGCTGCTTGATAACGGTGTTGACCTGCACAGCTATCAGCCCACGGCGGATGATATTATCAGGATATCCAACTGCGATCTGTTCATCTATACCGGCGGCGAGTCCGACGGCTGGGTCGATGACGCTCTGAAAAATACGACCAATAAAGATATGAAGGTCATCAAGCTGATGGAAGTGCTTGGCGACTCCGTAAAAGAGGAAGAAACCGTTGAGGGCATGCAGGAAGAGGACCATGACCACGAAGATGCAGATGAACACGAGCATGAGGAAGAAGCAGAGTACGACGAGCATGTTTGGCTCTCTCTGAAAAATGCCGAAACGCTTTGCGACGCAATTTCCGGTGCATTGCAGCAGATCGACCCCGACAATAAGGACACCTATGCCGCTAATGCTTCCGCTTATATCAAAAAGCTGTCTGCCCTTGATGCTGACTATCAGGCCGCCGTGGATGCTGCGACCTATAAGACCGTTCTGTTTGGGGATCGTTTCCCGTTCCGCTATATGGTGGACGATTACGGTCTGAGCTACTATGCCGCTTTTGTGGGCTGCTCCGCTGAAACCGAAGCCAGCTTTGAAACGATCTCCTTCCTCGCTGGCAAGGTGGACGAATTGAATCTGCCCTGCGTTCTGGCCATTGAGGGCGCACAACATAAAATTGCCGAAACCATCGTAGAAAATACTTCTGCGAAAAATCAAAAGGTGCTGGCGATGGATTCCCTACAGTCCACCACCTCTAAAGACGCGGCAAACGGCACGACCTATCTCTCCGTGATGAAGCAGAATCTTTCCGTGCTGAAGGAAGCATTGGGTTAAGGAGGCAGGCTCATGGCTCAGCTCACTTGTCAAGATCTCTGCGTCGGCTACGATGGAAAGTCCGTTCTGCAAGACCTCAGTTTTGAGCTCTTTGCAGGCGACTACCTCTGCATCGTAGGGGAAAACGGCTCCGGCAAGAGTACACTTATGAAAACAATTCTCGGCTTGCAGCCGCCTATCAGCGGCAGAATTTTGACGGGCGACGGGCTGAGGAAAAATGAGATCGGCTATCTGCCGCAGCAGACCGTCGTGCAAAAAGACTTTCCTGCCTCCGTGAGAGAGATCGTCCTCTCCGGGTGTCAGGGCCGCTGCGGCAGCCGCCCATTTTACAACAGAGAAGAAAAACAGCTTGCAGCAGAAGCTATGGATAAGATGCAGATCACACAGCTTGCAAGGCGCTGCTATCGGGAGCTGTCTGGCGGACAGCAGCAACGGGTATTGCTTGCCCGTGCGCTGTGCGCCACACAAAAAATGCTGCTCTTGGACGAGCCTGTTTCCGGGCTTGACCCCAAGGTGACGGCTGAAATGTACCGTCTGATCGGAGAATTAAATCATGGGGACGGCATCACCGTTATTATGATTTCTCACGATATTGCTGCCGCAGTCAAATACGCCAGCCATATTCTCCATATTGGCGATACTGTTTTCTTTGGAGCAAAGGCAGACTATCTCCAAAGCTCGCAAGGGCGGCTGTTTGCCGCAGAGAAAGGCGGTGACATACAATGACCGCTATCATGGAAAAACTGACCCTCTATTGGGCATATCCCTTTGTCTGCTATGCGCTCATTGTCGGTGTACTGATCGCGCTCTGTTCCTCCTTGCTGGGGGTGACGCTGGTGCTGAAACGCTTTTCATTCATCGGCGACGGACTTTCTCATATGGCGTTTGGCGCAATGGCGATCGCAGCCATTTTGCAGATTACAAACGAAATGCCGCTCGTGATGGTCATTACGATTATCAGTGCCGTATTGCTTTTGCGTACAGGGCAGAATACAAAAATCAAGGGCGATGCCGCCATTGCAATGATTTCCGTTGGTTCTTTGGCTATCGGCTATTTACTGATGAATATCTTTTCGACTTCCTCCAACCTTTCGGGCGATGTATGCAGCACGCTGTTTGGGTCAACTTCTATCCTAACGCTGTCACCCGCAGAGGTGTGGCTGTGCGTGGGAATGTCGGTGCTGGTACTTGCGATGTTCGTCCTGTTCTACAACAAAATCTTCGCCGTGACCTTCGATGAAAATTTTGCAAGAGCGACGGGGACAAAAGCCGGACTTTATAATCTTTTGATTGCCATCATCGTTGCGGTCATCATCGTGCTTGCCATGAATCTTGTCGGGTCGCTGCTTATCTCCGCACTGGTGATCTTCCCGGCGCTGTCAGCCATGCGGATATTTAAGAGCTTCCGCAGCGTGACCGTATGCTCCGCAGCTTTGTCGGTTGCCTGTTCGTTTACCGGTATTCTGGCGTCGATCCTTGCAGGTACGCCGGTGGGCTCGACGATCGTTGCCGTTCAGATAGCCGTATTCTTTGTTTTGTGGGCGGCAAGCGCCGCAATAGGAGGTATGCAAAAATGAAAAAAGCGATATGCATTTTGTTAGCTGTGCTGTTCGCGGCAAATCTTACAGCCTGCGGAGACAGCAGCACCGCGGCGGACGAAAGCGCCGTTCCGTCACAAGATCCGTCCTCGGAAACGAGCTCCGCTGATGGGATCGATGTCGATCTTACACAGCTCAGCAGCACAATGGTATACTCCGAGGTTTATAATATGATGTATGCCCCAAGCGATTATGTCGGTAAAGCCGTCAAGATGAAGGGACAGTTTGCATATTACGAGGATCCCGAAACAAAAGCGCAGTATTTTGCCTGTATCATCGCTGATGCTACGGCTTGCTGCTCTCAGGGGCTTGAGTTTATCCTGACCGGTGAGCACAGCTATCCGAATGATTACCCTGAGCTGGGGTCGGAAATAACCGTGACAGGCATTTTTGAAGTTTACACAGAAAACGGATATCAGTATTGCCGGCTTAAAGACGCAAGCCTTATGTAACATAGCATGAGAATAAACTGACCGCCACCCGTTCGTTCGGATGGCGGTCAAACTATATGATCATATTCACTTTTTGCCCTGCTTGGGCTTTCTCACGGTGGAGAAGGGATCCGCGCCGCCGCCGGAGAACATGGTGAAGTTGAGGCTCGACTGCACATGGTCGGCCATTGCCTGCTTTGCAAGGTCGGGGATGTGCATTTTTATCGCCTCGACTACAGCGACATGGTTATATATGACGCTCGGCGACCAGGGGTTATCCTCGGAGTTGCTTATGAATTTTATCATCGAGGACTGATACATCGTCAGGTTCGGCAGGAGCATCTTATAGCATTTCTGAACATACTTGTTGCCGCAGGACTCGACGATGAGCCCGTGGAAGGGCATGTCGGTTGCGATCATGCCGTCATAGTCCTTGCGTATCACGCAGTCGGCAAAGTCATTGGCCAGTCTGTCAAGCTCCTTGACCGTACCGGCATCGGCGCGCTCCGTGCACAGAGCGGCGGCCTCGCATTCGATGGCGGCGCGCACATCGTAAAGGTCGATCATGTCGCGCAGGCTCAGGTCAATGACGAAGAAGCCGCTGGTATCGGGCTTGGAGATGACGAAGCCCTGCTCGCACAGGTTCATTATCGCCTCTGCGACGGGCGTGCGGGATATGCCGAGGGCGGACGCTATGCTGTTGACGTTCAGCTTCGTTCCCGGAGCTATGCACAGCGATACTATCTCATCATAAAGCATCTGCGAAACAATGTCGCGCAGCTTTGCGCTCGGATTTGCATCAAGGTAGACCTGAAACTGATCACGTTTCACTGAAATCAATCCTTTCGTGGCTAATTAAAAGCAAAAAGCAATTTGCAAAACAAAAAATGAGCTTAAATACATTCGTTATTCTACGGCAGATGAAATGAAAATGCAATACCCAGAGTGCAAAATTATAAATAATTTTATATTTGTTCCTGCAGTACAAGCATATTTGGACAATTGAGGCTTAATTTGACTGCAAAAGCGCAAAGATATACGCCCCGATGCGATTGCATCGGGGCGTATGGAAGTCTTTTCGGATTATTTCTTGTTCTTTATGTACTCGTCAATGCTCTTTGCGCCGGCCTTGCCTGCGCCCATTGCGAGGATGACGGTTGCAGCGCCGGTGACTGCGTCGCCGCCTGCAAACACGCCCTCGCGTGCGGTAGCGCCGCCCTCGTCGGCCTCGATGCCGCCCTTGCGGGTGAAGGTCAGACCCTTGGTCGTGTTGCGGATCAGGGGGTTGGGGCTGGTGCCGATCGCGAAAACGACGGTGTCAACGTCAAGGATCCAGTTCGAGCCCTCAATGGGAACGGGTCTTCTTTTGCCCTTCTCGTCGGGCTCGCCGAGCTCCTGCTTCTGAAGCTCGATACCGGTGACGTGGCCGTCCTCGCCTCCGTGGATAGCGATGGGGTTGTTGAGCATTCTGAACTCGATGCCCTCGGCCTCTGCGTGCTCGACCTCTTCCTTACGGGCGCTCATCTCATCGCGGCTGCGGCGGTAGGTGATATAGACATGCTCTGCACCCAGACGCTTGGAGACGCGGGCTGCGTCCATTGCGACGTTGCCGGCACCGACTATGCAGACGTTGTGGAAGTGCTTGATGGGCGTATCATAATCGTCGCGGTAAGCCTTCATGAGGTTTACTCGGGTCAGAAGCTCGTTGGCGGAATAAACGCCGAGCAGGTTCTCACCGGGGATGTGCAGGAACTGGGGCAGACCTGCGCCGGAGCCTATAAACACTGCCTCAAAGCCGTCCTCAAACAGCTCGTCAACGGTCTCGGACTTGCCGATAATGGCGTTGTTTATGATCTTAACTCCCATTGCCTTGAGATTTTCGATCTCTGCCGCAACGATCTCCTTGGGCAGACGGAACTGCGGGATACCGTAGACCAGAACGCCGCCGGACTTGTGGAATGCCTCGAAGATGGTAACGTCATAGCCGAGCTTGCGCAGATCGCCCGCGCAGGTGAGGGAAGCGGGGCCTGAGCCGACGATCGCTATGCGGTGACCGTTGGATTCGGGGACTTTGACCTCGTCCTTGGCTTCCTTGTTCATATGATAGTCTGCAACAAAACGCTCGAGGCGGCCGATGCCGACGCTCTCGCCCTTGATGCCGCGCACACACTTGGACTCGCACTGCTTCTCCTGCGGGCAGACACGTCCGCAGACGGCGGGCAGGGAGTTTGTGGAGGTGATGATCTCATATGCCGCGTCAAAGTCGCCCTCTGCGACCTTGGCAATGAATTCGGGGATGCGTACCGAAACGGGGCAGCCGCTGCGGCAGGGCATGTTGTGGCAGTTGAGGCAGCGCTTTGCCTCGTCCATTGCCATCTCGGGAGTGTATCCGAGGGCGACCTCCTCAAAGTTGCCGGAGCGGACTACGGGATCCTGCTCGGGCATCGGGTTTTTATCCATTCTCATATTAGCCATTACGCTTACCTCCGGTCATATTGCAGATATGCTTTGCAGCCTCGTCCTGCTCTTCCTTGTAGAATGCGGCGCGCTTTATAAGAGAGTCGAAATCGACCTCGTGAGCGTCAAAGTCGGGACCGTCAACGCAGGCAAACTTGGTCTCGCCGCCGACGATGACGCGGCAGCCGCCGCACATGCCGGTGCCATCGACCATGATCGGGTCGAGGGAGATGATGGTCTTGATGCCGTAGGGACGGGTGACCTCGGCGAGAAACTTCATCATGATGTCCGGGCCGATAGCGATAACGCGGTCAAACTGGGGCTTGCCCTCCTTGATGTTGGCGTCGATCTCCTGCTGGAGATACTGGGTGGTGAAGCCCTTTTCGCCGTATGTGCCGTCGTCGGTGCACATGATGAGTTTATTGGAAGCTGCCTTGAGCTCGTCCTTCAGGATGACGATATCGGCACTTCTGAAGCCCGCGATGAAGGTAACGTCAATACCCTTTTCGTGCATTTCCTTGGCAATGGGGTAAGCGATAGCGCAGCCGACACCGCCGCCGACGACGCAGACCTTCTTCAGACCGTCCATCTCGGTAGCCTTGCCGAGGGGGCCGACGAAGTCGGAGATGTAATCGCCCTCCTGCACGGTGTGCAGCATTTTGGTGGTGCGTCCGGCAGCCTGTACCATAACGGTAACGGTGCCCTTCTCACGGTCGTAGCCTGCGACGGAAACAGGAGTGCGCTCTCCCTTCTCATCAAGACGGAAGATGACGAACTGACCTGCCTGGGCGTGGCGAGCGACCAGCGGAGCTTCGATCTCGAACAGGCAAATAGTTTTTGCATCGTTCAGAAATCTTTTTTGTACGACTTTAAACATCTTATTACCTCTTATCATTATAGATTTCGTAAGTTATTTGCAACAGCAATTATTTTAATGCAATTGCTTATGATTGTCAACATACGAAATTTTCATATATCGCAAAAAATCTTGAAAAATCAAGGCTTTTTAAAAAAGCGTGACAAAATATTAACTATAAACTGCACATATTTCCGTTCAATTAATAACAAACGGCAGTCTTCCGTCAAAACAAAAAAAGACGGACGAGCCGTCTTTTCAGTCCAATGTCAGATTCCACACCGTGTCTGGCGGAAAATCGGACTGCTGATAGGCCGCGATATAGCGCTCACCGCTGCCGGAGGCACGCCTTATGACGGCTCCTTGCGCACCGAGCACGGTGCACAGCGAGGGGATAAACTCCGGCCTGTCGCGGAGGGCTTCCTTTATGTACAGCGTGCCGTTTTCGACGCAGCCGCAGGCTATGCCGCCCTTATACTCAAAAAAACCGCCTGCGCAGGAGGTGAATATCTCCTCCTGAAAGCGCAGATAGCCGTAGTAAAAGCCGACGTGCGCCGTGCCCCTGAGCATATCCTCGCGCAGAAAGCCGTATTCGTCGGCGCTCAGCCGCCTTATGCCGTGCGTTTCAGGGGCGGCGGCGACGGTCTCATAGCTGCAGAAGCTTGCGGCCTTGAGCCCGCAGCGGCTCTCATACCAGTCGTAAAGCGAGCCCTCGGCAGGGAGCGTGCAGCAGATATCGGCGGAATATTCCCACGCATTGCGCATGCACGCCCTCGTGAGCTCCGCGCCGAGCCCCTGACCGCGTGCAGTCTCATCCACTGCGACCGCGTAGATATACGCAAGCCTTTTCGTAGAGCTGTCCGGCAGATGCAGAAATGCGTCCAGCACATAGGCCGCACCGAAAATTTCGCCGTCAAGCTCCGCGATATAGCCCGTGCCCATCGAGGGCAGCAGCTCAAAAAAGCTGTCCACGAGCTCAGGCGGATCGCCGAAAACGCAGCACCAGAGCGCCCTGAGCGCAGCAATATCGTCCGGCGTGTATTCGCGGATATCATAGATCATTTTCGTATACCTCCGGACAGAGCCTGCGTATCTCGCTGCGTATCTCCCTGAGATCGGTGAAGGTGTCGGGACGCTTTGTAAGATCGCGCAGCAGGGCAGAGGGATGATATATCGCAAGGCAGCGTCTGCCGTCAACGTCGAACCACTGCCCGTGCTGCCGCGTTATGCGGAAGTCCTCGCTTATGAGCGAGGTGGCGGCGATACGCCCGAGGCATATTATGATCTCGGGATCGACGATATCTATCTGCTGCCTGAGCCATGGCGAGCACGCCTCGCGCTCCTCCGGCAGAGGATCGCGGTTGTGCGGCGGGCGGCATTTTACGATGTTTGCGATGTACACGCGGCTGCGGTCAAGGTCTATCATCTTCAGCATATCGTCAAGCAGCCGGCCTGCGCGTCCGACGAACGGCAGACCCTGAATATCCTCCTGCTCTCCGGGGCCTTCGCCGACGAGCATGACCCTTGCCTCGGGATTGCCGTCGCCGAAAACGAGTCTGGTGCGCGTTTTGCCCAGAGCGCAGGCATTGCAGCCCGAGCATCTGCCGCAAAGCTCATCCATTGCCTTATTCATCAGCTTTCCTCCGAATATTTTGCAAGCTCGAGCAAAATCTCACGTTTATTATTATCGGGATACTCCATAACGTAGTCCAGCAGAAATTTGAGCATCTCGCCGAGCTCCGGTCCCTTGAGGCCGAGCGAGAGAAGATCGTCGCCGCTTACGGCAAGATGCTTGAGCGAGAAGCATTCGCCGCTTTTGAGCACGGCTCTGAGCTCCTTTTCGCAGTCGATGCCCGTTATCACGGCGTAGGCCTGCACCGCGCAGGTGACGGTATCCACCCCGTAGCGGTTGAGCATCCTCTTCCAGCCGAGGCTGTCCTCCGGCGGCTCGGTGCTCACGAGCACCTCGGCATCGGCGCAGCAGCGTATGGTGCGTCCGTCAAGGCGCAGCTGCCTTAGAAATTCGGCTGCGGAGGGAATATAGCCGTATTTGCGGAGCATGATACTGAATGCGACCCAGCGCGAAAGCGGCTTGCGCGGCATGCCCGCAATGTCGGCAAAATTCGGCATTTTCCAGCCCGCGCCGCTGATATACTTCTGCATCAGGCCGAAGCTTATGGCGGCGCTCATCGTTTCGGGGCGCGTTGTAAGCAGGATCCTTTCGACCTCGTCGCGCACCCTCTCGGGCGAGAGCTCGGAGGCCAGCGGCGCACATTCCTCTATAGCACTGAGCGTGTCGTATTCTATTGTGAAGCCCAGCCTTGCGGAAAAGCGCAGGGCGCGGAACATTCGCAGAGCATCCTCGCTGAAGCGGAGCTTGGGATCGCCCACGCAGCGGATGCAGCGGTTTTTTATATCGCTGACACCGTCGAAGGGATCTGCCAGCATGCCGTCTGCCGAGAGCGCGATGGCGTTCATCGTGAAATCGCGGCGGCCAAGATCGCTTATGAGATCGGAAACAAAGGTCACGGAATCGGGTCTGCGGTGATCGCGGTAGTCGCCCTCCGTGCGGAAGGTCGTGACCTCGGCGCTTTTGCTGCCGATGACCACGGTGACGGTGCCGTGACGCAGGCCGGTAGGCCGCGAGCCGGGGAAGAGCTCCAGAACCTCCTCGGGCAGGGCGCTCGTGCATATATCCCAGTCCTGCGGCGTTATCTCCATGATAACGTCGCGCACGCAGCCGCCGACGAGGTAGGCAAGATGCCCTCTGGCCTGCAAACGGAACAATATTTGCCTCACATATTTGGGAGGATTGATTTTAGGCATTATCATCAAGCTCCAGTATGTATAAAGATGAAAGATATTAATTCTTGTCAACTTGACTTTACGGTATTATAATATCATTTGCTAAAAGCAACATCAACATCAAAGTGTTAACAGTTTACAGTGTAATATAAACTATAAATCGTGATTGGAGAATTTATGCCGGACTTCAGTGAATATTTAATGAGCGGAAAAAGAGGTCATCTTATCGGGATAGGCGGCGTTTCAATGTCGCCTCTGGCCGAGGTGCTCTCCGACGCGGGACTTATAATAAGCGGCTCGGACATTGCCGAAAGCGAACGCACCTCGCATCTGCGCGAGAAGGGGATAGCGATATCCATCGGCCATGACGCGGCCAACATAACGGGCGATATAGACTTTGTCATCCGGACGGCGGCGGCGCATGACGATAACCCCGAGGTGCTGCGCGCACGCGAAACGGGCATACCCGTTTTTGAGCGCACTCAGGCATGGGGCGCTATCATGAGAGGCTATAAAAACGCCCTGTGCATTTCCGGAACGCACGGCAAGACCACGACGACCTCAATGTGTACGCATATACTCATGGCAGCCGAGAAGGATCCGACCGTGATGATAGGCGGTACTCTGCCGCTTCTGAAGGCGGGACACAGGGTAGGCACGGGCGACACCATAGTTATGGAGTCGTGCGAGTATTACAACTCGTTTTTATCCTTTTACCCGACCGTCGCCGTGATACTCAACATCGAGGAGGATCATCTCGACTTTTTCTCGGGCATAGAGGATATAAAAAAGAGCTTCCGCGAATTTGCGAGCCATGTTCCCGCAGACGGCTATGTCGTCGTTAACCACGATGACGAGAACACAATGGACGCAATAAAGGGACTTGAGCGCAATATCGTCAGCTTCGGCCTCACGGCCAAGGCAGATGTTTACGCGAAGAACGTCATCCGCATCGGCTCGCTGACGAAGTTTGATATAATGTATAAGGGACGGCTGTTCGACACGGTCAGCATCCACGTCCCGGGCGTGCATAATCTCAAAAATGCGCTTGCCGCCGCCGCTGCCTGCATATGCCTCGGCATAAAGCCCACGGCCATCAAATACGGCCTCGCAGGGTTCTCGGGCGCGGGCAGAAGGTTCGAGTTCAAGGGCAAATTTAACGGCGCTGACGTGTATGACGACTATGCCCATCATCCGGGCGAGCTCAAGGCTCTGCTCGACGCTGTCGAGTCGCTGGGCTATAAGCGCACAATAGTTGTCTTCCAGCCGCACACCTATACGCGCACAATGGCGCTGTTTCATGACTTTGTGCGCCAGCTCCGCCGCCCCGATGTCGTGTATCTGGCGGAGATATTCGCCGCCCGTGAAAAGAATATTCTCGGCATCTCCTCGGCAGACCTCGCCGAGAAGATAGAGGGAGCGAGGTTTTACAAGACTTTTGAGGAGATAGAGCGCGATCTGCGCAGAACGGCACAGCCGGGCGATCTTATCCTCACCGTCGGAGCGGGCAACGTCTATAAGATAGGCGAGCACCTTTTGGCCGACGATTACGAGACCTGAAAGAGAGACTGACAATGCAGATAAGCTGGCTTGGACACTCCTGCTTCAAGATAAACCACGAAGGCTACAGCCTTGTTATAGACCCCTACGATCTTACTAACGCAAACTACCCGCCCATGAGCACCGCTGCCGATGCCGTGCTGTGCAGTCACGAGCACCGAGGACACAATTACCGCGCCGGAGTGAAGCTCTCCGGCACGGTGAGACCCTGCCCGTACGAGGTCGGGACGATAGATGCCTTCCATGACACGAGCTACGGCAGTCTGCGCGGGAAAAACAGGATACATATCATTAAGTGGGACGGCTATAAGATAGTCCACATGGGCGATCTCGGAAGCTTTCTGACGGATGCCGAGAAGGACATGCTCTTCGGAGCCGATGTTCTCATGATAAACGCCGGAGGCTTCCGCGCCATGCCGAGCGACAAGACGAAGCCTCTTGCCGACGAGCTGTGCGCCAATGTCGTCATACCCATGCACTACGCCCACGACGGCTGCGGCAGCCGCCGCATGGAGCGCGTCACGGCCTTCACCGATCAGTATATGCCGCTGCCGGTCGTTCACTTTTATGAAACGAACACGATCAGCATAGACCGCGATACTCCGGCGCAGGTCGCGGTGCTGAAATTTCAGCCCGGCAAAATGTAAAAATACTTTTAAATCAAGGGGATCATGCATGAATTCCCTTGATTTATTTGCGCTTATAGTATATAGTTTCAAAGTCTGAAAACTATCCCGTTTATTCGATTGGAGGCTTTTTAGTGGCAAAAGCTAAGCAGCAGAACTACCTGCACGGCGCGGCTATCATGACCGCCGGCGTTATAATAATGAAGATCCTCGGCGCACTGTATAAGATCCCTCTGGGAAATATGCTCGGTGACGACGGCTACGGCCTGTTCCTTCAGGCGTATTATGTGTACAGTCTGTTCCTCACGCTTGCGACAGCCGGCTTTCCGGTGGCGCTTTCGCGCATGATAAGCGCGGCGCAGACGCGCGGTCTGCAAATGCAGGCACGGCGCACATATCAGGTGGCGTGGTGGACGTTTTTCACCCTCGGCGCACTGTGCTCGACCGTCATGTTCCTGTTTCCCGAGTGGCTCGCCGATTCGCTCATACACAGCCCCGATGCCGCTCTGAGCATTCAGGTGCTCGCTCCGGCTGTTCTTCTGTGCTGCATCACCTCGACCTACAGAGGCCTCACTCAGGGCTACGGCAACATGACCCCGACCACCGTCAGTCAGATACTCGAGGTCCTGGCCAAGGTCGCGGCAGGACTTGCGCTGGCCGCGTATCTCCTCAAGGCCGGATACGATAAGCCCGTTGCTGTCTCCGGCGCGATATTCGGCGTGACCGTCGGCTCGCTGGCCGCTCTCCTGTACATGCTCGTGTACAAAATGCGCAACTACCGCTTCGACTCGCTCTCTGAGCCCGACGTGCCCGAAAGCGCAGGCACTATATTCAAAAACCTTCTGAGCATCGGCATTCCCATCGCTCTGGGCTCTGTCGCGCTTGCGCTTATAAATCTCATTGACGCAGGACTGTGCATGACGCGGCTGCAAAACGCGGTGGGGTACAGCTACTCGCACGCAAATACCCTCTACGGCGTGTACGGCAAGGCGCAGACCCTGTTCAATCTCCCCGCGGCATTCATCACTCCGCTGACGATATCCATCGTTCCCGCGATATCGGCAAAGCTCGTAATGAACGCAAGGGCAGAGGCCGGAAAGATATCCGAGGATTCGCTGCGCATCTCAATGGCGATAGCGCTGCCCATGGGCATTGGACTTGCCGCCCTGTGCGAGCCTATAATGAACGTTGTTTATCCCAATGCTCATTCCTCGGGACCGCTGCTGCTGTGCCTGCTGGGCATAGCCTCGGTTTTTGTTTGCTTTTCGCTTATGAGCACCGCTGTGCTTCAGGCTACCGGCAGAGAAAAGCTCACGCTTTATTCCATCGTCGCCGGAGGTCTTGTAAAGATCATCGTCAACTGGTTCGTCGTTGCGATACCGGCCATAAACATCTACGGTGCGGCTATCGGCACGAACTGCTGCTATATAACAATGTGCGCTCTCAACCTCATCTTCATAAACCGCAGCTTTGAAAAGGGACTGTCGATGAAGAATATCTTCGTGCGTCCGGCTGTGCCGAGCCTCATAATGGGGCTTATCGCTCTGGCCGTGTACTACGGCGGCATGATGCTGCTCGATAACGGCAGCAGGCTCATGATGGCGCTTGTGATGTGCGCTGCCATCGGCGCTGCGGTCATCGTCTATGCCGTTGCAGTCATCCGGCTTCGCGTCATAACGGCGGAGGATATGAAGCTCATCCCCAAGGGCGAAAAGCTCGCAGGTCTGCTGCACATGAAATGAGTGAAAATATTGGCTTTTTCCGAAAAAACACTTGATATTTGCAGCGTTTTGTGATAAGTTTTAACTCGCGCCTCGCGGCGCACGGTAAGCGTAAATAACCCGGCACGGCGCACTCGGCGCACCGGGCTATATAGAAAAGGCATTTTGCCGCATAAATTAGGAGGATTACACATGAATAAGGCAGAACTTATAGCAGCCGTCGCAGACAAGACCGGTCTGTCCAAGAAGGATTCCGAGAAGGCTGTCAATGCCGCATTTGATACCATTGTCGAGACTCTGGTATCCGGCGAGAAGGTTCAGATGGTAGGCTTCGGCGTTTTTGATGTCAAGGAGCGCGGCGTTCGTATCGGCCGCAACCCCAAGACCCGCGAGGAGATCGAGATCCCTGCAAGCAAGGTTCCCTTCTTCAAGGCAGGCAAGGCTCTCAAGGACGCAGTCGCAGAGTAATTATTCAGGCATAATGTGTTATTCCCACGATACGAAAGTATTGTGGGAATTTTGCTGAGGAGCGATAAAAATGAGACTCGATAAGTATCTTAAGGTGTCAAGGCTTATAAAGCGCAGAAGCGTGGCAAACGAGGCCTGCGATGCCGAGCGCGTAAGCGTAAACGGACGGCAGGTCAAGGCAAGCTATCAGGTCAAGACCGGCGATATCATAGAGCTCGCCTTCGGCCAGCGCCGACTGAAGGTCGAGGTGCTTTCCGTGAACGAAACGGCAAAAAAAGAAGAAGCCCCCGCAATGTACCGGGAGCTTGAAAGCTGAATAAGGCATAAAAAATCTCGCCCCGACCGGAGCGAGATTTTTTTATGCTTGGATTTAAATTACTTGATTACTTGACCCAGTCGGGAGCATCGGTGCGGATGCTGGTCCACTTCTCGCTGACGACGAACTCGCCGCGCAGAGCATTAGTTGTATCGAGAGACCAGGTGTAGTTATGAGCATTGGTAGCCTCGAGAATGTCGGCATAGAACCAATCGGAGTTGGAGATGTCGGGCCAATTCTTGACGGTGCCGGAGCAGCTGTCCATGCTGGTGCTGGTGGAGTTGCGGCCTACCAGACGGTTGAGCATTGCAGCGGTCATTGCGCGGGTCAGCAGATCGTCGGGATTTGCATTGCCGTATGCGTCGCCGTTGAGGATGCCGAGCTTGTTGAGCAGATTCATGTAGCTCGAAGCCCAGTGACCGTTGAGATCCTCAAACTTGTTGCCGCCGGTGTAGGAGACGGAGAACAGGCGAGCGATCATTGCGGAGAACTCGGCACGGGTGACGTTCTGGTTGGGACGGAAGGTACCGTCGGAATAGCCGGAGATGAGGCCGGCCTTGACGAGGGTGCAGACCTCGGTATTGTACCATGCGCTTGCGCTGACATCCTTCAGGCCGCAGCTGGTGCTTGCGAACTTTTCACGGGTCTCGGGAGTCATCAGACGGTAGATGAGCACTGCGACCTCGGCACGGGTGATGTTGTTATTGGGGCGGACATAGCCATCCTTGTAGCCGACCATGTATGCAAAGTGATCGGTGTAGTTAAGGCCGATGTTCAGGAGGGGGAAGAGGACGATCTTATCAAAATCGACCTTTGCGTTCAGGGTCATGGGAGTTGCGCCGGGCAGGGAGCTGTACTTGATGCCGGTGATCGCACCGTCGCAGGTAGCGGCAACAGTGTAAACACCGATAAGGCTCTTGGAGATGATAGCAAGGCCGAGCATGTTGGCGGTGTGAGTGGTGGTCTCACCGGTGACGTTGTTTGTCAGAGTGACAACAGCGCCGCTTGCGGGGAGCTTGCTCATCAGGGAGCAGTAAAGAACATAGCTGGGGATCTTGATGCCGTTTACCGTATCGACGATGCCGCCGAGGCTGTCAGTGAGAGATGCGGTCTGCACATCGTCAGCGAGAGCTGCGGTGGGCAGAAGAGCGGCGATCATCATCACTGCAAGAAGCAGGCTGATAAGCTTTGTTGACTTTTTCATTGATGGTTCTCCTTCTTTTTCCTTGAAAAATAACATTATTTCATAAGCTCACCCTTTCAGTGTTAGGGCAGAGCTTATTTTTTATAAGCTTAATTTACACCGTTGGTTACAATTTGTCAACAAATTGTGCGAAGTATAAACAAAAAATTTTTAGTTTTAAAACATCGGTGCCGGTATTATTGGAGTTGGCGTATAATTTCGCGTCTGAGCCGGTGGATTATACGCTTTTCCAGACGGCTTATATAGCTTTGTGATATGCCCATCATATCTGCGACCTCCTTTTGTGTGTATTCGCTTCCGCCGCCGAGCCCGAAGCGCAGGGTGATTATGCTTTTCTCCCTGTCGCCGAGGGAATTTACGGCGTTGAGAAGCATCTGGCGGTCTGCGTCGTCCTCAAGCGGACGGCATACCTCGTCGTCATCCGTGCCGAGAACGTCGGATAAAAGCAGTTCGTTTCCGTCCCAGTCGGTGTTCAGCGGCTCGTCGAAGCTCACCTCGCTGCGCTGATTGCTGATCTTGCGCAGATGCATGAGTATCTCGTTTTCTATGCATCTTGAAGCGTAGGTGGCAAGCTTTATGCTCTTGTCGCTGCGGAAGGTATTTATTGCCTTTATCAGCCCGATGGTCCCGATGGATATAAGATCCTCAAGGTTAACGCCGGTGTTTTCAAATCGCCTCGATATGTAGACGACAAGACGCAGATTATGTTCCGTCAAAATTTTTTTCGCGCTCTCGTCGCCGTTTTCCATTGCGATTATGGCCTTTTCCTCCTCAGCCTTATCCAGCGGAGGCGGCAGAACGTCGCTGCCGCCTATGTAGTAAAGTCCGCTTTCGGGCATAAGCTGCCGAACAAGCCAGTCCTTTATGATGCTTATTATATCCATGCGGTCTCCTTTCATATGATCGCCTCAAAGCCGTCGCCGCCGACGGGGGTGGGGGATATGGCAACGATGATATCGTCGCGGCTTTTGCCGCCTATAATTATGCTGTCGGGTCTGAACGCGGCGAGCATTCCGGCCGAGCCGACGGCGCTGTACGGTATCAGCCGCAGCCTTCCGGCAAGCGAGGGCTCGGCTATAAGTCTTGTGCAGTCCGAGCTCAAAAGTCCGGCCTCAAGGCAGGGGAAAAGAGGGAGCAGCCGCTCCGCCGGAGCTATGAGCACGCAGTCGCCACTCAGGGGGTCAAAAAGCGCGTTGCCGCTGTCGTGCAGGCAGCGCAGGGAAATGCTCCTGCCCATGAACGAAAGCTCTGCCTCCGATACGCTTATATCGGCGTTCCTGATGCTGCGGCGAAATACGAAGCTCAAAACGGCATATATGAGCGCAAAGGATATAAGCAGCACGGGAAACGATACGGATATGTAAGCTCCGCTGCCGATGCTGCCGCCGCTTTGCAGCGATACAGCCCACACAGCGCCGCCGAACAGAGCCGACACCGCGAAAAACACAAGGCAGCAGCGCAGAAGCTTCGCCTCGCCGCCGTATGCGATGAGCGCCATAAGCACGCCGAAGGCAAGCTTCACCGGCGCAAGCGTGAGAAAGCCGAGGGAGGGCACTACGCTCAGCACCGCGTACACAGCGCCAGGCACGGCGGCAAGGGCATACCTTGCCCGCCTGAGCTTTATGCCGCACAGACGGGCAGAGCACAAAACGAGAAGATAGTCAAGCCCGAGGTTCAGAAAAAACAGCCGATCCACATAAATGACGTCCATGACGAAATTATAAGCTCCGTCCGGCGCATAATTTGTCATTTGTTAATTGTCAAATGACTATATGTGTGGTAAAATACCTTAGTTTGATCGCTAAGCTAAGGCGAGAATACTACGGTAAGAAAAGGATTATAAAAAATAGTATGTGGTTCTGGTTTGCACTTATTGCGCTTCTGTGCTGGAGCGGCTCCGATCTGTTTTCCAAGATCGGCTGTCAGGATGCCGACGATAAATACAGTCATCTGAAGATGGTCATGGCGGTCGGCGCTGTTATGGGCATACATGCCGCCTATGAGATATTCGTCGGCGGAGTCGTCATAAACGGTGAGGTCATTTTGCAGTACCTGCCGGTGTCGATGCTGTATATAGTCTCGATGACGGTCGGCTATGTGGGGCTTCGGTATATCGAGCTTTCGATATCCTCCCCGATATGCAATTCCTCCGGCGCACTCGTCGCTGTTTTGATATTCGCAACGCAGGGCATAAACGGACTGCCGCCTATGGCGCTTGCCGCCGTCGCACTCGTCTGCCTCGGCGTTATAGCGCTCGGCTTTACCGAAGCAAACGAGGACGAGGAGCTGCGCCGCGCCCGTCAGGATGCGAGCAACCATCATTATACGAAAAGCTGGATAGCCATTGCGCTGCCCGTCATATACTGCCTGCTCGACGCGCTGGGCACCTTTGCCGACAGCCGCGTGCTCGAAACGCTCAATGAGGACTCGGCAAACGTTGCGTATGAGCTGACCTTCCTCATCGTCGGCATAGTCTGCGCGGTGTATGTCCTCGGCATCAAAAAGCAGCGGCTGATCCCCAAGCGCGAGGTTCCCAAGTACACCGGTGCGATCTTCGAGACTGCCGGTCAGCTTGCGTATATCTACGCCCTTGCCGACACCGCGCATTCGGCGCTTGCAGCGCCCATGATATCGGCCTACTGCGTGGTCTCCGTCGTGTGGAGCCGCATCTTCCTCAAGGAAAAGCTGTCGCTCAAGCACTATGCCTCGATACTGCTCGTGGTTGCGGGCATAGTTATATTGGGTATACTTGATATTTAATAAAGGAGATTGTTTATGTCTGACCCTGTTTATAAGAGAATACTTATCAAAATAAGCGGCGAGGCTCTTGCCGGAGACAAAAGGACCGGCTTTGACTTCGACTTTATCTCAAAGGTCTGCAAGACCGTCAACAAATGCAGTGAGATGGGCGTTGAGGTCGGCATAGTCGTCGGCGGCGGCAACTTCTGGCGCGGCGTGAAGGACGGCGCGGGTCATGTCGAGCGCGTCTCGGCAGACCGCATGGGTATGCTCGCAACGGCGATGAACTGCCTTGCCTTTGCCGATGTGCTGCGTCAGTGCGGCGGCGAGGCAAGGGTGCTTACGGCAGTCGATATACAGGGCGTGGGCGAAAGATACAGCACCGATAAGGCCGTCCAGTATCTTCGCTCCGGCAAGGTCGTCATGTTCGGCTGCGGCACCGGCTGCCCGTTTTTCTCGACCGACACGGCCGCCGTGCTCCGCGCAGCGGAGATAGGCGCGGACGCAATCTTGCTTGCAAAGAACATAGACGGCGTGTACTCGGCAGACCCGAGGCTCGACCCGAGCGCCGTAAAATATGACAGCATAAGCTACGACGAGGTCCTTGCGCAGCATCTTGCCGTTATGGACAGCACGGCGACGAGCCTTGCCATGGATAACGACATCCCCGTCATCGTTTTCGCCCTTGCAGAGCCGGAAAATATCGTCCGCGTGCTCAACGGCGAAAAGCTCGGAACGACAGTAAGTAAATAAACCGAATATAAATGTTCAGGAGGTAATATCATGTCCAAATATCCCGAAATCGAAAGCAAAATGAAAAAGACCGCGGAGGTGCTGAAGACTCAGCTCGCATCCGTGCGCGCCGGCAGAGCTAACGCGGCGGTTCTCGATCAGATAACTGTCGATTACTATGGCGTGCCCACCCCCATCCAGCAGGTCGCATCCATATCCGTGCCCGACCCGCGCTCTCTGATGATCCAGCCCTGGGATAGCTCCGTTCTCAAGGGCATAGAGAAGGCAATCCTCGCCTCCGATCTGGGCATCAATCCCCAGAACGACGGCAGAGTCATAAGACTTGTGTTCCCGCAGCTTACCGAGGAGCGCCGCAAGGAGCTGGCAAAGCAGGTCAAGAAGTACGGCGAGGAGTCCAAGGTCGCCGTAAGAAACGTTCGCCGCGACGCTATGGATAAGTTCAAAAAGCAGCAGAAGGCATCCGAGATCACCGAGGATGACTACAAGGACATTGAAAAGGATGTTCAGAAGCTGACCGACGATTACATCAAGGAGGTCGAGGCTATCGCCGCGGCCAAGGAAAAGGAACTTTTCGAGATCTGATCATGGGCGAGAATAAAAGCATCAATGCGGCGGGGGAGCGGGCAGACGGCCTTCCCCGCCATATTGCCATCATACTTGACGGCAACGGACGCTGGGCGAAAAAACGCCTCATGCCGCGCAACGCGGGACATCTTGCGGGCTCGGAAACGTTTAGAAATATAGCTACCTACTGCAAGGAGATAGGCGTTGAGTACCTCACAGTCTATGCCTTTTCAACGGAAAACTGGAAGCGTCCGGAGGACGAGGTCGGCGGCATAATGAAGCTGCTGGACAAGTATCTGCACGAGGCGATACGCGATATGCGCAAGAAAAATATCCGCATGAAGGTGTTCGGCGATGTTTCGCGCCTTTCGCCGCAGCTTCAGGAGCTCATTGCCGAGACCGACGAGATATCGCAGGATATAAAGGGCTTTCAGGCCAATATCTGCATAAACTACGGCGGCAGGGCTGAGATCGTGCGCGCAGCGCAGGCCTACGCAGAGGACTACGCGGCGGGGAGGACAAGCGGTGAGCTCACCGAGGAGGCTTTCTCCGGCTACATGTACTCTGCCGGCATACCCGATCCCGATCTTCTTATCAGACCCGGCGGGGAATACCGCCTTTCAAACTTCCTGCTGTGGCAGTGCGCGTATTCGGAGCTTTATTATACCGACACGCTCTGGCCGGATTTCACTCCGCAGGAGCTGGACAAGGCGATCGCCGCGTTTAAAAGCCGCGACCGCCGCTTCGGAGGTGTAAAGCCATGATAAAAGCCGTTTCGATACTCGGCTCAACGGGCTCGATAGGCCGTCAGAGCATTGCCGCGGCAAAGCATCTGGGCGTACCTGTCGTCGCGCTGACGGCCAATAAAAAGACTGAGCTCGTCGAGGCTCAGGCAAGGGAGCTCAAGCCCAAATTCGTTGCGATATTCGACGAAAACGCTGCAAAGGACCTCAAAACCCGCCTTGCCGATACCGATATCCGCGTCGGCAGCGGCATGCAGGGGCTCATAGAGGCCGCGACGCTTCCCGAGGCCGACTGCGTTGTTACAGCCGTGTCGGGCTCTGTAGGACTGCGCCCGACGCTGGCTGCCATAAGCGAGAAAAAGCGCATAGCGCTTGCAAACAAGGAAACGCTCGTGTGCGCGGGCGAGATAGTCATGCCGGCAGCAAGAGCCGCCGGAGCGGAGATAGTCCCCGTCGATTCGGAGCATTCGGCTATCTTTCAGTGCCTTATGGGTAGACAGCCCGGGGAGCTCAAAAAGATACTGCTCACGGGCAGCGGCGGCCCGTTCAGGGGAAAAAGCCGCGCCGAGCTTGAAAATGTCACACCCGAGCAGGCGGTAAAGCATCCGAACTGGAGCATGGGAGCGAAGATATCCGTAGACTCCGCCACGATGATGAATAAGGGTCTCGAATTTATAGAGGCCATGCATCTTTTCGGCGCAGCTCCTGACGACATTCAGGTCGTCGTGCACCCGCAGAGCATCGTCCACTCCATGGTCGAGCTCGTTGACGGAACTGTCATCGCGCAGCTCGGCGTTCCCGATATGGGTCTGCCGATACAGCTTGCCATGACCTACCCCGAGCGCAAGGCGTCTCCCTTTGCGCAGCTTGACTTCTACGCAATGAAGGACATGAGCTTTGAAGCGCCCGACTATGAAAAAACGCCGTGCCTGAAGCTTGCCATGGACTGTGCGCGGCGCGGCGGCACCGCCCCGTGCATCATGAGCGCGGCAAACGAGGTCGCCGTTGCAATGTTTTTAAACCGCCGCCTCGGCTATAACAGGATATATGACTGTGCTTTGCAGGCGGTAGAGAGCATAGAGATAGTTAATGAGCCCGACCTTGAGGCTGTGCTGGCCGCCGACGAGCAGGCCAGAGTATTTGTCAGGGAGCATTTTTCCTAATGTATATCGTAATCGCAATAGTAATGTTCGGCGTGCTTATCGCCATACACGAGTTCGGCCACTTTACCGCGGCAAAAAGCTGCGGCGTGCGCGTGGATGAGTTCTCGATAGGCATGGGACCGGCAATATTCAAAAGGCAGAAGGGCGAGACGCAGTATTCGCTGCGCATCCTGCCCATAGGCGGCTTCTGCGCCATGGGCGAGGATGAGGAATCGGCAGACCCCCGCGCATTCCCGAATCAGGGCTTCTGGAAGCGCCTTGTCATACTGTGCGCGGGCTCGTTCATGAACTTCCTGCTGGGTGTTCTGCTCATTGCTGTAATGTACAGCGGAGCTCAGGCCTTCCGCGCCCCGATAATCGACAGCTTTCTTGACGGCTGCCAATATAACACGCCGGAGACCTTTCAGGCCGGAGACGAGTTTTACAGCATCGACGGTCACAGAATATATCTTATAAGCGACGTGTCCATGTTCCTTGAGCGCGGAAGCGGTGTGTATGATATTGTCATGCTCCGTGACGGACAGAGGATAGAGTTTGAGGATATGAAGCTCGTTCCGACGATCGAAAGCGAGGAGGGACTCAAGTTCGGCTTCGTGTGGGGCATAGAGGAGGCAAGCTTCGGCGTTAAGCTTGAATATATATGGAACACCGCCAAGGAGTTTTCGCGCCTTGTCTGGCTCGGCCTCGGCGACCTTATCCACGGCGCTGTAGGCGTTGACGATATGGCAGGTCCCGTTGGGATCGTCGATATGATGAACGAGGCCGGCTCCTCGGCTGAGACCACCGCCGATGCCATGTACAGCATGCTGTACTTTTCGGCCTTTATCGCCATTAACCTTGCAATCATGAATATGCTCCCCATTCCGGCGCTTGACGGCGGCAGGGTGTTTTTTATGATAGTGACCGTTGTCTACGAGGCGATCACCAAGAGAAAGCCCGATCCGAAGTACGAGGGCTATATCCATGCCGGAGGCATGGTGCTCCTGCTGCTTCTGATGGTGTTCATAATGTATAACGACATAGCAAGACTTATAACAGGGTGAGATCAATGCTTGAACGAAAGATGACAAAGAGAATAAAGGTCGGCTCTGTGGAGATAGGTGCGCTTGCGCCCGTCTCCATTCAGTCGATGTGCAATACAAAGACGCACGATGTGCCCGCAACGGTCGAGCAGATAAAGCGGCTTCGCGCCGCCGGCTGTGAGATCGTGCGCCTTGCCGTTCCCGATATGGCGGCAGCAGAGGCAATACCCGAGATAAAGAGCCGGACGGACATGCCGCTTGTCGCGGATATACATTTTGACTACCGCCTTGCGCTTGCCGTAGCCGAGCGAGGGATAGACAAGATACGCATAAATCCCGGCAATATCGGCAGCGGTGACAATGTCCGCAAGGTGGCGGAGGCCTGCCGCGAGCGGGGTATCCCCATCCGCATAGGCGTAAACGCCGGAAGCCTCGAAAAGCCGCTGCTCGAAAAATACGGGCATCCGTGTCCCGAGGCTATGCTTGAAAGCGCAAAGCGGCACATCGAGCTTCTCAACAGATATGATTTTGACGATATCTGCGTGTCCATGAAGTCCTCGTCGGTGCCGCTGACCGTGGCGGCCTACCGCCTTGCCTCAAGCGAGCTTCCGTATCCGCTGCACGTCGGCGTGACGGAAACGGGAACGGCGTGGAACGGAACGATACAGTCCGCCGTCGGCATAGGCACGCTGCTGTGCGAGGGCATAGGCGACACCGTTCGCGTATCGCTTACGGCAGATCCCGTCGAGGAGGTCAAGACCGCAAGCGCGATACTAAAGGCCGCCGGACTGCGGCAGGGTATACGCCTTGTGTCCTGCCCGACCTGCGGCAGAACGAATATTGACCTCATATCCCTTGCAAACGAGGTGGAAAGGCGCATCTCCGGCATAGACAGGAACATCACCGTAGCCGTCATGGGCTGCGTGGTGAACGGACCCGGCGAGGCGAGAGAGGCAGACTACGGCATAGCCGGAGGCAAGGACTGCGGCCTGCTGTTCAGGCACGGTGAGGTTCTGGGGACATACCCCTACGATCAGCTGTGCGATGCACTTATAGACCTTATAGAAAAGGACGTCTGAATTGAGCGAACATACATCATTTCTTGAAATATTTCCGGGCGCGGCCAGTCATGCGTCAAGCTGCGGCGGCCTTGAAAAAGCATATGTCACAGATGTTGAGATAAGCCTTGAGGCGGGCACGATGAGCATTCGTGCGCATTTTGCACGCACTCCCGCACCGGCTGAGCTGGACGCTGTCTGCTCTGCGCTTTATGCCGACTACGGCCTGCGGGCGAGCATAATCGCCGACAGTCCCGAAATAAAAAAGACAGCCGCACCCGCAGCTGCTGCGGCGGCTGCACCCTCGGGCGGCAGCGGTAAGGTGCTCATGGGTCACAGCGTCAAAAAAACGCCGACTCCTATGGGTGAGCTCAATCAGGACTCGGGCCGTGTCGCCATAGAGGGCGACGTGTTCGAGGTCACAAGCCGCAAGCTAAAAAAGCGCGACGGCGCAATGCTGAGCTTTGACATAACAGATCTCACCGGCTCGATAAGAGTAATAAAATTTCTCCGCTCCGAGGACGATCAGTCCATCATAAACAAGATAAATATCGGCGACCACCTCATAATAAACGGCTTTGTCACCTACAGCCGCTATGACGAGGATATCATCCTTGAGCCCAAGGATATCGTCGTCGGAAAGAAATACATACGTCCCGACAACGCAGAGGAAAAGCGCGTCGAGCTGCATGTGCACACCCGCTTCTCGGCTCTGGACGCGCTCACAGACCCCGCTGCCATCGTAAAGCGCGCGGCCTACTGGGGGCATCCGGCCATAGCAGTCACGGATCACGGCGTTCTGCAGGCCTTTCCTGATATGTGGAAGGCCGGCAAAAAGCACGGCGTTAAGATAATCTACGGCTGCGAGTGCTATTTTGTAAACGATATGGACGGCAGCCTTGCCGTGCACGGCAGCAGCGACAGGGACATGAATGACGAGATGGTCGCCTTCGATATCGAGACGACCGGCCTGAACGCAGGCTCTGACCGCATGACCGAGATCGGCGCGGTGATCTACGCCGGAGGCGAGATAAAGGAGACCTTCAATACCTTCGTTGACCCGGAAATGCACATACCGGCAGAGATAACTCAGCTGACAGGCATCACCGACCGCGATGTCAGGGGAGCTCCGAGCGAGGCAGAGGCTATGAGAAGCTTCCTCGAATTTGCAGGGGATCGGCCCATAGTTGCGCATAACGCCGATTTCGACACCGGCTTCATGTCCGCAGCCGCTCAGCGCAGCGGCATCGAGTTTGAGCCTGTTTATATCGACACGCTTTCACTCTCGCACGCGCTTTTGCCCGATCTGAAGCACCATAAGCTCGATATCGTCTCAAACCGCCTGAGCCTGCCGGAGTTTAATCATCACCGCGCCTCGGACGATGCGCTCGTCGTTGCGCGGATAATGGGAAGATTCCTGCCCATGCTCGCAGCTCAGGGGGCGAGAACCGTAAACGATATTCAGGAGGTCTACGCCCGCATAAAGCCGGCAGACCACACAAAGTCGCGGCATATGATACTGCTCGTAAAGAATAAGACCGGCCTGAAAAACCTCTATGAGCTCGTGTCGCAGTCGTATCTTAAATATTTCTACAAGACCCCGACCATGCCCAAGAGCCTGCTGATAAAGCACCGCGAGGGACTGCTCGTGGGCTCGGCCTGCGGAATGGGCGAGCTGTACGGCGCGGTCATGCACGGCGCGAGCGACTCGGAGCTCCGGCGCATAGCGTCGTTTTACGATTACCTTGAGATTCAGCCGCTGGGCAACAACGGCTTTCTTGTCGATAACGGCGTTGTCAGCGACATAGGCGTTTTGCAGGACTACAACCGCCGCATCCTTGAGATAGGCAGGCAGCTCGGCAAGCCCGTCATCGCCGCCAGCGACGTGCATTTTCTCGATGCCGAGGACGAGCAGTACCGCAAGATACTTCAGGCGGCAAAGAAGTTTTCGGATGCCGACCGCGGCTGCCCGATATTCTTCCGCACCACCGACGAGATGCTTGCGGAGTTTGACTACCTCGGCGAGGAGACCGCACGCGAGGTCGTTATAAAAAATCCGCGTGCAATTGCTGATATGGTCGATGATATCGAGCTTCTGCCCAAGGACCTGTACCCGCCCAAGATCGAAAACTCCGCGCGCGATCTGCGCGATCTTGTCTACGGCAAAATGACGGAGATCTACGGCGACGATCCCCCCGAGATCGTAAAGACCCGTGTCGATACCGAGCTTAAAACGATACTCGACCACAACTACGACGTTATCTACATGTCGGCTCAGAAGCTCGTCCAGAACTCGCTCGAGCACGGTTACCTTGTCGGCTCACGAGGCTCCGTCGGCTCGTCGATAGTCGCGTACATGTCCGGCATCACCGAGGTAAACTCGCTGCCGCCGCACTATGTCTGCCCCAAGTGCAGGCACTCGGAGTTCATAACCGACGGCTCATACGGCTGCGGCGCGGATATGCCGCCGAAAAACTGCCCCGACTGCGGAACGCTCATGCGGCAGGACGGCTTCGATATCCCGTTCGAGACCTTCCTCGGCTTTCCCGGCAACGAGAAAACGCCGGATATAGACCTCAACTTCTCCGGCGAGTATCAGGCTCAGGCGCATAAATACACCGAAGAGCTCTTCGGCTCGGATCACGTTTTCCGCGCGGGAACGATCGGAACGCTTGCCGAGAAGACTGCCTACGGCTACGTTAAAAAATACCTCGAGGAGCGCGGCATAAAGGTCACAAAGGTCGAGGAGAACCGCCTTGCAAAGGGACTTGTCGGCGTTAAGCGCACGACGGGTCAGCATCCGGGCGGCCTTGTGGTCATACCGCAGGACATGGATGTCACCGACTTCTGCCCCGTGCAGCATCCGGCGGACGATCCCAAGAGCGGCATAGTGACCACGCACTTTGAATATCACTGCATGGAGTCAAACCTCTTGAAGCTCGACGAGCTGGGACACGATGATCCGACCATGATCCGTATGCTCGAGGACGCAACGGGCGTAAACGCACGCGAGATATTGCTGTCAGACCCCGATACCATGAAGATATTCACAACGCCGACAGTTCTGGGACTGCCGGACGATGACGATATCATCGGCAAGACCGGCAGCATAGGCATACCCGAGTTCGGCACCGGCTTTACGCGCCAGATGCTCGTCGATACGCAGCCCACGCAGTTTGATACGCTCGTGCGTCTGTCCGGCTTCTCGCACGGAACGGACGTGTGGGCGGGCAATATCCGCGACCTCATCGTAAACGGCATAGCTACTGTTAATGAGACGGTCGGCTGCCGTGACGATATCATGCTCTACCTTATCCAGAAGGGCATGGAGCCCTCGCTCGCCTTTAAGACCATGGAGGCCGTGCGTAAGGGCAAGGTCAAGAAAAGCGGCGAGTTCCCGGGGGATGCCGAGGCGCAGATGCGCACGCTCGACGTGCCCGACTGGTACATAGAATCCTGCCGCAAGATAGCCTACCTCTTCCCGAAGGCTCACGCCGTCGCCTATGTCATGATGGCCTTCCGCATCGCATGGTTCAAGGTGCACGAGCCGCTTGCGTTTTACAGCGCCTATTTCTACCGCCGCAGTCAGAAAAACAGCTTCGATGCCGAAATGATGACGGCGGGGCTTGACGAGGTGCGCAAAAAGATATATGATCTGCGTCAAAAGGAAGATGCTACCGCCAACGAGGACAGCATACTGACGACGCTCGAATCGGTCTATGAGTTTTATATGCGCGGCTTTGAGTTTGCGCCCATCGACCTTTATGAGTCGAGCGCGACCAAATTCAGAATAACCGGCGACGGCAGGCTGCGTCCGCCCTTCGTGGCGATAGCCGGTCTGGGTGAGACGGCGGCCATTGACCTCGAAAACTGCACCAAAAACGGCCAGACCTATATATCTGTCGAGGAGGTCAGCGCCGCCTGCCCCAAGGTCAGCACCACCCACCTTGAGATACTGCGCCGCATGGGTGCCTTCGGCGAAATGCCGGAGAGCTCGCAGATAAATCTTTTTGATGGATTTTAAGAGCTGACGGAACCTTTTCCGCCGTCTCAACGTCAAAACGCTTATCCGAACAGAAAGAAGTGAACTGTCATAAAGATATTCAGCTCCAAGTCCACAAGGAACACAGCGCCGCAGCGCAGCAGAGTTGGCTCTGCTCCGAAAAAGGAGACGGCTCCCGTGCAGCGTGCGTATGCTCAGCCCGAGCCCGCGCCGGTGCGCGTGAGCACCGTGCCCGCAGACGATAAGGTCAGCAGGGCAAAGAAGAAAAAGAAGGGCGCAAGGCGCAAAAAGGGCTTTATCGTATTCCTCAGCATAATCGCGCTCCTTGCGGGGCTTTACGCCTTCGTGGTGTACACAAATATCCCCGCCATAAAGAACCTGCGCGAGGCGTATATCGAAACGGCGATGCAGACGATGAGCCACCAGTGGCTTGCCGAGCTGTTCTTTCCGGAGGATATGATAAATGAGGTCATGAGCAGAGTAAACGATGCAAACGATCAGCAAAAGGGCATCGAAAGCAAGTGGACTCACACCGTTGAGGAAAAGGACGATAACAGCTTCTATGAGCTTTTCGACGAGATCGACAAGGACTCGTTTGAGGCGTATCTGAAGGAGCACCCCGAGTATGACAAGTCCTCGCTCATGACCATCGATATAAACGAGGCCGGATTTGACGACGAGGGCACGACGATCAAGACAAAGCAGGGCGATCAGGTGCTTGCGGTAAACGCCAAGGAGGGCGTGCTGCTCGTGCGCATAAAGGGCTCGGGCTATCAGGGCGTGCTTGCCATTGTCAAGGATGCCTCCAAGGTGCGCTGCTGCGCCGCCGAGCATATAGGCTCCTACGGCGAATTTCTTGAGAGCTTTGTGCCGCGCTGCAACGGCATACTCGGCATGAATGCCAGCGGCTTTTACGATCCCGAGGGCGTCGGCACGGGCGGCACGGTGGACGGCCTTGCCATATGCGAGGGCAAGGAGTACGGCTACCACGTCACCTACGGCAGAAAGCGCGTCGAGTTCAGAAACGACGATAAAATGTACATCGTCGATGCAGATACGAGCATCAGCTCCGATGTACGGGATGCGGTCGAGTTCCAGCCTGCGCTCATAATCGACGGCAATGCGCTCATCGACCAGCAGTCGGGCTTCCGCTCCATCCAGCCGCGCGCGATGATAGCCCAGTCCAAGGACGGCGACGTTATGATGCTCGTCATCGAGGGCAGGCTCGTAGGCCGCTCACTCGGTGTCGGACTGCCGGAATGCACCGAGATACTCATGGGCTACGATGCGTATCAGGCGATGAACATGGACGGCGGCACGAGCGCCGTCATGTGGTACGACGGCGAGTATGTGACAAAGTGCTCGAATACCGCGATAAACTGCCGCTACCTGCCCAACGCATGGATATACGGATAACATTAAATCAAAACCTCCGGCCAAGCCGGAGGTTTTGATTTGACAAATTATAAAAATATGATATAAATTTATTCTTATGGAAAAGATAAGCTCAAGAAAAAATAGAATAATATGCCACATGCGCTCGGTAGCGTCGAACGTGCAGTACCGTTCGGAATGCGGACAGTTCGTGTGCGACGGAGAGAAAACGCTCAGGGAAGCGATAGAATACGGAGCGGATATCAAGCAGGTGCTCTGGCGCGAGGGCGCGCAGAGCATAGAGCTCCCGCCGGAGACGGAGCAGTACTGCGCACCGCCCGAGCTCGTTGAATACGCCTCGCCGCTCAAGGCAGGTCCGGGACCGGTGTTCACCGTCGCAATACCAGCGCAGAGTACAGAGAAGCGCGTGGTGCGCGCCATCGTCATTGAAAATCTTCAGGATCCCGGCAATGTCGGAACGATAATCAGAAGCGCGAACGCCTTCGGCATGGATGCTGTCATCATGGTCGGCGCGTGCGCGGATCTGTATAACCCAAAAACCGTGCGGGCAAGCATGGGAGCGATCTTCCGCCAGAGAGTGCTTAAAATGAGCATTGCAGAGCTTGACGAATTCACGCGCAGGCAGTGCCTGCCGCTGTTCGGCGCTGCGCTCAGCGACAAGGCCGCCGACATTCGCAATGCCGAGCTTCACAGAAGCGCGGTCGCCATAGGCAGCGAGGGCAGCGGGCTTTCCCGCGAGCTTCTGGAGATATGCGGAGGAGAGCTTATAATACCGATGCAGCCGAATTCGGAGTCGCTGAACGCCGCGATAGCGGCATCGGTCATCATGTGGGAAATGTCGAGGTAGAATATGAACGACGTTATTTACTGGCTTTGGCTGTCAACCTCGCCGCGCATAGGTCCGAGAGCGATAAGCTCGCTGATAAAATACTACGGCAGCCCCGAGCAGATGTATTTTGCGCCGGTGGGTGAGATAACGCGGCTGCTGCCGCGCAATATCGAGGGTGCGGAGGAGCTTGAAAAGCGCGATCTTGACGCGGCAAAGCGCATATTTGAAAAGTGCGATAACACCGGCATCGACGTTATAACGCTAAACGAGGACTCTTACCCCGAGCGCCTTCGCAATATACACCTGCCTCCGGCGGTGATATACGTCAAGGGAAAGCTGCCCGACATGGACGCAGAGCCTGCTATTGCGGTCATCGGCACGCGCAAGGCATCGCCCTACGGCATAAAGATGGGCATGCGCATGGGATACGAGATAGCCAAATGCGGCGCAGTGGTGATATCCGGCCTCACCGTGGGCATCGACTCTGCCGCCGCAGAGGGTGCGCTCATGGCTGACGGCAGGGTCGTCGGCGTTCTCGGACTGCCGCACGAGCTGGATAAAAGCCGCTTTTCGGGCGATGTCGTCATGCACGGTGCGCTCATAAGCGAGTACGCGCCCGGCACGAAGCCCTACAGCTCGTTTTTCCGTGCGAGAAACAGGATAACGAGCGGCCTTTCGCTCGGCGTTGCGGTCGTTGAAGCTCCGCTCAGGAGCGGAACGCGGCTTTTCGTCAATGAGGCCGCCGATCAGGGCAAGGAGATATTCGCCGTTCCCGGCAACGCCGATCTTCCCAATTGCGAGGGAACGAACCTGCTGATAAAGGAGGGCGCAAAGCCGGTCACTAACGGCTGGGAGATAGTAAGTGAGTTTGCATCGCTCTATCCGGATAAGATAAGAAAAGCGGAATTTGAAATGTCCGGCGGAGTGCTTCCCAAGCCGTCTGCGAAGCCTAAAAAAGAGCCCCGTGCCGAAAAATGTGCGAAAAAAGTTGTTGACAAGGCACCCGACGCGGCTTATATTGACTTGCAGAAACAATTGGAGAGCCTGAGTCCCGGCCAGCTGAAGATAATCGGAGCGATGGAGGAAGAGGCCGTGCACGTTGATACGATCATCGAGCGCAGCGGTCTTGCACCGGCCAAGGTGCTGGCGGAGCTCACACTCTTGCAGATAAAGGGCTATGTCCGGCAGGAGACGGGCAAACGCTTTACATTAAATATTAAGATGAAATGAGGATACCCGATGCCCAGTGCAAAAAAGAATCTGGTCATAGTCGAGTCACCGGCCAAGGCCAAGACTATCGAGAAATATCTCGGAAGCGATTATAAAGTAGTTGCGTCCATGGGTCACCTGCGCGATCTGCCCAAGAGCACCCTCGGAATTGATATAGAAAACGATTTTGAACCCAAGTACATCCCCGTGAAGGATCACAAGGAGATCATCGACGAGCTCAAAAAGCTCAGTAAAAACGCAAAGACCGTCTATCTTGCGACCGACCCCGACCGCGAGGGAGAGGCCATATCGTGGCACCTCAAGGAGCTGCTCGCGCTTCCCGACGAAAGGGCAAGGCGCGTTACCTTCAACGAGATAACCAAAAAGGTAGTTACCGACAGCATCAACAAGCCCCGCGATATCGACAGCGACCTTGTCGATGCGCAGCAGGCGCGCAGACTGCTCGACCGTCTCGTCGGCTACAAGCTCTCGCCGCTGCTGTGGAAGAAGATCCGCCGCGGCCTGTCGGCAGGCAGAGTCCAGTCTGTTGCAACGCGCATGGTCGTTGACCGTGAAAACGAGATAAGAAGCTTCGTAAGCGAGGAATACTGGCTGCTTGACGCGGTGCTCGAAAGCGAGAGCAGCGCAAAGTTCACCGCACGCTTCTACGGCAAGGACGATAAGAAGCTCGAGCTCAAGAGCGAGGACGAGGTGAACACCGTCGTAAACGCTACAAAGGACGAACCGTTCAAGGTCAAGGTCGTAAAGCGCGGCAAGAAGCACCGCAGCCCCTCGCCTCCGTTTATAACCTCGACCCTCCAGCAGGAGGCCAGCCGCCGCCTCGGCATGACGCCGCGCCGCACCATGTCCATCGCCCAGCAGCTTTATGAGGGCGTGGATATAACGGGTCACGGCACAGTAGGCCTTATAACCTACATGAGAACCGACTCTCTGCGTCTTTCCGACGAGGCGCTCATGGCCGCGAAAAACTATATAATCGACCACTACGGTCAGGACTATTACCACGGCTCGTTCCGTGTGTACAAAACGAAATCCGGGGCGCAGGACGCGCACGAGGCTATCCGCCCGACGAATATAGAGCTCAGCCCCGACGTTGTGCGCAAGGATCTTACCTCCGAGCAGTACAGGCTCTACCGCCTGATCTGGGGACGCTTCACCGCCTGCCAGATGGCAAACGCCGTGTACGACAATGTCGTTGTCGATGTTGACTCGGCAGGCTACGTCTTCCGCGCAAACTACTCGGAGCTCCGCTTTGCAGGCTACACCGCCGTGTACGAGGAGGGCAAGGACGAGGAGAGCGACGAGCCGCGCAGCAAGCTGCCGTCGCTTAATGAGGGCGAGCGCGTGTATCTTGAAAAAATGCTCCCCGAGCAGCAGTTTACACAGCCTCCGGCGCGCTACACCGAGGCCACGCTCATCCGCGCAATGGAGGAAAAGGGCATAGGCCGCCCGTCCACCTACGCGCCCACGATATCGACAATAACCTCGCATGAGTACGTCGTGAAGGACGGTAAATACCTCAAGCCCACGAATCTGGGAGAGATCGTGACCCAGCTCATGGAGGAGCGCTTCCCAGATATAGTCGATCTTAAATTCACAAACCATATGGAGGAGGAGCTCGACGAGGTAGAAAACGGCAAGCTCTATTGGAAGGAGCTGCTGCGCAGTTTCTACGGCGGCTTCAGCGCCGAGCTTGAGGAAGCCGAGAAGGCGCTCGACGGTGTGAGGATCAAGGTGCCAGACGAACTCAGCGACGAATACTGCGATGTCTGCGGCCGTCAGATGGTCGTAAAATCAGGCCGCTTCGGCCGCTTTCTGGCATGCCCGGGATATCCCGAGTGCAGCTTCACAAAGCCCATCGTCGTCGAGATGCCCGGCAAATGCCCCAAATGCGGCAGCCGCATCCTCAAGCGCACCTCGAAAAAGGGCAACACCTATTACGCCTGCGAGCGCGGCACGGACTGCCCATGGCGCGGCACGGCAGCCGACGGAAGCGAGATAAAGGGCTTCATGACATGGTACGTTCCGACCAAGGACACCTGCCCGAGCTGCGGCAAAACGCTCTTCAAGCCCAGCGGACGAGGCCGCCCGAAGGCTTTTTGCATAAACGAGGAGTGCCCTGAGTTCGTGCCGGAGGATAAGCGCGGCTATAAGAAAAAGCCCGCCGACAAGAGCGCTGACGACAAGGCGGCAAAAAAGCCGGCCAAGAAGAAAACCACGACCAAAAAGGCTAAGGAATAATAAATATGAAAGAGGTCACTGTCCTCGGAGCGGGGCTTGCCGGCAGCGAATGCGCATGGCAGCTCGCCAAAAGAGGAATAAGGGTTCGGCTCATCGAGATGAAGCCGGCAAAAATGACCCCGGCGCACACCTCGGAATACTTTGCCGAGCTCGTGTGCTCAAACTCGCTGCGCAGCGATGAGCTGTCAAACGCCGTAGGCCTCCTGAAGGCCGAGATGCGTAAAATGGGCTCGCTCATCATGGAAAGCGCGGATAATAACCGCGTCGCGGCCGGAGGAGCGCTCGCTGTTGACAGGGAGGGCTTTGCCCGATACATAACCCAAAGGCTGCAAGCCTGCGAAAATGTCGAGATCGTTCCCGCAGAGGCAGAGGATTTTCCGGAGGGAGAGTGCGTCGTTGCGACAGGACCGCTTACAAGCGATGCACTGGCCGGTAAGATAGCCGCCCTGTGCGGCGGAGAGGGTCTGCATTTTTACGACGCCGTCGCGCCTATCGTGACGCTGGAGAGCGTGGATATGCAAAGCGCGTTTTTTGCCTCGCGCTACGATAAGGGCACAGCGGATTATGTAAACTGCCCAATGGACGAGGACGGGTACAAGGCCTTCGTCCGTGAGCTTTGCAGCGCAAAGGAGGCAGCCGTCCACGGCTTTGATGACGGCGGCGTGTTTGAAGGCTGCATGCCCGTTGAGGTCATGGCTCGCCGCGGGGAGGATACTCTGCGCTACGGACCGATGAAGCCGGTCGGCCTGCGCGATCCGCGCACGGGGCGCGAAAGCTACGCCGTAGTGCAGCTGCGGCGCGATAACGCAGACGGAACGCTCTATAACATCGTCGGCTTCCAGACGCATCTGACATGGGGCGAGCAGAAGCGCGTGTTCTCAATGATACCGGCGCTGAAAAACGCTGAGTTTGTCCGCTACGGCGTGATGCACCGCAACACATATCTCAACAGCCCCAAGCTGCTCGACCGCTATTACAGGCTCAAAAGCGAGCCGCGCCTGAGCTTCGCCGGACAAATGACCGGCGTTGAGGGATATATAGAGTCGGCAGCGTCGGGAATGCTCGTAGGCATAGAGACCGCTGCGCGCACTCTCGGCCTTGAGCCCGTAAATTTCCCGCAGGAAACGGCCATAGGCGCACTGAGCCTGTATATTTCAGGCGGCAGCGTCGGCGATTTCCAGCCCATGAACATAAACTTCGGAATAATCTCGCCGCTTGGCTACCGTGTCAAGGGCAAGCGAAATAAAAATGCCGAGATCTCCGCAAGGAGTCTGGCGATCATAGATGAGCTTATGACAAAGGAGGTCTTCGGCAGTGAAAATAATAGTTGACGCAATGGGCGGCGATAATGCGCCCGAGGCAACGGTAAAGGGCTCTGTCTACGCACGCGACAGGCTGGGCGTTGAGCTCGTGCTCGTCGGACGTAGGGAAGAGATAGAGAAGCATCTCGGCGGGGACAGAAGCGGCATCAGCATAGTCGATGCCCGCGAGGTCATCACAATGGAGGACGATCCGAGCACCGCGACGCGCCGCAAAAAGGATGCGTCCATGACCGTTGCGCTCAATCTCCTGAAAAACGGCGAGGGCGACGCGGTGGTGTCTGCTGGCTCGACAGGAGCACTGCTCACCGGCGCTACGCTCATCGTAAAGCGCATAAAGGGCATCCGCCGCGCTGCTATGGCTCCGATGCTGCCGAGCCGCGAGAACGGCATAATCCTCATCGACTGCGGCGCAAATGTCGATTGTACGCCGGAGTATCTGCTCCAGTTTGCGTACATGGGCAGCTATTATGCCAACAGAATGATGGGGCTTACTCAGCCGCGTGTCGGCCTTCTCAACATCGGGACCGAGGAGACCAAGGGCGGGCAGCTCCAGCACGAGAGCTATAAGCTCCTGAAAAAGGCGAGCGGCGAGGGCAGGATAAACTTCGTCGGCAACGTCGAGGCGAGCACCATGCTCTTCGGCGGCGTTGATGTCGTCGTGAGTGACGGCTTTTCCGGCAATATCGCCCTCAAAACCGCCGAGGGCGTTGCAAAATGGCTGTTTACCGAGCTCAAGGGAATGTTCATGATGAGCACGAAGAACAAGCTTGCCGCGGCGGTGATCAAAAAGGACGTAAAGGGCATTGCAAAGAGGATGGACTCCAACGAGGTCGGAGGAACGGCCTTCCTCGGCATTTCAAAGCCAGTCATCAAGGCACACGGCTCGTCCGGCGACGAAGCGTTTTTCGCCGCCATCCGTCAGGCCAAGGCCTTTGCCGAGGCCGGCATAGTTGAAGATATCGAAAAGAACGTCGATTACATGAAAATTTCGGAAGAAGCGTAATACATTGAAGCAGTTAGAAGAGAAATTAGGATACAGATTCAAGGATCCGGCACTTTTGAAAAATGCGCTTACGCACAGCTCCTATGCAAACGAGAACAGAGCCGAGGGCGTGCCCAGCAACGAGCGCCTGGAGTTTCTGGGCGATTCGGTGCTCGGCTTTGTCACGGCAAAGCATCTGTATGCCGCGCAGCCGGCAATGCCGGAGGGCAGGATGACGCGCCTTCGCGCCGAGCTCGTGTGCGAGCACAGCCTGTACGGTGTTGCGCGTGAACTGGGGCTCGGCGAATATCTGCGCATGGGTCACGGCGAGGAGAAAAACGGCGGCAGGGAGCGTGCGTCTATACTCGCAGACGCTACCGAGGCCGTCATTGCTGCCATATTCATTGACGGCGGCATAGAGCCCGCGGAAAGCTTTATAGAGTGCCGAGTGCTCAGCCCCGAGGCCATACGCGCACACCATGCCTCAGACTATAAGACCGAGCTTCAGGAGCTCGTGCAGCGCAGGCCCGACCGGCAGCTGAGATATACAGATGCCGGTGAATCAGGTCCGGATCATGACAAGCTGTTCATGTCCGAGGTCAGTCTGAACGGTCAGACCATCGGACGCGGCAGCGGAAGAACGAAGAAGGAAGCGGAGCAGGCAGCCGCCTGTCAGGCGCTTGAAAGACTTAATAAATGACAGCAAGAAACAGTATAATTCCCGTGTTTGTGCCGCATCTCGGCTGCCCGAACGACTGCGTGTTCTGCAATCAGCGCAGAATATCTGGTCATATCGAGCCGGCCACGGCGCAGACCGTCAAAAATGCGATAGAGGAAGCAGCCGCCTTGACCCCGCAGGGGACAAAGCGGCAATTGGCGTTTTATGGAGGCAGCTTCACGGCCATACCCGAGGCGCGCCAGATCGAGCTTTTCGAGGCAGCGCAGCCGTATCTCAAGGCCGGAACGATAAGCTCCATACGCCTGTCCACACGCCCCGACGCAATTGACGCCGCGGTGCTCAAAAGGCTCAAAAAATACGGCGTTGCGGTCGTTGAACTCGGTGCTCAGTCGATGTGCGACAGGGTGCTTGAACTGTCCGGCAGGGGACACGACAGCGCCGCTGTGGAAAATGCGTCGCGGCTGGTAAAGGCAGCGGGCTTTGAGCTCATTTTGCAGATGATGACCGGATTGCCAGGAGACACGGATGACAGCTGCATCGAAACGGCAAAAAGGATAATCGCCCTTGCGCCGGACGGCGTGAGGATATATCCCACGGTCATAGTGCGCGATACCGTGCTGTGCGACATGTGGCGGGCGGGAAGCTATAAGGAGCACACGGTCGAGGACGCGGTGCGCGTGTGCGCAAAGCTCGTGCCGCTGTTTGAGGCAGCAGGCATTCCGATAATCCGCATGGGCTTAAATCCCACGGAGGAGCTGTCCGGCGGTGATGCGCTGGGCGGCGCGTACCATCCGGCGCTCGGCGAGCTCGTACACTCGCGCATAATGCTGCAAAGAGCTCGCGGCCTTCTTGCCGGAGCAGCGCCCGGCAGCCGTATTATTCTGGAGGTGAACCGCTCCGACGTTTCCAAAATGGTCGGGCAGCACCGCTGCAACGTGAAAGCGCTCACGGAGGAATTTTCGCTCAGAGAGCTTAAAATTCATGAAGCAAGTGTAAAAAGTGGCGAAATACGCATTGTCAGTCTTGATTAAGGCACTGCTTTATTATAAAATATATCGAATGAACTGAAATGATGAGGTAGAACCTTTGTATTTAAAAGCACTCGAAATGCAGGGCTTCAAGTCCTTTCCGGACAAGACCCGCATCACATTTGAAAAGGATGTCACGGCGATAGTCGGGCCTAACGGCTCGGGCAAGTCGAACATATCCGACGCGATACTGTGGGTCATGGGCGAGCAGCGCTCAAAGACCCTGCGCGGCGGCAAGATGGAGGACGTTATCTTCGGCGGTACGGAAAAGCGCGGTGCGCTCGGCTTTGCTCAGGTAACGCTTATAATCGACAACACGGAGCATATCTTCGACTGCGACAGCACAGAGCTCATGCTGACCCGCCGCTATTACCGCAGCGGCGACAGCGAATATTACATAAACCGCGAGGCCGTGCGCCTGAAGGATATAAACAGCCTGCTCATGGACACCGGCCTCGGCAGAGACGGTTACTCCATAATCGGGCAGGGTAAGATAGCGGACATCGTGTCCAATAAAAGCTCGGATCGCCGTGAGGTGTTCGAAGAGGCAGCCGGAATATCGCGCTACCGCAGCCGCAAGGAGGAGTCCGAGCGCAAGCTTGAAAAAACGGAGGAGAACCTCCTGCGCATAAACGATAAGATCGATGAGCTCGAGCTTCAGGTCGAGCCGCTGCGCCGCCAGTCGGAGACAGCAAAGAAATATCTCGTTCTGCGCGACGAGCTGCGCGTGCGCGAGATATCCGTCTGGATGGCGACGCTCGACAAGCTGCACGATCAGGCGCAGACGGTAAATGCCGATTACGAAACGGCAAAGTCGGAGCTTGACGAGGCTCACCGCAGCTTAGAGGCGCTGTACGCCTCCGCCGGAAGCATATCCGAGCGTATGCACGAAAAGGACATCGAGGCCGACAAGGCGCGTGAGCGCCTTTCGCAGACAGAGGCGAGAGCCGCCGACTGCGATTCACGCGCAGCTGTGCTCAGAGCGAATATCAAAAGCAGCGGCGAATCTGTCGAGCGCATGAAAAGCGACATTGCCGGAGCGCAGGCGCGCCTCGGCGAGATCGCCCGTCAGATAGAGGATAACGAGAGCAAGGCAAACGAGCTCTCGGGCAGCATATCGGGACTTGCGGATAAGGAAAAAAGCAGCGCAAACGTCATAGAGGGCTGCCGCATGAAGCTGCAAAACCGCGAGAATGCGGCCTCACAGCTCAGGGAAAAGGTCAACCGCCTGTCCGTTGACTGCCGCAGCATGGATGCACGCATACACATGCTCTCGGAAATGGAAAAGGAGTACGAGGGCTTTTCAAAGGCGGTCAAGACCGTCATGCGCGAATCGGGCAGGGGAAACCTGCGCGGCGTTCACGGGCCTGTAGCAAACCTGATAAAAACAGACAACGAGCACACGCTGGCGATCGAGACCGCTCTGGGTGCTGCCATGCAGAATATAGTCATCGACACCCAGAACGACGGACGCAGCGCCATAGAGCTGCTAAAGCGCCTCGACTCAGGCCGTGCGACCTTCCTGCCGGTTGACACGGTCCGCGGCAATATCATGAAGGACGCGCCGGTGAACGATCCTGGCTTTGTCGGTCTTGCGTATGACCTTGTGAGCTTTGATAAGCGCTACGACGGCATATTCGCAAGCCTTCTGGGGCGCACGGTCGTTGCCGAAACGCTGGGCGATGCCGTGCGTATGTCAAAGGCAAACGGAAACCGCCTGCGCATCGTCAGCCTTGACGGTCAGCTCATAAACGCCGGCGGCTCCATGACCGGCGGCAGCGCAGCCCGCGGCACGGGCATACTCTCCCGCGCAAACGAGCTTGAAGAGCTCAAAACGCGCAGGCAGAGCCTCGGCAAGCAGTATGACGCGGCTCAGACGGAGCTTGAAAGATCGGTAAACGCCCTGTCGGGACTCAGATACGAGCTTGACGCGGCGATAGAGGAGCGCGCCGAGATCCAGCGCGACAAGGCCTCGTGCGAAGCCGAGATGCGTGCGACCAGAGCCTCCGCGGAGCAGCTCAGGGCACTGTCCGACAGCCTGTCGGGAGACAGTGAGCTCAGACAGGCCGCGATAGAAAAGGCACAGCGCAGCTGCGAGGAGATAAATGCGCAGCTTGAATCGGTCCTGAAGCAGCATGAGAATATCACGGCTCAGGCCGAGAAGATCAAGGCCGAGATAGCGGAGATAAACGCAAAGCGCCTCGAGCTTGAGGGACGCAGAACGAAGGCCGATAAGGACAGTCAGGAATCTAACCGCCGCCTGCTGGAGCTGGAGCGCAGCGTTGCAAGGCTTGAGCAGAAGAAGCTTTCCGCCGAGATGGAGGAAAAACAGATCCTCGATAAGCTCTGGGATAACTATGAGCTGAGCCACTCCGCGGCGCAGCAGCTGCGCCAGCCGGTGGAGAACCTGCAAAAGGAGTCACGCGGCATAAGCGAGCTGCGCCGTCAGATATCGGCTCTCGGTACGCCGAACATAGGTGCTATCGAGGAGTTCGAGCGCGTAAACACGCGCTACGAGTTCCTGACAGGTCAGCGCAGCGATATAGAAAAGGCGAAAAAAGAGCTTCTGGGCATAATAAACGATGTCACAAACGAAATGAAGGAGGTCTTCCTCGGCCAGTTCAAGCTCATTGACGAGAACTTCAGGGAAACCTTCCTTGAGCTCTTCGGCGGCGGCAAGGCCACCGTCCTGCTCGAGGACGAGAACGATCCGCTCGAATGCGGCATCGAGATAAAGGTGCAGCCGCCCGGCAAGGCGGTGTCGAACATAAGCCTCCTGTCCGGCGGCGAGAAGGCCTTCGTTGCGATAGCGCTTTACTTTGCGATACTAAAGGTGCGGCCTACGCCGTTCTGCGTGATGGACGAGATCGAGGCCGCGCTCGACGAGGCAAACGTTATCCGCTATGCAGAATATATGCGCAGAATGTGCGACAGGACGCAGTTTATAGTTATAACCCACCGCCGCGGCACG
Source organism: Hallerella sp. (assembly GCA_963620985.1). GTDB lineage: Bacteria > Bacillota > Clostridia > Oscillospirales > Oscillospiraceae > F23-B02. The sequence continues at coordinate 7,638 of CAVFCI010000011.1, read as the reverse complement.
ATGGAGGAGGCAGACCACCTCTACGGCGTGACGATGCAGGAAAAGGGCGTTTCCAAGGTGATAGAGCTCGATCTCGACCAGGCGCAGCGCTCGATCGAAAATGACTGAGGAGGAGCAAAATGGGCTTTTTTGATAAAATGTTTTCCGGCCTGACAAAGACCAGAAAGAATATTGAGGAGCTTGAGGAGGTATTCCGCAATTACGATATCGACAGTGAGGATTTCTACGACGAGCTCGAGGAAATGCTCATAATGGCCGATGTCGGCGGCGAGACGACGGCGCAGATAATGATGGACTATAAGCGCATACTCCTGCGCCGCTATATAAATAAGGGCTATCAGGCAAAGGAAGCCTTTATTGAATATATGCAGGATATGCTCGGCACGATGGATACGAGCCTGAAGCTTACGACCAAGCCGTCGGTCATTCTCATGGTCGGCGTGAACGGCGTCGGCAAGACGACGACCATAGGCAAGCTGGCAGCAAGCTTCAGTGCGGAGGATAAGAACGTTCTCCTCTGCGCGGGCGACACCTTCCGTGCGGCGGCTGCCGAGCAGCTCGGCATTTGGGCGGAGCGCTCGGGGTCAGGCATCGTGCGCCACGAGGAGGGCAGCGATCCTGCCTCGGTCGTGTACGACGGCCTGTGCGCGGCAAAGGCCCGCGGCACGGATATCGTGATCGTCGATACTGCGGGCAGACTGCACAATAAGGCAAACCTCATGAACGAGCTAAATAAGATAACGCGCGTTATCCGCCGCGAGCTTCCCGACGCTGACGTTGAAACGCTCATGGTGCTCGACGCGACCACAGGACAGAACGGCCTTGTTCAGGCAAAGCAGTTTCTCGAAACCGCCGGCATCACCGGCATCGTGCTCACAAAGCTTGACGGCACGGCCAAGGGCGGCATAGTTTTCGCGATCTCAAACGAGCTCAAGCTCCCCGTGAAATACGTCGGAGTGGGCGAGGGGATAGACGACCTTGTCCCGTTTGACCCCAAAAACTTTGTGGAGGCGCTGTTTAAATAATGAAGCTGATACTTGCAAGCAATAACGCAAAAAAGCTAAGGGAACTTAAGGCAATACTGTCCGACATGGACGTTGAGATACTCTCGCAGCGCGAGGCAGGCTGCAATTTCGAGGTGGACGAGACGGGAACGACCTTTGCCGAGAACGCATATCTCAAGGCAAAGGCTGTCTTTGACGCTACCGGCGAGGCCACAGTTGCCGACGACTCGGGTCTCATGGTTGACGCGCTGGGCGGCGAGCCCGGCGTATATTCTGCACGCTACGCCCCCGGCGGTCACGACGCGAGCGACAGGGAAAAGTATATCTACCTGCTGTCAAAGCTTGAGGGCGTGACGGACAGGAGGGCAAAATTCGTATCCAGCATATGCTGCCTGCTGCCCTGCGGAGCGGAGATACGCACAGAGGGCGAGTGCCAGGGGCAGATACTCACAGAGCCCCACGGCGAGGGCGGCTTCGGCTACGACCCCGTGTTCATGCCCGACGGCTACCCCGACAGCATGGCCGTGCTCGGTCAGGAGACGAAAAACAGGATTTCACACAGGGCGCGTGCGCTCGCAAAATTCAAAACGGAACTGAGGAATATAAATGGCACTGACAAGTAAGCAGCGAGCCCAGCTCAGGGGCATCGCAATGAACGAGGACACGATCATCCAGATCGGCAAGGGCGGAATAACGGAAAACACCGTAACGCAGGTAAGAGATGCGCTCAAGGCGCGCGAGCTCATAAAGGGCAGAGTGCTGGAAAACAGCCTTCTGAGCGCACGCGAGGCCGCCGACGCGCTTGCACAGGCCTGCTCGGCAGAGACCGTGCAGACTATAGGAAGTAAGTTCGTTCTGTATAAACGCAACGAGAAAGAGCCTAAAATAGCTCTTGTAAAAGATAAGAAAAAATGAAGATTGCAATTTACGGCGGAAGCTTCAATCCGCCGCACTGCGGGCATGTCGAGGCGGCCTATGCCGTGTCAGAGTGCCTGAAGCCTGACAAAATGCTCATAATACCGGCGAGCATACCGCCGCACAAGGAGCTCGCCGGAGGCAGCCCCGACGCTGCCGAGCGCATGGAGCTGACAAGGCTCGCCTTTGACGGTATCCCGAACGCCGAGGTGTCGGATATCGAGCTTCTGCGCGAGGGCAAGAGCTATTCGGCTGACACGCTCGCCGAGCTCATGAAGCTGTACCCCGACGCGGAATTTACCTTCGTCATGGGCAGCGATATGCTCTTCAGCTTCGAGGAGTGGTACAAGTTCCGCTTCCTGCTGGAGCACATGACGCTGGGCGTGTTCTGCCGGAACGAGGGCGAGGATGCGCGCATTATGGAACATGCGGACTATCTCAAGCGTCAATACGGTGCAAGCTGTGTGTTCATTAACCACGAGCCAAAGCCCATGTCCTCGTCCGATATACGCGATATGCTCCCGAACAGGCGCGGCGCGTCGTGCCTGCCGGAGCCTGTGTATGCGCGGATAATAAAAAACGGCGATTACGACGCAAGGCCGGAGCTTTACTGGCTGCGTGATAAGGCATATGCGATGCTCGCACCCAAGCGCGTTGCGCATGTCGTGGGCGTTGAGTCGGAGGCGGTCACTCTTGCCCAGCGCTGGGGAGAGGATCCCGAAAATGCCGCGGAAGCCGGAATTCTGCACGATATTACAAAAAAACTTGTGTTATCCGACCAATTGATATTGTGCAGGAAGTATGGTATCATAAACGACACCGAGGAAGAGGCAAACGTGAAGCTTCTTCACGCAAAGACGGGCGCTGCACTGGCAAAGGAGCTTTTCAATATAAGCACGGAGGTCTACGATGCCATCCGCTGGCACACGACCGGCAGACCCGACATGACTCTCCTTGAGAAGATCGTCTACATGGCCGATTATATCGAGCCGAACCGTGATTTCGAGGGCGTGGACAGGCTCAGAAGGCTTGCTTACGAGAACCTCGATGAGGCAATGACGCTGGGGCTCGAAATGAGCCTCGAGGATATCAGAAGCTATGGGCAGGAGCCGTATTACGCTACTGCCGAGGCATATGAGTGGTATAAGGAACATACGGCTCAGCAATAACGGCAGGGGTGCCGAAAGAGAAGGGAAAACGATATGCAGCTATTCGGAGGCAAAAAAAGCGGCAAGCATTCAGACAGCAGCCGCACACCCGAAAGATACGACGGCAGCAACTACGATTACGATCAGGACTACGATTATGCCGAGCAGCCGGAGCAGCCTCAGCGCAGTGCTCAGGGCGGCGGCAAGAAGCAGAAAAAGAAGGGCAGGGTCGGTAAGGTCATACTTATAATCCTGCTCTGCCTCGTCGTTCTGCTCGCGGCGGCCTATGTGTACATTGAGTATTTCACGGCTCCGCCCGTCAGCAATGATGACGGCATAAAAAATAACGACGGCGAAGCGCCCGTCAATACGGTGGACGGCAGAAAGCCAGGTGTGTATACGCTGCTCGTTGCCGGCGTTGACGTTGTCAGCAATAATACCGACACCATTATGGTCGGCCAGCTCGACACGGTAAACCATACGCTCAACGTCGTCAGCATCCCGCGTGATACGCTCACTAACCTCTCGCACGAGGTCAAGAAGGCAAACTCGGCCTATCACTATGCAGCCTATTATTCCGGCATACAGAGCAGCTCCTACTACGGCTGCGACCCGATCGAGATCATGCGCGAGGAGCTCATAAGATCCTTCCTCGGCTTTGATGTGGACGGATATATCCTCGTTAACATGGACGCGGCTGAGGATGTTGTCGATGCCATAGGCGGCGTTGACTTTGACGTGCCGTCAGGAATGAATTACGATGATCCCACGCAGGATCTGCACATTCACATACCCGAGGGACAGCAGACGCTCAACGGCGAGCAGTTCGTGCAGCTCATGCGCTTCAGAAGCGGCTACGCCGGCGGCGATATCCAGCGCATCGACATGCAGCATGAGCTTCTCATGGCCGTTGCAAGCCAGATGCTGAGCCTCAAGAACATCCCCAACCTCTCCGAGGTCATAAGCATCGTAAGCAATAACATGAAGACCAACCTGAGCACGGAGAATATGCTCTATTACGCAAAGGAATTCCTGAAGCTCGACAGCGGCAATATCAAGTTCTATACCATGCCCGGCAACACAAACGGCAGCGTTTTCGGCGCAAGCTACGTTTTCTGCGATATCGACGCATGGCTCGACATGGTAAACGACTGCCTCAACCCGTGGGAGACAAAGGTAACGACCGAAAACGTGAACATAGTCACCTATGAAAACGGCAATTTCTATTCCACAACGGGCGAGCTCAAGGGCGGCGTTTCCTCGTTCCTCAACTACAGCTCGTCGAGCTCCATGGGCTCGGCAAGCGTCCTGCCGTACACCGGCAGCACAGCTCAGGCAAATTCAAACAGTAAGGAAGATGACGAATGATGACACCAAGCGAGGTCGTTAAGATCGCCGCCAAGGCGCTCAACGACAAAAAAGGCAAGAACATCAAGGTTTTGAAAACCGATAAGCTTACATCCCTGTGCGATTATTTCATCATCTGCACAGGTACATCCTCCACGCATATAAAATCTCTTACAGACGAGATCGACAAGGCAATGAGCGAGGCCGGCGAGCCTCCCATCCGCCGCGAGGGCTATCGCAGCGGAAGCTGGGTGCTTCTCGATTTCGGCTGCGTCGTGGCACATGTGTTCACAGAGGAAGCCCGCGACTTCTATAATCTTGAGCATCTGTGGTCAGACGCCGAGGAGCTCGAGCTCTCATCCCTTATAGGCCCCTGCTAAGGGGCGTTCGGACAAAATATAAACTATAAGGGAGTCAATTGAAAATGAAGTACGATTTTACAGCTATCGAGAAGAAATGGCAGAAAAACTGGGAGGAGAGCAAGCCCTACGCAGCTGTGACGGGCGATACGGAGCGCCCTAAGTTCTACGGCCTGATCGAGTTCCCGTACCCTTCCGGTCAGGGACTGCACGTCGGTCATCCGCGTCCCTTTACCGCGATGGATATAGTCACGCGCAAAAAGCGCATGGACGGCTATAACGTGCTGTTCCCCATAGGCTTCGATGCCTTCGGCCTGCCGACCGAGAACTATGCCATCAAGAACCATGTGCATCCTGCCAAGGTCACGGCGGACAACATAAAGACCTTTACCTCGCAGCTGAAGATGCTCGGCTACGGCTTCGATTGGGACAGAGCGGTCGATACCACCGATCCCAAGTACTATAAGTGGACGCAGTGGATATTCCTCCAGATGTACAAGCACGGCCTTGCCTACAAGACCACGATGCCCGTCAACTGGTGTACCTCCTGCAAGTGCGTGCTTGCAAACGAGGAGGTCGTGGACGGCGTGTGTGAGCGCTGCGGCAGCGAGGTCATCCGCAAGGAAAAAAGCCAGTGGATGCTGCGCATAACAAAATACGCCCAGCGCCTTATCGACGATCTGGACGATGTTGATTACATCGAGCGCGTAAAGATCCAGCAGCGCAACTGGATAGGCCGCTCCACTGGCGCGGAGGTCACTTTCGAGACCAGCATCGGCGGCGAGGTCACTGTTTACACGACCCGTGCCGATACGCTTTTCGGCACGACCTACATGGTCATATCTCCCGAGCACCCGCTGCTCGGCGAATGGAAGGATAAGATCAAAAACTGGGACGAGGTCGAGGCATATCAGAATGAGGCCGCGCACAAATCCGATTTCGAGCGCGGCGAGCTCAATAAGGAAAAGACCGGCGTTCGCCTTGACGGTATCGAGGTGGAAAACCCCGTTACCCATAAGCTGCTGCCGATGTTCGTTTCCGACTATGTCCTTATGGGCTACGGTACGGGCATCGTCATGGGCGTACCCGGCCACGACCAGCGTGACTGGGAGTTTGCGACCAAGTTCGGCCTGCCCATCGTCGAGGTCGTCTCCGGCGGCGATATCAGCAAGGAGGCGTTTGTCGCAAAGGACGACAGCGCGATCATGGTAAACTCAGGCTTCCTCAACGGCATGACCGTGAAGGAGGCCATCCCCGCGATGAAGAAATACGTCGTCGAGCAGGGGATAGGCAAGGAAAAGGTAAACTACAAGCTGCGCGACTGGGTGTTCTCCCGCCAGCGCTACTGGGGCGAGCCCATCCCGATGATAAACTGCCCGAAGTGCGGCTGGGTGCCCGTTCCCGAGGAGGAGCTTCCGCTGCTCCTGCCGGACGTTGAAAACTACGAGCCTACCGACAACGGCGAGTCGCCCATCGCAAAAATGCGCGACTGGGTCGAGACGAGCTGCCCCAAATGCGGCGGCAAGGCCGAGCGCGAGACCGATACCATGCCCCAGTGGGCAGGCTCGAGCTGGTACTTCCTGCGCTATATGGATCCGCATAACGACAAGGCGCTGGCCTCCAAGGAGGCGCTTGAGTACTGGTCGCCCGTCGATTGGTACAACGGCGGCATGGAGCATACGACGCTGCACCTGCTGTACTCCCGCTTCTGGCACAAGTTCCTGTACGATATAGGCGTTGTTCCGACCAAGGAGCCCTACGCAAAGCGCACGAGCCACGGCATGATCCTCGGCGAGGGCGGCGAGAAAATGTCGAAGTCCCGCGGCAACGTCGTAAACCCCAACGACATCGTCGCGCAGTACGGCGCTGATACCATGCGCCTGCACATCATGTTCATCGGTGACTTTGAAAAGGCCGTTTCGTGGTCAAATGAGGCCGTCAAGGGCTCAAAGCGCTTCCTCGACCGCTGCTGGAACCTCATGGAGCTCGCGCAGGACGGCGAGGGCTACTCGGCAAAGAACGAGGCCACCATCCACAAAACGATAAAAAAGGTCGGCTCGGACATCGACGAGCTGAAGATGAACACCGCGATAGCGGCGCTCATGACCATGGTAAACGAGTTCTATTCAAATGGTTGCACCAAGGGCGAGGTCAAGACCCTTATCCTTATGCTCAGCCCCTTTGCTCCGCATATCGCAGAGGAAATGTGGGAGCTCATGGGCTTTGCAGCACAGGAGGGCAAAATGGCCATGCAGATGCACTGGCCGGAGTATGACGAGGCCAAGACCGTCGATGCAACGCGAGAGATGGCCGTTCAGGTAAACGGCAAGCTCAAGACAACCATAACCGTTGCGTCCGACTCCGACGACAGCGTCATTATCGAAACTGCCTGCGCCGATGAAAAGATCAAGCGCCTGATGGAGGGCAAGCAGCTTTTCAAGACCATTGTCGTAAAGAATAAACTTATAAATCTTATCATAAAGTAAAGGTTGACATTATGCCCGAATGTGAGTATAATATCAACGTTAAGCCATGAATTTGGCCCTTAAAGCGTCGAAAGGCGTATATGGAGGGAGTGAAATAAATGTCTGAAGTCTATGTCAAGGAGAACGAATCTCTGGACAATGCTCTTAAAAGATTTAAGCGCAGCTGTGCCAAGGCCGGTGTACTGGCTGATCTGAGAAAGAAGGAGTACTACCAGAGCCCCAGCGTCAAGCGCCGCAAGAAGAGCGAGGCAGCACGCAAGAACAAGAATAAGCGTTACTATTAATCACGCAAGTAAAATTCCGCATCGAAAGATGCGGAATTTTCAGCCTGTCAAAGAACCCCCGTTTTCAGTATGCGAAAACGGGGGTGTTGCTATAA
>CAVFCI010000010.1:0-55477 GCA_963620985.1 Hallerella sp. | reverse complement strand
AAAGCATTTTGAATACTTTCAAAATGCTCGGCGGAAAAGTGCAGTCAAAAAAGTACCGCGAGGGACTTTTTTGACAAGCTGATAAGAAAAACCGCCTGACACGGCGGTTTTTCTTATATAAATGAGCGAGTCTGTAAGCCGGGTTCTGTCTTAAACGGCCATCTATCTAATCCTGCCGTTGCCGGCAGGCTCAAGCCGCCCCCTGAGGACGATCGGGCCGATCACATGTCCTCCCACGGCGTTGCTCCGGATAGAGTTTACAGCGTCAACATGTCTCCATGCGACGAGTGAGCTCTTACCTCACTTTTCCACCCTTACCGATCTCTCGGCGGTATATTTCTGTTGCACTTGTCCGAGGGTCACCCCTGGCGGGCGTTACCCGCTATCCTTGCCCTATGGAGCCCGGACTTTCCTCACGCGCTTCCTTTCGGAATGCACCCGCGGCCGTTCGGCTCACTCAGCTGAATATTTTAACCGCTTCCGTGCATTAAGTCAATAGAATTTTCTTGTCTTTGTACGCACAAAGCCGTATAATGTATAAGCTATGGGAGGTTTTAAACATGACCCTGAATGAATATTTTGAAAAGATAAAGCATAAGCGCATCGGCGTTATCGGCATCGGCGTGAGCAACACCCCGCTTATAAAAAAGCTGCTGGCCTGCGGCTGCGACGTGACCGCCTGCGATAAGCGCAGTGCGCAGCAGCTCGGAGAAGAGTATGAGGGGCTGTCAAGGCTCGGCGCAAAATTCTGCCTCGGCGAGGAATATCTTGAGCATCTTGACTTTGAGCTTATCTTCCGAACGCCCGGCCTCATGCCATTTGACTTACATTTGCAGGAGGCCGTGAACCGCGGAGCCGAGCTGACGAGTGAGATGGAGCTTTTCATGAAGCTCTGCCCGTGCAGGATATTTGCCGTGACAGGCAGCGACGGCAAGACGACTACGACAACTATCATATCCGAGCTTTTGAAGGCTCAGGGCTATACCGTGCATCTCGGCGGCAATATCGGAAGGCCGCTCCTGTGCGATGTTGACGGCATGAGCAGGAGCGATTTTGCCGTGCTTGAGCTGAGCTCGTTCCAGCTGCACAGCATGGTGTGCAGGCCGAATGTCGCCGTCATAACGAATATTTCTCCGAACCATCTTGATAAGCACAAGGATTATCAGGACTATATCGACGCAAAAAGCGCGATATTTGCCAATCAGGACGCATGCGACCGACTTGTTCTCAACCACGAAAACGAGTTTTCGGAATACTACGCCGGAAAAGCAAGGTCCGATATATCGTATTTCAGCCGCGCCGTGAAGCCGGATAAGGGCGTTTACTGCGCAGACGGCATCATATACCGCGTTCACGGCGGCAGGGCAAGCGCTGTCATGGCAGCAGACGAGATAAAGCTGCCCGGAACTCACAATCTTGAAAACTATATGGCGGCCTTTGCCGCGACCGACGGCTATGTTGACGACGACACATGCATCGCAGTTGCAAAGAGCTTTGCCGGCGTTGAGCACCGCCTCGAGCAGGTGAGGATCAAGGACGGTGTCACGTTTATAAACGACTCCATCGGAACGAGTCCCACGCGCACGGCGGCGGGACTGCACGCACTGAAAACAAAGCCTATACTCATAGCCGGCGGCTATGATAAGCACATACCCTTTGACGAGCTTGGCGACGAGATAAACCTGCATGTCAAGAGGCTGTATCTCACGGGTGCGACAACGGAAAAGATATACGAGGCCGTCGTAAACTCAAAATACTATGACGGAGCTCTGCCGATAGAGAAGATAGACGATTTTAAGGACACCGTGCTTGCGGCAGCGGAGGCTGCGCAGGAGGGGGATACCGTCCTTCTTTCTCCGGCATGTGCCGCCTTTGATAAGTTTAAAAACTTCATGGAGCGCGGCAAATACTTCAAGCAGATAGTTATGGAGCTTTAAGATGAATGTAAATGATATAAGACCCGAGGTATACGAGCTTGCACGTCAGGCGGAAGAGGAGATAAGGCCGCAGCTTGAGCGCATCGACCGCATTGCAATGCTCAATACATGCAAGGTGATGACCGCGTTTCAGGATAACAAAGTTTCCGATTCCTGCTTTGCCGGAACGAGCGGCTACGGCTATGACGATCTGGGCAGGGAGGTGCTCGACAAGGTGTACGCGCAGGTGTTCTGCACGGAGGCCGCTCTTGTGCGCATCGGCTTTGTAAACGGAACCCATGCGCTTTCGGCAGCGCTTTTTGCGCTTCTCAAGCCCGGAGATACGCTGCTTTCCGTCACCGGTCTTCCTTACGATACGCTCAGAAACGCAATCGGCATAGATGGCGATTGCCACGGCTCGCTAAAATTTTACGGCATAAGCTACAAGCAGGTCGATCTCAAAAACGGCGAGCCCGATATCGAGGGCATCAAGGCAGCGCTTTCGGATAAAAGCGTCGCTGCCGTTTTAATTCAGCGCTCAAGAGGCTACGATAACCGCAGAGCGCTCTCGGCTGAGGAGATAGGCAGCATATGCGCAGCAGTAAAAAGCACAGCACCTGACGTTAAGGTAATGGTCGATAACTGCTACGGCGAGTTTACAGGCGAGCACGAGCCCACGGAATACGGCGTTGACCTCATGGCGGGCTCTCTTATCAAAAACCCCGGCGGCGGGCTTGCTCCGACCGGCGGCTACATAGTCGGCAGAAGGGAACTCGTCGAAAATGCCGCTATGCGTCTCACGACCCCCGGTATCGGCGGAGAATGCGGCGCTACGCTCGGCAACAACCGCCTGCTGTTTCAGGGCTTTTTCATGGCGCCTCACGTCGTCGCACAGGCCGTGAAAACAATGACCTTCTGCTCGGCAATGATGAAGAAGGCAGGCTTTGAATCCTCGCCCTCGCCGGAAGAGGTGAGAAACGATATAATCCAGATGGTGACCCTGAAAAACGAGGAGAATATGAAAAAATTCTGCCGCGGTATACAGGCGGGAGCGCCCGTTGACTCGTATGTTACGCCCGAGCCGTGGCAGATGCCGGGCTACAATGTGCCCGTAATAATGGCAGCGGGCGCATTCGTTCAGGGCTCATCCATAGAGCTGTCCGCCGACGGCCCGATGCGCGAGCCGTACACCCTGTATGTTCAGGGCGGCATAACATACGAATCCGGCAAGCTCGGCATAATGATGGCCGTAAATGAAATGCTGAGCTGAAAAAGTGCATATAATACATGGGTAGACTGTCAAAAAACTATGCTGCTGCGTAAGCTTTACGAAAAATGCGGCGGTTTTGAAGTGTGCAAAGAAGTCACATACTTTTTTGTGCGCTGGGGGTGATCTCATGTGCTTTCTCCGGCGGCGAAGACCGAGGTACGACAGACAGCGCGACGGAGGAAGCCACCGTCGGATATCTGCCGGCATAGGCTTTTTTGTCACGCTCGTGCTGGCGCTGTGCGCGGCAATAAGCTGGCTTTTGGGAAGCCTATCGACGCGGATGGCCGTGTCCGATGCTACGGATATCGTAACTAAAGCGGTCAACGACTCGATAAACAGTGTGATCGGCAGCGGGGTTTACGGCTTTGATTATTTCGTAAGCCTCGAAAAGGACAGCGACGGCAATGTTACGGCCATAACGAGCGATATGGCGCACATAAACACTCTGTCCACCGATATACTTAACTGCGTTATCGAATCTACCGATAACGGGGTCATAAGCGTCGGGATACCTCTCGGCAATCTCACGGGGCTTAATCTTTTGCTGAACAAGGGACCTGATGTCAACGTTCAGATAATCATGCTGACCTCATCGCGGGTCGATTTCCGCAACGAGATCATCGCCTGCGGCATAAATCAGGCAAAATATCAGCTTGTGCTTGAGGTAACGATAGACATAGACATCCTTATCCCGTGGGGAACGGAGAGCACATCGACCGTGACCGAGGTAATCGTCGCGGATACCGTAATCGTCGGCAAGGTGCCCGACACATACTTGAACATGGAGAACTGAGCATGGACGCTAAAAAAGAGATCGAAAAACTCAGAGAAGAAATTGAATATCACAACAGGCTGTATTACGTTGACGACGCGCCTGTAATATCAGACTACGACTATGACATGCTCATGGTAAAGCTCATAAAGCTTGAGCAGGAGCATCCTGAGCTCATAACGCCCACGTCGCCTACACAGAGAGTGGGCGGAAAGGCACTTTCGCAGTTTACGCCCGTGCATCATCAGGTTCCGCTCGAAAGCCTCAGCGATGTGTTTTCCTTTGATGAGCTGAGAGCCTTCGGCGAGCGCATGGATCAGACGCTCGGGCATGACCGCGAGTTTTGCGTAGAGCCAAAGATCGACGGACTGTCAATGTCCTTGGAGTACGAAAACGGCTATTTTGTGCGCGGCGCGACGCGCGGCGACGGCGTGACAGGTGAGGACGTCACCGAAAACCTGCGCACCGTCCGAAGCCTTCCTATGCATATTCTTGACGCTCCCGCGCATCTTATCGTCCGCGGAGAGGTCTATATGTCAAAGGCCGTGTTCAACGAGCTCAACGCCGAAAGAGAGATAAACGGCGAGGCTCTGCTTGCCAATCCGCGCAACGCCGCGGCAGGCTCTATCCGTCAGCTCGACCCAAAAATCGCAGCCTCGCGCAAGCTCGATATAGTGTGCTTCAATATGCAGTACAGCGACGGTGAGCCATATAAAACGCACTCGGACACGCTGGACGCGATGAAGCACATGGGCTTTCCCGTCGTACCGTACAGGCTGTGCGGCACGATAGGCGAATGCTGTGAGCGTATAGAGCAGATAGGACTTTCCCGTGGTGAGTTTGCATACGATATTGACGGCGCGGTCATAAAAATAAACTCTCTTTCTCAGCGCGAAATGCTCGGCAGCACGGCAAAATTCCCGCGCTGGGCTGTAGCATACAAGTATCCGCCCGAGAAAAAGGAGAGCAGAGTCGTCGATATAGTCGTTCAGGTAGGAAGAACCGGCGTTCTGACGCCGAAGGCCGTCATTGAGCCTGTGCGCCTTGCCGGAACGACAGTCAGCAACGCGACGCTTCACAATCAGGACAATATCGACAGGCTGGATATTCGCATAGGCGACACCGTGCTCGTCCAAAAGGCGGGGGAGATAATACCCGAGGTGCTGTCTGTCAATAAAAACAAGCGCCCCGAGGGGACGGCTCCGTTTAAAATGCCGGAGCTCTGCCCCGAATGCGGCGCTCCTGTAGTGCGCGACCCCGACGGAGCAGCGCTCAGGTGCACGAGCCCAGAGTGTCCCGCTCAGAGGCTTCGCAATCTTGCGCATTTTGCCTCGCGCGAGGCCATGGACATAGAAGGTCTGGGCATTTCAGTGTGCCAGTCGCTCATAATCAGCGGTCTTGTCGGCAGCCCTGCGGAGCTGTATTCGCTCGACGCGCAGTCCATTGCAGGACTTGAGCGCATGGGTACAAAATCAGCCGAAAACCTTATCAGTGCCATTGAAAAGAGTAAAGGCGCGGGTCTTGCTCGCCTGCTGTGCGCCTTCGGCATAAGGCAGGTGGGGCAGAAGGCGGCAAAAACGCTTGCGGTGCATTTCGGTACGCTCGATAAGCTCATGCAGGCAGGGCAGGAGGAGCTGAAAAACGTCCCCGATATCGGAGATATAACGGCGGACTTCATACTTGAATGGTTCTCGCTCCCACAGTCGCAGCACCAGATAAAGCTGCTGCGCGAGGCAGGAGTATCGTTTGAAAGCATCGATGCCGTGAAGGATACGCGCTTTGCCGGTATGACCTTTGTCCTGACGGGCGAGCTGAGCGGCTATAAGCGCGACGAAGCGGCGGCTATAATCGAAAGCTACGGAGGCAAGGCATCGTCCTCTGTCTCGAAAAAAACCACCTATGTCCTCGCCGGAGAAAATGCCGGCAGCAAGCTGAAAAAAGCAACAGACCTCGGGATCAATATAATCAGCGAGGAACAGTTCAACGAAATGATAAAATAATCGTAAGAGCCGGTCATTTGATCGGCTCTTACGATTTTCACATCCGCGTGCGTTCTGCCATATAATGAGCCTGCAAAGGAGGACTGCACTGATGGATGAAAACAAGACCTGCGGCTGCAAGGAAGGTACGCTTCCCGCATGTGCGCCGCTTGCAATGGTTTATGTGCCGATGCAGCAGTCGGTAAAGCCCATGTATAGCAGCTCCGAGGCGCTCAGCCGCGGAACACTTTTTCCAGGGCTCGACCTGCCGTTTATGAACATGGTCAACACCGGAGATCTGACTGGCACACCCTTAGGCGAGGTAATGGCGCTTGACTTCGTCGCCCACGAGCTTTCGCTGTATCTCGATACGCACGAGAGCGACGAGGAGGCGTTTGAATTATATAAAAGCATTCTCTCATTAGCTGATACGGCAAAAGAAAAGTATGTAAAGCTTTACGGAGCGCTTACCCACGCCGACCTCGGCAAGGCGCGCAGCTACAGCTGGCTCAAAAACCCGTGGCCGTGGGATTACAGCGGAAGGAGGGAGGGCTGAGCATGTTTATTTATCAGAAAAAGCTGCAATATCCCGTAAAAATAGCAAATCCGAACCCTGCACTTGCGAAATTCATAATCACGCAGTACGGCGGCCCGGACGGTGAGCTCGGAGCGTCGCTGAGGTATCTGAGCCAGCGCTACAGTATGCCGTACCCCGAGCTAAAGGGTCTGCTCACCGATATAGGCACAGAGGAGCTCGGGCATCTTGAAATGATAGCGACGATAGTTCATCAGCTCACACGGAAGATGACTCCCGAGGAGATCAAAAAAGGCGGCTTTGAGGCCTATTTTGTGGATCACACAGCCGGTATTTACCCTCAGTTCGCATCAGGAACGCCGTGGACGGCGGCCACGATGCAGGTGACAGGCGACGTTATAAGCGATCTGAGCGAGGATATGGCAGCGGAGCAGAAGGCGCGCACCACCTACGACAACATTCTCCGCCTCTCCGACGATCCCGATGTTAACGACGTTATAAAATTCCTGCGTGAGCGCGAGGTCGTTCACTATCAGCGCTTCGGTGAGGGACTGAGAAACGCCGTTGAAAAGCTCGACTCAAAGAACTTTTACGCCGTAAACCCCGCCTTTGACTGAAAAAATCCCCCATCTTGCGATGGGGGATAAGTTTTTTGTATTGACTTTTTTCTTACTTTGCTGCCTTTGCAGCCTTCTTCTCGCGCTCGACTCTGGATATCCACATTGCTGCGGTAGCGTCGCCGGTGATGTTGAGCGTGGTACGGCCCATATCGAAGAGCTTATCGACACCTGCGATGATCGCAATACCTTCAACAGGCAGGCCGACGGACAGAAGCACCATCGAGAGCATTATCATGCCGCCGCCGGAGATGCCCGCGGTACCAACGGATGCGAGGGTTGCGGTGAGGACGATCATTGCCATCTGGCCGAGGGTGAGATCAACGCCGTAGCAGCAGGCGATGAACACTGCGGAAACTGCCTGATAGATAGCGGTACCGTCCATGTTGATCGTTGCGCCCAGAGGCAGAACGAAGGAGCTGACCTCGGGCTCTGCGCCCATGTTGTTGCAGCACTCGATATTGACAGGGAGCGTTGCGTTGGACGAGGTGGTGGTGAATGCCGTGAGCATTGCGGGAGCAAGACCCTTATAGAAGGCGAGGGGACTCATGCGGGACAGGAACTTGATGCTGATGCCGTATACGATAAGGACATGCAGGATGTAGCCGATGTAGGCAACGCCGACAACGAGCGCCAGAGAGCCGACGACCTTTGCACCGTTTACGGCGACAACGTCAGCCATGAGGCAGAATACGCCGATAGGGGTGAGGTTGATGATCATCATGAGGATCTTCATGGTGACTTCGTTCATGCAGTTTACGAGGTCTCCGATCTTCTTGCCCTTTTCGCCGGCGGCAAGTATGCCTGCGCCGAAGAATATCGCAATGACGATAACGGGCAGCATGTTCATCTCTACCATGGGCTTGAGGAGGTTATCGGGGAAGATACCGACGATAACGTCCATGACCTTGGGAGCCTCATTAGCCGTGTATTCAAGCGAATCGGTGATGCTTGAATCGAGAACGGGGAAGTAGCCCTTGAAGAGGTTGACGACTACAAGGCCAATGACGACTGCCATCGCGGTCGTGCACATGTAGTAGACAAAGGTCCTTGCACCGATGCTGCCGACGCGCTTGAGGTCATTGAGCGAAACGACGCCGTCACAGATCGAGAACAGAACGACGGGAACGACCATGAACTTGAGCAGGTTTATGTATATCGTTCCGAAGGGCTTGAGATATTCTGTCGTAAAGGTGCTTTCAGGCGCGGCCAGAAGAAACACGAAGCCGACCGCTATGCCGGCAAACATCGAGATGATGATCCAACCGGCTAAGTTGATTTTTCTTTTCTGCATAACTATCCCTCCAAAAAATAATACAAGCATGTTACCACACAATATGCCGTTTGGCTATAGCTATATCGAATCTTAACGAAATCTTAACACCACTTTGCACAATTGCCTCTTAAATTCGTAAAAAAATCAGCTGCTGTTTTAGCTAATTTAGCTAAAACAGCAGCTGATTTGGAGCTATTTTTATTATACAGTGGCTTCCTCTTTAGCCTTTGCCATGACCTTTTTCAGGCGTGCATAGCGGGGGAGGGAATTGCTGCGAGTGATCTTCGGTTCACCCTGAATAAGAGGGAGAACATAGTTTATAAATTCGTTTGTGACGTAATTGCCGTCCTCTGTTATCCATTCGAGGGGAACCTTCTTTTCAAAGTTTGCAACGCTGTTGAGCGAAAGCAGAACGGGCTTGCAGGAATACAGACCCTCGCTGTCATCACGCTCAAAGGCTACCATCTGACCGCTCGCACCGGCAATTGCGGATTTGACGGCAAATTTGCCTGCATTGAAGGCTTCCTCAACGTCAACTGCGGAGGCGATATGCGCCGCGCTGCGCTGGAGCAGGCTCAGCTCGATTCCGCGAACCTTTTTGAGACCCAGGCGCTCCTTCAGATAGTTTGCAAGCTTTACGGCCAGACCGCCGAGCTGCGCGTGGCCAAAGCCGTCTGTTCCGGATACCTTTGCCTCGGACACGAACGAACCGTCGGCATAATGGAGTCCTTCGGACACGGCAACGAGCACATTACGCTTCTGCTTTCTGATCTTAGCAACGTCCTCGGCAAACCGGTCGAGGTCAAAATCACGCTCCGGCAGATATATAAGATCGGGACCGCAGCCGTTGCCGTATTCCGTTGCAAGCGCTGCGGAGGCCGTGAGCCAGCCGGCGTGACGACCCATGATCTCAACGACCGTGACCATATCGGTGTCGTAAGCGTCGGTATCCTTGCCGATCTCCATGCATGAGGTCGCAATGAACTTTGCCGCGCTGCCGAAGCCGGGGCAGTGATCCGTGCCGAACAGGTCGTTGTCTATGGTCTTGGGAACGCCCATAACGCGGCAGTCATAGCCGACCTTTTCCATGTATCTGCTTATCTTGTTGCAGGTGTCCATGGAATCGTTGCCGCCGTTATAGAAAAAGTATCTTACATCGTATTTTTTGAATATCTCAAGTATCCTTTTGTAGTCGCTGTCATCGACCTCGGGGTCAGCCATCTTGTAGCGGCATGAGCCCAGCTCGGAGGACGGTGTGTTGAGAAGGAGCTTGAGCTCGTAATCCTCTTCTTCGCCCATGTCGTAGAGCTCGTCTTTAAGCACACCCTGAATGCCGTAGGCGGCTCCGTAGACCTTGGTTATTGCATCGCTGTCGAGAGCAGTCCTGATAACGCCGTATGCGCTGGCGTTGATAACCGCCGTCGGGCCGCCCGACTGACCGAAGATACAGGCCCCAACAAGGGTAGAATCAAAAAAATTGTCCAAAACTTAGCCTCCATTATATAATGATTATTGATTATAACATGGTTTTGGTTTATAATAAATATGATTTTTAAAAGATATTTAAAAATTGTACAATTTCACTATTTTTCTGACAGGAGGATCTATTATGCCACTCGTAACAACAAGTGAAATGTTTGAAAAAGCCTATAAGGGCGGATATGCTATCGGTGCGTTCAACGTCAACAACATGGAGATCGTACAGGGTATCACTGAAGCCGCAGCGGATCTCAGAGCTCCGCTCATCCTTCAGGTGTCCAAGGGTGCACGCGCATATGCAAATCACACCTATCTTATAAAGCTTGTTGAGGCAGCAGTCGAGGAGACCGGCCTGCCCATAGCACTTCATCTTGACCATGGCGACAGCTTTGAGCTCTGCAAGTCCTGCATAGACGGCGGCTTCACCTCGGTCATGATAGACGCTTCTTCAAAGTCTTTTGAGGATAACATCGCGCTTACCCGTCAGGTAGTAGAATATGCTCACGATCACGGCGTTGTCGTCGAGGCCGAGCTCGGTACTCTTGCCGGTATAGAGGATGAGGTAAACGTAAAGGCGGAGGATTCGTCCTACACCCGCCCCGAGGACGTTCAGGAGTTTGTCGAGCGCACTGGCTGCGACTCGCTGGCAATAGCGATCGGTACCTCGCACGGTGCATTCAAGTTCAAGCCCGGCACCAAGCCCCAGCTGAGATTTGACATTCTTGAGGATGTTGAGCGCCGTCTGCCCGGCTTCCCGATAGTTCTGCACGGCTCGTCGTCCGTTCCTCAGGAGTTTGTGAAGCTCATAAACGAAAACGGCGGAAATATGCCCGGCGCTATCGGTGTCCCCGAGGATCAGCTCCGTCAGGCAGCATCCATGGCCGTCTGCAAGATAAACATCGACTCCGACCTTCGTCTTGCAATGACAGCAACCATCCGCAAGTATTTCAACGATCACCCCGACCACTTTGACCCCAGACAGTATCTCAAGCCCGCAAGAGCTGCAATAAAGGATATGGTGGCTCACAAGATCACCGACGTTCTCGGCTGCGACGGCAAGGCTTAATACCGGCTTTTTAAACTCAGCAGGGAGGTGCTGCAATGGCTCAGGCACGTTCATCAAAAAAACGCGGCGCAGGCAAGGGCTATGGGCAGGATATAATAGCTGTCCTCAGAGCTCTTTTGTCTGTTCTGCTGCTGATACTGGCGTATTCGATCGATGCATCTGCCTTCACTGCCGTGCTTATACTTGTATTGGCCGCGCTGATAAGCGGAGCGGACATAGCCCTGACCGCTGTTGAGAAGATTCTCAGGAAAAAGGATTATCTCAACGATCAGCTCCTGCTCTGCTTATGCGCCGTCGTGTGCTTCTGCATCGGCTGCTATATCGAAACAGTGGTCATGCTCGCGATTTATCAGATAGGACGCAGCTGCCTGAAGCTCGTCATAAGGAAAACGAAGCGCGGATTTTACGCTGCCGTTTCCGCCGATGACAGGGAAGGGAGCCTTCTTCTCAGGAGCATACTCAGCAGTCCCGCAGGCTCGGACAACTCCGCCATGGCAAGATATATGCCGTATTTTGAGCTGTTTTCAAGGGCAGCCTTCATAGTAGGCATTATATATGCGGTCGCTGTGCCGTTTATAACGGACATGACCTATCTCATGAGCATCCGCCGCGGCTGTATGCTCATTGCCGCAGCTGTCCCCGTGTCGGCGCTGGCGGCGCTGCCGGTGTATTCGCTTGCCGGTATCAGCCGCTCTGCGGAGTACGGGGTTTACGTTAAGGACGCAAATACGCTTGAAAACACGGAAAAGCTTGCCGCCGTGATATACGATAAGGCCGATGTTTTCACGGACGGAGCGCCGAAGCTTACGACGCTCAATTCACCGATACTGGATAACGAAAGCTTCCTTATGCTCGCGGCCTACACCGCGTATTCGTCCGAGCAGCGCTTTGCCGCACCTATCGTCAGCGCATACGGCGGTGATATAATCCCGTCCTACATATCGGATTTCAGGGATATCCCCGGCTGCGGGATGGAGATAGTCCTGCGCGGCAGGAATATACTTCTCGGAACGCTCGAGCTGTTCGATGCAAAGGGGATAACGATACCCGATGCAGACAGAAAGGGCGGCTATGTTCTGTATCTTTCGATAGGAGGAAGATATGCCGGAAGTCTGACGCTGAAGGAAAAACTCAATCCCTATGCGGAAAGCGTCATCTCCGACTTTGCCGCTCTGGGCGGCATCAGCAGTATTCTTGTGACCGAGGACGGCAGGGAGGTGAGCGAGAAGCTCGCCAAGGCGCTTAATGTCGATCAGCTGCACTATGAATGTAATTTCAGCGAGAAATCCGATATCATTCAAAAGTGCAGGGAGCAGCTCGCACCCAGCGAAAAGCTCATGTACATAAGCGCGGAGGCTCTCGAATATCACACCGCCGCGGATATAGACGCAAGAGTAGGCTCATCGTTTGGCTGCGCAGATATGCTGATGAGCAATGTCGGCATTTTCGGCCTGCCCGTTGTATATACGGCAGCTCATATGGTAAAGCGGCTCTCGACCGAAAACCTTATTTTCACAGCGATAATAAAGCTCATTTTGGTAGTGCTTGCCCTTACCGGCAGCGTAACGCTCTGGTTTATAGTCCTGCTTGATTTTTCGGCTTCGATCCTCGGAGTGTTAAGCGTTGTGCGCCTGCCGTCATCCGAGGTGCAGCAGGAGGACGAAGCTTCCGAATAACCAAAACAATGTTTAAAGACTAATGGCCGATAGACCATTAGTCTTTTTTCGGCTCAAAATGGGCGAGGGGATTGGCCTCGGCTGCTATCCTGAGCTCTGAGTTATCAACGTGTGTGTATATCTGCGTTGTGTTGAGGTTATCGTGCCCCAGAAGCTCCTGAAGCGTGCGGACATCAACACCGTTTTGCAGCATCAGCGTCGCCGCGGTGTGCCTGAGCTTATGCGATGAGTATTTCTCGGCATCCAGACCTGCGCGGCGCAGAGAGCTTTTCACCATGCTGTGCACCGCCTCGCGGCTCATGCGCGTACGCCTGTTGGACAGAAACAAGGCATTTTTGTCGATGGCCGCAATGCTTTTTCTTATGGCAAGGTACTGATTTATAGCGTCTGCGCAGGCATCGTTTATGTAAATTATCCGCTCCTTGCTGCCTTTGCCGAACACTCTGATATGATCTGTGCGTATATCGGACAGATTCAGGCCGACTATCTCGGAAATTCGCAGTCCGCAGTTCAAAAATATACACAGTATACAATAGTCTCGCTCTTTATTTTTCCCGTCAACAGAGGAGAGGAGGCTCTGAGCCTCCGGCAGGGTGAGGTATCGCGGCAGCTTATTGGGTATCTTGGGCACATCGAGATCCTGCAAAGGGTTAACGTCAAGAAGCTTTGCCTTGACGGTAAGATATTTATAAAAGCTGCGCAGCGTCGATACCTTGCGGGCACGGGTCGATGCCATGGTACCGTATTCGGCTTCGCGGCTGCGCTGATTTTTGACCCTGTCGCGTGACAGATAGGCAAGATACTCATACGCATCGGAAACGGTGATCGACTTGACAAACTCAAGATCAATATCGCTTATACTGATATCCTCAAGCTCGGTATCACGCGGAACAAGCCCGCGGCTTATCTTCATGTATCGAAAAAACGTCCTGAGATCAAGATAATATTCCTCGACGGTCTTCGGTGAATGTCCTTTTATGGTCTCATGATATATTAAAAAGCTTTTTATTATCTCTGGTGCCTCGATCCTGTAGTCCATTACAAATGCTCCAATCAGTTTTACTGTGACCATTATAGCAGGGCGGGTATATTTATGTCTATCGGCAAATTGACTAATAATTAAGCAAAATATATCATATTTTGTTCAATTTTCGCGGAAAAATTGTGCGATGTAAATAATGTTATGTTGGCGCATCAAAGCCGAGTTTGTGCAGCTTGTCCGAGCAAGCGAGGCAGACACCGTCTTAATAACAACGGCGCGGGAGCGCCTTTCGCCGCGCAGCAGCGCGGCGGGAGCACCGAAAACGCGCAGACGGAAGCCCAACAGGGCCGAGCAGCAACGCCGCCGCCGCAGCGGCGGCAGCACCAGCCCCAACCTCGGCGGGGGGCGCGGAGGCACCAAAAGGCGCGGCGACAGCCGCGCCAGCAGCGCCCCCGCCGAGGGAGCGAGAGCGCGCGAACCCCGCAGGGGCGGCGCGGGGGGGAACCGCCGACCCCCGCCCGAGCGAGCGCGAGCCCAAGGCGACGGGGCGCGAGGACGCCCCACAGCGCCCCAGAGCCCCGCGCAAGCGAGGGGAGGGGCGGAGCGGCGGGGCGAGGCGCAGAGCAGAGCGCAAGGGCGGCGACAGCCGCTTGCAAAGCCCTTGCGCGGCGACGGCGCGACGAGCACCCAGAGCGACGGGGGCAAGGAGGCGGGGGGAAGCGCCGGAGCGCGAGAGCGGGCGCGGCCGCCCACCCGCCGCCGCAGCGGCGGGGCGGGCATGGCGAGGCGGGCAAGGGGCGGCGACGGAACGAGCCGCACCCCGCCGAGAGCGCATACATTTTTAGCCCGCAGCGCCCATCACGGGCGCAAGGGCACGAGACGCAAGGGGGCACGTCCCCCCGCAGCGCCTCGCTCGGTACGCACACAGATTCCGCAAGGCGCAAAAACGACGCTGCGCCTATACTTGATATAGGGACATTATTCCGTCAGACATGACTGGATTACACTCTGTGACACTCCCAGATATCCTGCATAATTGCAGGATAAAAACCTACCCAGACGGCACACAGGACGTGCTTTGCGCCCGTGATGCAATCTTCCGCGAGACCGGCTGGGAGCTTGCCAACAAATGGCAAGCCGAAGACAAAAGGCAGGACGAGCGCGGCAACGCCTCCGATAATTTGGCACGAGCCAAGCGACGCGCCCGCGCCGCCGTGAAGGACATTGCATTGAGCAATGAGTTTAGCCACTTTGTAACCTTTACACTTGCGCCGGATAAGGTGGACAGATACGACATTAACGCTGTGACCAAAAAACTTAATACGTGGCTTGATAACCGCGTCAGGCGCAACGGGCTTAAATATGTCCTTGTGCCGGAGCTGCACAAGGACGGGGCTGTGCATTTCCATGGCTTTGTTAATAATTGCCTTGCTCTGGTCGATAGCGGGACGCTGACAGGCGGGGAGCTATCCAGACCGCGCAAGCCGCGCAGCAGCAAGGAGCGCGAGAGGCTGCTTGCTGCTGGCGCTCACGTTGTCTACAACGTGACGGATTGGCGGCTTGGATACAGCACCGCCATAGCCTTATATGGCGATTACCGCGCCGCCGTCGGCTACACTTGCAAGTATATCAGCAAGGCGCAAGACAAGATTGGCGGGCGCTGGTACTACTCAGGCGGGGATTTGCTGCGCCCCGATGTTACGCTTACTGATGTTGACTATGACAGCTTTTGCGCCGCAAACAAAGGGGCGGCGCAGACATTCCGCAGCGGCGGGCTTGAGATCGCCGCGCTGACTTTGGGAGGGGATACTTGTGGACGATAAGATACAGCTGGATTATGAGCTTGCCGCCGTGCTGCTGGACACATACGGGTGTGACCCGCAGCAGTTGGGATATTATGACTGGGTTGAGCTTGTGTACAGATTACGGCTCTTTTTGCGCCGTAATGGGGCAAAAGCGCCGCCTATTGGCGCGATTGCGGACAAAATGTGCAAAGATAGGAGATTGACACGGCGGGAGTTTTGCCGCCGCTTGGAGTGCGTGGCTGCGCCGCTGCTTGCAGCAGATGCCACTTTGTGGCGGGCACTCTGCGGCAGCGCTCCCGCTGATGTTACAGTGTGGGACGCGGCAATATATGCCGCGCGATTTTTGGAGGGTTTCGGGGCGAGTTGACAATTTACGGATTGTCGACCGCGCCCGCAATGCCTTGCGCCGCGCGGCGTTGCGGCGGGTGCAGCGGGCGAAATAACGGTAATTTTTTGCAGAAAGAAGGCAGATAATGTGAGGACAGAATACCTTTTGAATAAGGAGCTCGAACACGTTTTGGCGGCGCTTACACCGTCAAACGCGCTTGTGTGTCAGGTGTGTTTACACACCGGCTTGCGCATTAGCGACGTGCTCAACCTTAAAACAGCGCAGATACAGCCGCGCTGTTGGGTGACTGAGCAAAAGACAGGCAAACGGCGCATGGTCGGCTTGCCCGCAGCGCTGCGCGAAGCTATCCTTGAGCAAGCGGGCGAGGTGTGGGCTTTCCCAGGCTCTGGGAAAACTGGGCATCGGACGCGGCAGGCCGTTTGGAAAGACGTCAAGCGTGCAGCGCGGATGTTTCGGCTTGACCAGAACGTAGCGCCGCACAGCCTCCGTAAGGTGTACGCCGTAGACCTCTACGAGCAGTACGGAGACCTTAGGCCAGTGAAAAAAGCGCTCAATCACAGCAGCGAGGCAACAACGATACTCTATGCTTGTGCGGCGCAGATGCTCAAGTCAAAGCGCCTGAAAAAAGCGGCGCGGCGTGGTAAACGCTTATGATTTTGCATATACGTTAACTTTTGGTTGACAACTGCGCCGCCTGTGTGATATTGTATGCAGGGGAGGAGGTACGGATGTCCCAGCAGACAATTGGCCAAAATGGTTGTTTTGATTAGCAATTTGCCGAGAGCAAATTGCGTATTTTCTCGAAGAGAAATTAAGCAAAATAAAGATTTTGTTTAATTTAGGGGAGACGGAAAAGCTAAAATGCGTCATTTATAAGCTTCTTATCGGGCTTGGACGCATTTTCGCTATGCTTCTTCAATTATGGGTATTGCACTGCCGATATCAAACAGCGGCTCATCCGTCAGATACACTGCGCTTACTCCGCGTTCATTTAAAAAGCTCTCGATCCGCGAGCGTTCAGCCGCATTGCTTATAACTCCCGTAAACGCCATTTCGTTTCTGCTTATTTTAAACGATGCTCCGCCTATAAAGCCGTGCTCAAATCCATCCAGAGCCGCGAGCTTTTCGCTGACCTGTAATACATTCATTCCGGCAGATGATGCTATGGCTGCGATTTTTCTGTCAGCTGTGATCAGCGAGTCTTCGTCAACGACGCACACCGAGCATTTCGTGTATCCCTGTTTGCAGCATAGCCTTCTTCCGTTAAATAGCGACACTATCTGCTTATCGGCACTTTTCGGATTGTATATCAGTTTATCGCCGACTATACATATATTAAGCTTCGCGTCATACGGATATTCCGGCTTCGGCGGAGCTGCTGTCCGGATCAGCTCTATATTGTTAATATATTCGCAATCTATTGCTCTGTCTTCCTGAACTGCAAGTATATTTTTGCCCAGATGCACTGCCGTCAGGTCGCAGTGTCCCGCAAGGCGCTCATCCACAAAAGTGTTGTTTTTCAGCCAAATTGCAGAGACCTTTCGCTCTAAAAGTGCACTTTCGAGAACTTTTTTGTATTTTTCTCCGACTATGAGCTGCCGCACTTTACCCTGCGGCAGATGCGGCTTATCAACAAAACGTATCATGTCAGCCGAGCGTTGCCCTGACAGCCTCACGGATGTCCCTGACGCTTATGAGCTCAAGTCCATCGGGCTTGCGGATATCATCCTTGACATGCGCTGGTATGACGCAGCGCTTAAAGCCGAGGCGCGCTATCTCGGAAAGGCGCGAATTGAGGTTGCTGACGCTTCTTATCTCACCCGAAAGGCCGACCTCGCCCACTGCGGCAAGATCACGGCCAAGCGGCAGATCTCTGAAGCTGCTGGCAATGGCCAGAAGCGTTGCAAGATCCGCAGCCGGTTCCTCGAGCTCAAGGCCGCCTATTACATTTATATACGCATCACATGCCGAAACCGACATTCCGCCGCGCTTTTCGAGCACTGCGAGCAGCAGCGTTGCGCGGTTGTAGTCTATGCCGTTTGAGCTGCGGCGGCCTGAATTATACGCCGCCGGTGCTATAAGCGCCTGAATTTCGGCCAGTATCGGCCTTGAGCCCTCGATAACGCAGGTAACGCAGGTGCCAGGCGCATTCTCAGGCCGGCCTGACAGCAATGTCTCTGACGGATTTTTGAGCTCCTTGAGGCCCATGTCGTTCATTTCAAAAACGCCGATCTCGTTAGTCGAGCCGAAGCGGTTTTTGCCCGCTCTGAGTATCCTGAACGATGTGCTGCGCTCGCCCTCAAAATACAGAACGCAATCGACCATATGCTCGAGCACCTTGGGACCTGCTATGCTGCCCTCTTTGTTTATGTGGCCGATGACGAAGGTAGTAAAGTCCTTTTCCTTTGTAAGCCGCATTATGGACATCGTGCACTCGCGCACCTGACTGATGCTGCCCGGCGCAGAGCTTATATCCGCATTGAACATCGTCTGTATTGAGTCTATTATAACTATATCCGGCGCCAGGGTCTCAATGTTTTCAATCACCTCGGCAAGTCCCGTCTCTGCAAGGACATATATCTCGCCCTTATCAACGCCGAGGCGCTGCGCACGCATTTTAAGCTGCCGCTCGCTCTCCTCACCGGTGACATACAGTATCTTCTGCCCATCCCCTGTCAGGCCGCACAGCTGCAGCAGCAGCGTTGACTTGCCTATGCCCGGAGCTCCGCCGACCAGAACGAGCGAGCCGCGCACGGCTCCTCCGCCGAGCACCCTGTCAAATTCTCCAATGCCTGTTGAAAAGCGCAGCTCTGCCTCGGTATCGAGCTCCGATATGAGCTTTGGCTTTTTTGTGGCCGCCGAGCGCACCGCGTTTTTAGCCCCGCCCTTCCCTTTTATATCGGCTTTGACCTCAACAAGGCTGTCCCATGCGCCGCAGGCAAGGCACTTCCCGCTCCATTTCAGGGTCTCGTTTCCGCATTCCGAGCAGCAGAATACTGTCTTTTGTTTCATAGCTTACTCCTTAAGGCTAAGCTGACAGGCGGCAGTGGTTCAACTCCCGTCAGCTTATAAACTGTATATATGACGCAACAAGCGTCACGGCTATCTTTGTCTGATAATCGGCATCGGCAAGCAGCGCCGCCTCCTGAGGGTTTGACACGAAGCCGCACTCGGCAAGTATCGCAGGGCACTCAACGCTTGAAGTAAGCAGCAGCTCATCCGGTGCTGCATGCGCGACCCGCCTGTTTGCGGGATCTAAGGCCGATACCAGATTATCCTGCGTCAGCAGTCCGAGCTCTCTGCTCCCCTGCGTCGGGGCGTACATCACCTCAGCGCCCTTGACCAGCTCGCTCGGGTATTTGTTCTGATGTACGCTTATGAGCACGCAGTTATCTATTGCGTTTGCCATATCCGCACGAGCCGCGAGGTCGTCATGTTCACTGTAGCTTCCGCTGTTAAGGCAGCCGGTATCGGCGCTCCTCGTCATCTGATGTTCAATGCCCATAAGCTCGCACAGACATGACATTTTAAGCACTATGGCAAGGTTTACATCGCTTTCCTTCATGCCGTCCGGCGATACCGCGCCGCCGTCAACTCCGCCGTGCCCTGCATCTATGAGCAGCGTATGTCCGCTGTACGTCCCCATGGCGCTTTTTGTCTCCTTCGGAAAGGCGAAAAATATCGCAATGATGAACAGTGCCGCTGCGCAGACCGCTGCCGCCGGTTTGATAACGCTTTTTAATTTAACGGTAATAAACACAAAATCACCCCACTAACAAGCTATGTCGATGGGGTGATTTTTATATCAGAGCCGGATCAATTTTTGATATAATACCCGCTTGGGTCAATTATATCATTCGGTAATGAATTTTTCAAGGCGGTCAAGCCCCTTCTCGATGTTTTCCATTGAGGCGGCATACGACCAGCGAACGAAATTCTTCATACCGAAGCCTGAGCACGGAACGACCGCAACAAGCGCCTTTTCAAGCAGCGCCACGGCAAAGTCATCGTCATTTTCGATAAGCTTTCCGCCGAGCGTCCTGCCGACGAGCTTTTCCATGTTCATCATGACGTAGAAGGCACCGTTGGGCTTTATGCAGCTAACGCCAGGTATCTCATTGATGCGCTTGACTATATAATCGCGGCGCTCAAGGAAGGCAAGCCGCATTGCCTCGATGCTCTCCTGCGGGCCTGTAAGCGCTTCAACGGATGCCCACTGGCTGATGGTGGACGGTGCGCCTGTCGAGTGGCTAAGGAAATTGGACATTATCTTTGCGAGGGTCTTGTTTGCGGCACAGTAGCCGACGCGCCAGCCGGTCATGGCGTAGGACTTGGATACGCCGTTAATGAGCAGCGTGCGCTCCTTGACCTCCTCGCCGAGGCTTGCAAGGCTCGTAAACTCCATTCCGTCGTAAATGAGCTGATAGTATATCTCGTCGGCGAGTATATACAGGTCATGCTTTACGCAGACATCGGCTATTGCCTGAAGCTCGTCCCTTGAATAGATCATACCGGTGGGGTTCGAGGGATTGTTGAGCATGAGGCACTTTGTCTTGTCAGTGATAGCCGCTTCGAGCTGCTCTGCTGTTATCTTGAAGTCCTGCTCCTCGCCTGCCGAGACGATAACAGGCGTGCCGCCGACCATGCGTACCATCTCATAATAGCTGACCCAGAACGGAGCCGGTATTATGATCTCGTCGCCGGGGTTCGTGATCGCGGCAAGGGCAATATAAACGCTGTGCTTTGCGCCGCTTGCAACAACTATCTGAGTGTAATCATAGTCAACGCCGCAGTCATCCTTGAGTTTCTGCGCTATGGCCTTTCTGAGCGGAATTATGCCCGCTGCCGGAGTGTACTTGGTCTTGCCATCGCAGATAGCCTTGACAGCGGCCATGTTGATATTGTCGGGAGTATTGAAATCGGGCTCGCCTGTGCCGAAGCCCACAACGTCAAGGCCGTCGGCTTTCATCTGCTTTGCAAGGCTGTCTACCGCAAGAGTGGTCGAAGCGCGAACTGCTTCCGCAATTTTAGATACTGGTTTCATTATCAGTCACCTCCGTAATAATAGAATAATTATAACTTCCGGCAAATGCTTTTGCAATGATTAATTTATATAAATATTGCGTTTGTTTTTATCTGATTATGAGCAATTGAACATTATAAATCGAGACGTAAAGTCATTTACGTCTCGATTCAGACTGTCAAAAAACCTCTGCTGCTGCGTGAAGATATCCGCGCAGCGGGGGAGCTCGAGGGGGCAAGACCCGCCTCGAGTTGGATTATAGCCATCAAAAACGCCTGAACTATCAGGCTTTTTGACGAGCGTAGCGAGATTTTTTGTGAAGCGTGAGCTTCACAAAAAATGTGGCGTATTTTTAGCGTGCAAAAAAGTCACATACTTTTTTGCACGCTGAATCGAGACGTAAAGTCATTTACGTCTCGATTCAGCGCTCATAGCAGAATGCAGATGAGAGTTCCCCTGCCCTCGTTTATGATCCTTTGCAGTGTCTCCTGAAGCCGCGTCCTTGCATTAGGCGGCAGGCTCGTAAGACGCTCGGAGATCGCGTCCTGTGCAAGCTCATATAACGGACGTCCGAATATATTCGACTCCCAGATACGGCTCATATCGCCGTCAAAGCCCTGCAAAAGAAAGCTTATTATCTCCTCTGACGCACCATCTCCGCCGATAGACGGAGTTACGACTGCTTCAACGCCGGTTTTGAGCAGGTGAACAGCAGGCGCATGAGCCTTCAGCTTCACCGAGTACCGGCCTCCCTGCTTGACGAGCTGCGGCTCCTCTATCCGTATTTCGTCTGCCTGCGGCATGATAACTCCGTATCCGGTTTTCCTGACAGCTTCGAGCGCATCCTTTATCCTGTCATACTCCTGCTTTACCTGCCCCAGCTCGCGCAGCACCCTCACAAGACTGCCGTCGTCGGGTATCTCTATTCCCGATTCCTCGCTTATGAGTCTGTAGTAAAGCTCCCGCGGCATATCTATTGCGATCTTTACGGTGCCGCAGCCGAGGTCGCTGCTTTCGATATATGCAGTGTCAACAAAGTCCGGCTCGGCCAGCTGTGTCAGTATACAGCTTATGTCGCTTACGCAACAAAGCTCCTTTGACGCGCAGATGAGACTGCGGTAAAGCTCTCTTTTGATCTCGCTTTCACAGTCAAGGGCGCTGAACCACTCCGGCAGGCGTATCGAAAGCTCGCACAGCGGAAACTGACCAAGCACCTTGCGCATTATCTCGCATATATCACCCTCGCTGAGCGTACGGCAGTTTACTCTTATGCACGGCGCGTCATAGGCATCACTAAGCTGACGCTCAAGCTCGATTGCATGCTCAGAATCGGGCTCTGCGCTGTTTATAAGTATGACAAAGGGCTTGCCGATGCTTTTGAGCTCGCTTACGACACGCCGCTCAGGCTCAATGTATGCCTCGCGCCCGATATCGCATATGCTGCCGTCGGTCGTTATCACAAGGCCGATAGTCGAATGGTCGCAGATAACCTTGCGCGTGCCGGACTCGGCGGCCTCGGTCATGGTCACCTCGTGATCGAACCACGGAGTAGTTACAAGTCTTTCGCTGCCGTCTTCAAGACAGCCTGACGCGCCCTGCACCATGTAGCCGACGCAATCGACCATGCGTACCATGCAGGCCGCAGCGTCTCCCAGACGTATCTGCACGGCCTCCTCGGGAACGAATTTAGGCTCGGCGGTCATGATGGTCCTGCCCGAACCGCTCTGCGGCAGCTCATCGCGGGCACGCTCTCTTGCGTATTCATCCTCTATATTAGGGATGACAAGCGTATCCATAAAGCGCTTTATAAACGTCGATTTACCGGTTCTGACGGGGCCGACCACACCTATCATGACCGCGCCGCCGCATCTGGCGGCTATATCTTTGTATATATCGGAATTTATCATATAAAAAACCTCCGTAGCTTTCTCGTTTGTACGAGTTTATGAGCTGCGGAGGACAAATATTACTTGTCAGAAGAACTGAGCGGTCTGCCCGTGTACACTTGAGATGAAGACCTCAAGCTCGGGAAATCCTTCCCGAAGCTTATCGGCAAGCACCGGCACAACAACGTTTTCCGTGCAGAAATGGTCGGCATCAATAAGATTTATGCCGAGCTCCCTTGCATCCAAAAAGCTGTTGTATTTTATATCGCTCGTGACATAGGTATCACAGCCGGCATTTACAGCGTCCATGAGACTCGAGCCGCCCGCGCCGCCCATTACGGCAAGCTTTTTGACATACCCGCCGGCACGGACATACCTCAGGCCGTTTGCCTTGAGTGAGCTCTTGCACAGCTGTAAGAAGTCCTCAAAGCGCATTGGCTGCGGCAGCTCCCCTATCCTGCCGCAGCCGACAGCGTTTCCGTGCTCGTCTGTTCCGCACGGCTCAAGCCAGCGCTGCGGCTTTACGGACAGAGCCGCCATGAGCGCATCGTTCACGCCGCCCTCGGCTATATCAAGATTCGTATGCATGCATATTGCGGATATATTATTGCGCAAAAGGGCTATTATCTTCCTGCCGACGAGGTCGTCAGCCGTAACGCTCTTGACAGCGCCGAAAATTACCGGATGATGCGACACGATGAGCTCCGCGCCGAGCTGAGCTGCCTCGTCGATGACCTCGTCGGTGATGTCGAGCGCGATAAGGCATCTGCCGGCATCCTCACGCGCATCTCCGACCAACAGTCCGACATTGTCAAAGTCCATTTTCAAGGATACCGGCGCGAGCTCGTTTAAGTATTCAATAATTTCTCCTACCTTAGGCATTTGCTGCTCCCTTCATCTGTTCAAGCTCATGTATCATGTTCTCAATGAGCCTTTTCCACGCTCTTAAAGAAGCGTCGTTTGCATTATCCAGCCCCTTAACGGCGGCCTTGAAGCGCTTTAGATGCTTATCGAGCACCGCTTCAAAGCACGGTGAGCTACTTACAAGCCCGTATTTTCCGACATAGAGTTCCGCGTCCGAATATGCCGCACTCTCGCCGGGTTCTGCGCATATTATCTGGCACAGCACATTGTTATCCTCGACATACGTCTCACCTGTTATGCAAAAGCCGTTGTTCGTGAGCCAGTATCTTAGTATCTCGGGCTTTGTAACGGGATGGAGAACGAGCTTATAGTCGCTGCGCTGTGCCCACTGCGGCATGTCATAAAGACCTCGGTCAAGGATGCCCGTTATCGTATCTCCGCCCATTCCGGCGACAATGAGGGTGTCCACACGGCTCGCGTCAATACCCGCAAGCCCGTCGCAGAGGATAAGCTCAACATCGTCTATTCCGGCATCGTACAGTCCGCGCTGTGCCTTTTTCAGCGGTCCTTCGTTTATATCGCTCGCGGCGATATAGCCCTCATATCCGCTGCGGCGGAGCATGATCGGCAGTATCGCGTGATCGGTCCCGATATCTGCAATGCCGTGCGCACCGGAGGCAATGGACGCTATAAGTTCAAGTCTGCTGTTCATAATTTTCTCCATATATAACGAAAAGCCGGTGTACCCGGCTTTTCATACTCTTACTTACAGAGCCAACAGATATGCCTTGAGCTCAACGATGAACTCGTCGGGATCAACGCCGTGTGCGGCGCAGGCCTGCTCGAGGCTTTCCGCTGTAGCAAGTGCGCAGCCGAGGCAATGCATTCCGAGCTCCTGAAACTTGGGCATGGCTTCGGGGAAATTGGTGAGGATCTCCGAGATAACGGTTTCTCTGTTGATATCCATAATCTTAAGCATTTCCATTGTTCGTATCTCCAATCATAAGATTTAACAAAATAAAGAACGGGACGCCGTAAGGACGTCCCACTCTATACCCGAGCTTTAATATCTCAGGCCTGTTCCTTCATCTTTGCAAAGCATTCGCTGCAGTATACGGGACGGTCGGACTTGGGCTCAAAGGGAACCTTTGCCTCGCCGCCGCAAGCTGCGCAAACTGCGGTGAAGAACTCACGGGGACCGCGTGCTGCGTTCTTGCGGGCGTCACGGCATGCCTTGCAGCGCTGGGGCTCGTTCTGGAAGCCGCGCTCTGCGTAGAATTCCTGCTCGCCTGCGGAGAACACGAACTCCTGACCACATTCCTTGCAAATTAAGGTCTTGTCTTCGTACATTGTAAATCCTCTCTTTGAAAATCTCGCCTGTCGGCTTTTATATGCGTCAGCTACTTGCTGATATCGCCTGATTTAAGCATTTGCGCCGTTTTGCGCCTTATCCTCTGTATCGCATTGTCAACAGCCTTGTCGCCCTTACCGGTGAGCTTTGCTATTTCCTTATAGCTCAGCCCCTCCAGATAACAGGTCAAAACATCTTTTTCATATTCGGAAAGCATGTTGACCAAGGATAAATATAACTGTTCTGTGTACTTTTTATTCTCTCTTGCCAGAACCTGCTCTTCAGGAGATTTCTGAAAAAATTCAGCGTATATAACTGCCTGGGTCTGGGATTCATCCGAGAGTATCGACTCTAAAGGTACGCGATTGTTAAGCGGATCATGTTTTAAGCTGGAAGCTGATTTTACGGCAGAGCGCAGCCGGTTCCTTATGCACCATTCGGCAAAGGTCTTGAATGACGCATTATGCTCCGGTTTATACTGCCTAACCGCCGAGAGAAGCCCGAACATCCCCTCCTGTATAAGATCCTCGCTCTCTCCCCCTGCAAGAAACAACGGGCGCGCACAGCTCCTAACAAGGCGCATATATCGGGAAACAAGCTCCTCCTCTGCACAGCTGTCGCCGTCGGCGGCAAGCTTCTGCAAGGCATTATCTTCTAAGTCAGTGTATATGTTCATATGAAACCACTATTACTTCCAACAATACAATTTTATTATATATCAAATTTGTTGAAAGTCAATATAATTGCAGCGAAAAAATACCGAAATTTCATAAGAAATCGGGGGCTAAATGTCCATTTCCTGCTGACCGAGCCGCTGAATGCCGAGATGCTCGTATGTTTTGCGCGTTACGCAGCGGCCACGCGGTGTGCGGGTGAGAAAGCCCTGCTGAAGAAGATACGGCTCATACACGTCCTCAAGCGTGACGGCATCCTCGTTTATTGTCGCCGCCAGCGTCTCAAGGCCGACAGGTCCGCCGCTATAATACTCGATTATGCTGCGCAGCATTCTTCTGTCGATCGAGTCAAGGCCGCTTTTATCGACCTCGAGCCGCGACAGAGCCATATCCGCAACGTCCTTCGTTATAACGCCGTCTGCCCTGACCTGAGCAAAGTCCCGCACACGGCGCAGCATCCTGTTTGCTATGCGCGGCGTTCCGCGAGAGCGTGACGCTATCTCAACGGCTCCGTCACGTTCTATCTCTATGCCGAGGATATCCGCAGAGCGCTCGACAATGCGCCGCAGCTCATCGACGGTGTACAGCTCGAGCCTGAGCGTAACGCCGAAGCGGTCGCGCAGGGGCGCTGTGAGCTGACCCGAGCGGGTCGTCGCTCCGATCAGCGTGAACCTCGGCAGCTCGAGGTGCAGCGAGTTTGCCGACGGCCCCTTGCCGAGGATTATATCTATCGCATAGTCCTCCATCGCGGGATAAAGTATCTCCTCATAGGCGCGGTTGAGCCTGTGTATCTCATCGACGAAAAGAATGTCGCCCTCGTTGAGATTTGTAAGCATCGCAACAAGATCGCCCGGCTTTTCAATCGCAGGACCCGAGGTTATGCGCATATTCACGCCCATCTCGTTTGCTATGACCGCCGCAAGTGTGGTCTTTCCAAGTCCCGGAGGGCCGTGCAGCAGGACATGGTCGAGCGGCTCATTGCGCAGGCGCGCCGCGTCTATAAAGACGCTGAGGTTATCCTTGGCCTTCTCCTGCCCTATATATTCGTTTATCGTTCTCGGCCGGAGGTTTCCCTCGCCCGCATCCTCCGGCAGCACCGAAGCGCTTGTCACTACGGGAGTCTCCTCCAGACCTTCCGAAAAGTTTATACTCATTTATTTTTCCCCTACATAAGGTTTTTCAGCGCAGCCCTGACTATCTGCTCTGTTTCCATACCGTTTATGTCCATGCCGCTGAGCGCAGCGTTTATCTCCGCCGTGCCGTAGCCGAGCACCGTAAGCGCGGCAATGGCATCGCTTTTGCTTCTGCTTCCGGCAGCCGTCTGCGTAACGGCGGCAGGCATTTCATATTCCGCCGAGGCGCCCAATTGCTTGGCCACCTTGTCCTTGAGCTCAAGTATGACCCGCTGGGCGATCTTCTTTCCCACGCCCTGAGCCGCGCTTATCGCCTTATCGTCGCCGTTCATTACGGCAAGCGCAAGACCCTCCGGCGTTACGGCGCACAATATCGCCTGCGCAGCCTTCGGGCCGATGCCGGAGACCGACAGCAGCATTTCAAAGCAGCGCTTTTCGCTGAGCGTTGCAAAGCCGTAAAGCTCAAAGCTGTCCTCCTTTATGCATTCGGATATATATAGCTTTGCTTTTTCGCCAAGCTTTAGTCTCGACAGCGTATAGACCGTCGTGTTTACGGCATATCCCACTCCGCTGCAATCGATCACGGCGAGGTTGAGATCAATATCCGAAACTATGCCGTTTAAATGGTAGAACACAGTCCTTCATCTTCCTTTCGGCTGAGTAATGATGTGCTGCTGCGTGCGTGGCATATAGCCAGTGCAACAGCGTCGGCAGCATCGTCGGGCTTTGGCGCCGACGGCAGGCTCAGTATGCGCTTTACCATTTCGATGATCTGACTCTTTTCGGCTCTGCCGTAGCCGACGACGGCCTGCTTCACCTGAAGCGGTGTGTATTCAAACACGCTTACTCCTGAGCGGTAGGCCGCAAGCAGAATAACGCCGCGAGCATGCGCAACAGATATTCCCGTCGTAATATTCGTGTTGAAAAAAAGCTCCTCTACAGACATCACGTCCGGCGAGAACGTGCTTATAAGCTCGTTCATATCGCAGAATATCCTGTCGAGCCTGCTTGAAAGCGAGGTGTGCGCCGGAGTGCTTATAACTCCGCAGGTCACGAGCTTCATTTTGCTTTTGTCCGCATCCACTACAGAAAAGCCGACCGTAGCGAGCCCGGGGTCAATACCCAAGATACGCATTTATATCACATCCCGAGTATTTATTTTAACACAACGTGTCTTTCATTACAACTAAAAACGGACAGCCTGCACTCACACCGTTTTTGTAAATTTTCTTGACAGAGCCGCATGACTATTGTCATTCTTCGGCGAAGGGTTTATACTCTAAGCGACTTTCGGCTTCGGAGGCAGTAATGAAGGCTTTGATTAAAGATAAGATATACAGCTGCATGTTTGACACATTGTTGAAAAATCGCCGCGAGGATCTTATGCGTGCAGTTTCCGCTATCCAATCCGGCGAAAAGCGCAGCGTTAAATCGGATGCTCTAAGAAAATGGTTCAGAGAAATGACCGGTCAGACGGCAGCTCTTACCGAGCAGCAGATGAGCGAGCTCAAAAAAGTCTGGGGTGATGTATGGGACACGGGTCTTGTAGATCCGCTTTGGGTGCAGGTATACAGTGATAAAACAGGTATATACAGCCCCGAATATGTCGGCAGCGATATACATTATTACAATGTCGAGTGGAGCAAGATAGATCACGACTATCTCCGTGCCTTCCTTGATAAAAATTACATGGACGTACTGCTTCCCTGCGTAAAGCACCCCGTAACCCTTATACGAAAGATACACGGGCTGTATCTCGATGCGGATTTCAGCCCCATAAGCAAGCAGCAGGCGATCGATAAGCTGTATGAAAAGCTCGATCAGGGGGTCGTAGTCAAGATAAGCCGCGCAAGCAGCGGCGGAAAGGGCGTACGCTTTTTAGATACAGAGAGCACAAAAGACGATATTTCGGATGCGCTCGAGGTTGACCGCGATGTCGCCGTTCAACTCGTTATGCGCCAGCACCCTGAGATGGCTAAGATGAACGCATTCTCGATAAACACCATACGCATCATCTGCGTAATGCTCGACGGTGAGTCGATCCCTCTGTCGGCGGTCGTGAGGATAGGAAACAGCGGCAGCCGTGTCGATAACTTCAGCAGCGGCGGAGTTGGCTGCGGAGTTAAGCCCGACGGACGGCTCAATGACTGCGGCTACACGCAAAAGGGCGAAAGGTACGATGTTCATCCTAACGGCTTTGTCTTCAGTGATGGCTTTGTACCCAATTTTGATAAAGCTCTCGAGGCCGTCAAGCGCTGTCACATGCATGTGCCGATGTTCGGTGTGGCTTCGTGGGATATTGCCATAGATGAGGACGGAGAGCCTGTCCTTATAGAGTACAATGTCGGCGGCGCAGGCATAGATATACACCAGTACAACAACGGCCCGCTATACGGAAAGTACCGTGAGCGCATAATCTCCGACGCATTTAAAAGCTATGCAAAGCGAAGTGCAGCGCTTGATTATAACTATGCCATAGCTCATGGTGCTGTCACTCTGTCAAGCGGCAGCAAGGCCGTGCACGAGCTGACGATACAGGAAACGATAGATGGTCTCCCCGTCCGATGCATATCCGATAACGCCTTCAAAAACAGTGAAAAGCTCAAAAGCCTTGTCATTGAAGCAGAGCTTGACGAAATAGGCTATCTGGCATTCTATAACTGCTCAAAGCTCAGGACGCTTGTGTTTAAAAAGCCGGTAAAAACAATATCTCGCTCGGCATTCAACAGATGCAGCGCGCTTGAAAGCATCACGCTGCCGGACGGCTGCAAAAAGATAGCCACATACGCTTTCAGAACCTGCAAAAGCCTGCGGCAGATATATATTCCCGACTCTGTCGAGACTATTGAGCCCGACGCATTCCTTGAGTCTCCCAAGGTCGTTATCCGCTGCAAAAAGGGCAGCACCGCCGAACGCTACGCTATAGAAAACGATCTGAAATACCGCAATTAAATATAGGAGCAAAAAACTGCTGTTCTCAAACGAGTACAGCAGTTTTTATTTATCCGTTATGAGCTCTCGGGTGCGCCTTGTTGTACACATCCTTGAGCTGCTTTTTCACAAGCTGGGAGTATACCTGAGTGGACGATATGTCCGAATGGCCGAGCATTTCCTGTATCGAGTGCAGGTCGGCGCCGTTTTCGAGCAGGTGCGCCGCAAACGAATGGCGCAGCGTATGCGGTGTTATCGTTTTTTCTATATGCGCCTTCTGCTGGTATGACTTTATGATCTTCCAGAAGCCCTGACGTGACATACGCTCGCCGCTGACGTTTACAAACAGCGCCTGCTCCGTCGGCAGAGCGATCATCTGCGGGCGGACAAACTCAATATACTCGTTGAGAGCCTTGACAGCCGTCGCATACAGGGGTATAAGACGCTCCTTGTCCGTGTTCGGCGCACATCTGACAACGCCGGCAGAGGTGTTCACATCGTTTATATTCAGCGCAATAAGCTCGCTGACCCTGATGCCTGTCGCATACAGCAGCTCGAGCATCGCCCTGTCCCTGTAGCCCTTTGCATCCGTGCAGGAGGGCTGCTCCAGCAAAAGATCGACCTCCTTGCTCGTGAGTATCTGTGGAAGCTTATGCTGGCTTTTTTCGGGAGAGAGCTTGCCTGTGGGATTTTCGCTGACATAGCCCTCGTCGCACAGCACGCCGTACATACACTTGAGCGAGGCTATTGCTCTGGACACCGTAGCGACAGACTTTCCGTTTCCCTTGAGCCATGCTATGTACTCGGACAGCTCGTCCTCCGTTGCGCTCGCAATGGTCTCCGTCGTGTGTGTCTGCATGAAGTCACCAAACTGGCGAACATCGCGCATATAGGAACTGAGGGTATTTTGAGAGCTCTTCTTCACCTCTGTAAGATACTTATTGAACACTTCGAGGCACTCAGAATTAAGCATCCGGCAACCCCCTTTCTTTTAAATCACAGAATAAATACCGCTGCGGAAGCAAGCGAGAGCAGCGTAAGCGCAGCCGACACTGCGCAGAATACGTTAAGCTCGCGCCTGAGCCTGCGATCGGTGCTAATAAAGCTGCGCAGCTTAGGCGACAGCACAAAAACGCGGGCAGAAGCATAGGCAAACGCCGCAGTATAGGCAAGCATCACGGCGGCAAACGCAAAAAATTCAGTCGAAAACAGCTTTAAGTCAGAATACAGATAAGACATGCAGACAGCCGCCGCGCCGCAGACGGCGGACAGCAGAGCGCTGAGCACCCTCGCTGCCGGCATCACGACACAGGCAGCAGCGGCAAAAAGCAGAGCCGAAAGGCATACCCAGCCCGATACCCTTGCCGCCTGACCGATAGACATAATATCCTCGTAAAGAGACA
The DNA here is from genome assembly GCA_963620985.1 of Hallerella sp. GTDB lineage: Bacteria > Bacillota > Clostridia > Oscillospirales > Oscillospiraceae > F23-B02. The sequence goes on along the minus strand of CAVFCI010000010.1, from coordinate 24,490 downwards.
TGCGCAGCATTGCAGTGCAGACCGCTCCGAGGATAAACGCCGCCGTTATAAGCGGCAGGCTCAGGCTGAGATCAGGCGAAATACCGGCTTTTTTGCGTAAATCAATATTATCCATCAGTTCCCCTCACATTTACTGAAGCTGTGGAGAATAACTCATGGATTTACATAATTACTGTGTACACACAATATAATACAATTTTTCGATGTAATCAAGCGATTTCTAAAAATAATATCAATTTTGTTAATTATGTCGATATATTATGTTAACAGCATTATGTAAACCGCGTTACCCTCCAGCGTTCTCAAGCTCAATACATTCAGTGATAATCACAAGATTTAGGCGCTGAGCGCCGCGATTTTCACTACATATAGGTTATCATTTTGCGTTATGTCAACTCAAGGCACTATATACAAATAGTTATATCAAGCTCGCTTTTTGCGACTTTTATGAAAGCTTTTGTTACTTTTGCCTAAATTGATGCTTCCGCCTGTCAAGCCGCTCACCGACGCTATGGCAATAATTCTCACGATTTTGAGCCAATCGACCTCGCTGGGGTACGCAATAAGCGGCACGGCTGTCAGAACAGCGGCGTATACAAGCCCTATCGTCAGGCCGTACAAGCCTCCTCTCCCCTGACCCGTCTTTACTGTCAGTGAGGCCGCAAGCACGCTAAGCGCAACGGCCACACTTATGACGATATCGGAATGCTCCTGCGGGCATTTTCCGTTTTTCACGAGCAGAGCGTAAACGCCGCACAAAATCGCCGTAAGTGCTATGGCCAGCACAGCTCCCGTCACCACCCTGCTCCCTCCTTTGCTTTTGCTTGCAGACATAAAAAATACCTCCGGCACATGATGTTTGTACATCATATTTGTCCGAAGGTATTTTTATGAGCGCCTATTACTTCTTTTCCTTTGCCTCAGCAGCCTCGGCTCTGACGTTGCTGCTGACTGCCCACTTCTTGAACTGAACGCGGACTCTGTCCTCGCCGGTCTCGATGGTGATATCATCCTCGGTCACATGGACGATGGTTCCCATCACGCCGCCGATGGTGACGATCTGATCGCCGACGGTCAGTGCGCTGCGCATTTCCTCGATCTTCTTCTGCTTTTTCTTCTCGGGACGGATCATGAAGAACCACATCAGTACGAAGAACAGAAGAAGGATAATGATCATGGAACTGGAGCTTCCCGCTCCGGTAGTCGTTGCTAAAAACATATTGTGCTCCTTATATTTAAATTTCGCTTTAAGCATTTAGTTAATTATACATATTAATGCGCCTTATTTCAAGTATTTTATATCCTTGTATCCAACAATTTTGAATATTTCCCTCTGAACTGCTCAAAGCTTCCTTCGTCGAGGCTGAAACGTATCTTTTCCATAAGCTTATTGTAGAAGAACAGATTGTGCATCACCGCAAAGCGCATGGCAAGCATTTCGTTTGCCTTGAACAGATGGCGCACATACGCCCTGCTGTACCGTCTGCATACCGGGCAGCCGCACTCTGGATCAATGGGCAGCTCGTCGCGCATGTATTTTTCGTTTTTGATATTGATGATACCGTTCCATGTGAACAGATGACCGTGTCTGCCGTTTCGAGCCGGCATTACGCAGTCGAAAAAGTCAACTCCCCGTGCAACGCCTTCTATGATGTTGCCGGGTGTGCCCACGCCCATAAGGTAGCGCGGCTTGTCCTTTGGCATATATTCCTCGACCGCCCGAATGGTATCGTACATTTCCTGATGGCTCTCTCCGACGGCGAGGCCGCCGATGGCATAGCCGGGGAGCTCGAGCTCTGCTATCTTTTTCATATGCTCAATGCGTATATCGGCAAAGGTCGCACCCTGATTTATGCCAAAGAGCATTTGACCCGGATTGACCGCGTCATCTCGGCTGTTATATTCATTGAGTGCGGCCTTGCAGCGCGTGAGCCAGCGATAGGTGCGCTCACAGGACTTTTCAACATACTCGCGCGGCGAGGGTATCTTTATGCACTCGTCAAAGGCCATGGCGATATCCGAGCCGAGGTTTGCCTGAATGCGCATGCTCTCCTCGGGTCCCATGAATATATGCCGCCCATCAATGTGGGAGTTGAATTTTACACCCTCCTCGCTTATTTTTCGCAGGCTTGCAAGCGAGAATATCTGAAATCCGCCGCTGTCGGTAAGTATCGGTCCGTCCCAGGTCATGAATTTATGCAGTCCTCCCATGTCCCTGACAAGCTCGTCGCCGGGGCGAAGGTGCAGATGATAGGTATTCGACAGCTCCACCTGACAGCCGATGGCCTTCAGGTCGGCAGCGGAGAGTGCTCCCTTTATGGCGGCAGCCGTGCCGACATTCATAAATACCGGTGTCTGCACTGTACCGTGAGCTGTTTCAAGCTCGCCGCGGCGGGCGCTTCCCTCCTGCTTTTTAAGTTTGTACATAGTCCTCTCCCCTATTAGCAATTATGAGGCGCTGATCCCGTTTTTTCAGGCAATGCCTTCTGCTGACACCGAATGCTCGTACAGATACTCCGGTGCAATATCAATATTGCCATCGTTCCAGACCGTCACGCCATAGTCAATATAGACACCTGCAAAGGTGTATTCATCGGCCAGCGGCGCAAAACCGGCATCCTTCAGCAGCGGTGTGAAATCAAACAGCTTTACTTCTCCCGTAGTGAAGCGGAGCCAAAGCTTGTGACCTGCCATCGGTCGAACGCCGCAGACCTTAATAGCAGGTTCCTGTTCGCCTGCATAGGCAATTCCGTTAGAGATATACATAAGCTCATTCCTCCTATCTCAGCGGTTCGATTTTTCCGAACGGAATATTTTGTACCGCTTTATTCCAAGCGGCGTAGAGTTCTTCCTCGTGGATAGCAGCCCATGCCTGTACCAACTTCAGCTGCTTGACAGGAAGACTTCCCTCGATCAATTCGCCGTCTACCCCGACTGAGGCTTCGTACTCGTTATAATACACATGAAAGTGCGGCTTATGGTGCTTGTCTGTGTCGCTGAAAAGCATCTTAATAATGATATAATGATGTTATAAAATCTGCAAAGTTCAGGCATCATCTTCTCCTCGTTTTTCTTCGCCGTACTCAAATAATATCATTGTTTTCTTGTCAATTCTATTATGCCATATTATTTTACTAAGTCAACAACGTGTTCTTTTCAAATTGCGCTGAATCATGATATCAACATAGCATCACCGAAGGAGAAAAATCTGTACTCCTCCTCAACGGCGACAGAGTAGGCCTTGAGCACATGCTCGCGTCCGGCAAGAGCCGAGACGAGCATTATGAGTGTGCTCTCCGGCAGATGGAAGTTAGTTATCAGCGCGTCTATGCATTTGAATTTATAGCCCGGATAGATGAATATATTCGTCCAGCCGGAGGATGCTTTCATTGTTCCGTCATCCTGCGCAAAGCTTTCGAGTGTGCGGCAGGAGGTCGTCCCGACAGCGATGACCCTGCCGCCGTTTTTCTTAGCTTCGTTTATTATATCCGCCGTCTCCTGCGGGATCATGCAGAACTCCGAATGCATCTCATGCTCTTCTATATTCTCGGCCTTTACCGGTCTGAACGTTCCCAGTCCGACGTGCAGCGTGACAAAGCAGGTCTTAACGCCCATGTCCTCTATCTCTTTGAGCAGCTCCTTTGTAAAATGCAGTCCTGCCGTCGGCGCGGCGGCGCTGCCGAGCTCGCGCGAGTACACGGTCTGATAGCGCTCCGAGTCCTGAAGCTCTTCCTTTATATAAGGCGGCAGCGGCATTTTGCCGAGCTTTTCAAGCTTTTCAAGGAAAACTCCTTCAAAATGAAATTTTACTATCCTGTTTCCGCCGTCGGCAACGCTCATGACCGTAGCCGTAAGCTCCCCGTCGCCGAAGCTGAGCTCCGTTCCGGGCTTTGTCTTTCTTCCCGGACGGCTCAGGCATTCCCAGCAGCCGTCCCCGAGATCGCGCAGCAGCACGAGCTCGACAAGACCTCCGCTCAGGCGCGAGCCGATAAGCCGTGCCGGAAGAACGCGCGAGTCGTTCATTACAAGGCAGTCGCCTTTTTTGAGATACTTCGTTATATCGTGAAAATGCCCATGCTCAATTTCACCGGTGTTCTTATCAAGATGCAGAAGGCGCGAGGCATCGCGCTTTTCCAAAGGTGTCTGAGCTATGAGCCGCTCCGGCAGATAAAAGTCAAAATCCGATTTATTCATTAGATCGTGCTCCATTTATATATTGAGCTATCATTATAATACAAAAGCCGCAATAATTCAACAAGTCATATATCGCAGTCGGCGAGCATAATTTTTAAGGATATCATGATTGGAGGTACGCCATGTTCAAAGCTCCGATATTCAAGGGATCCTGCACCGCGATAGTAACGCCGTTTAACGACAGCGGCATTGATTACGGCAGAATGGCCGAGCTCATAGACTACCAATACGATAACGGAACAGCTGCCATCGTCGTTTGCGGAACGACCGGCGAGAACGCAACTATGAGCCGCTATGAGCACGAGGCACTTATCGAATTCACCTGCCGCCATAACAACGGGCGCATGAAGATCATTGCCGGCATAGGCAGCAACGATACGAAAAAGGCGCTCGGCTTTGCCAAATGTGCGCTCCGATGCAATGCCGACGGCGTGCTCATGGTAACGCCGTACTACAACAAGGCAACGCAGCTCGGGCTTATAAAGCACTTCACATACGTCGCAGACAGAGCTGACATTCCCATGATAGTCTACAACGTTCCGTCCCGAACGAGCATCGGGATAAAGCTCGAGACCTACGTTGAGCTGTCAAAGCACCCGAACATAAACGGTGTCAAGGAGGCCTCGGGTGATTTCAGCCTCTTTGCAGCGACAAGAGCCGAGTGCGGAAACGATCTGCACATATGGAGCGGCAACGACGACAACACCGTGCCCATGATGGCGCTCGGCGCGCTCGGAGTCATATCCGTTGCATCGAACGTCGTACCGGCTGCGGTCGCAAAGCTGTGCGAGCTATGCCTTGACGGCAGCTTCCTTCAGGCACAGCAGCTGTACTTCAAATATTCCCGTCTGTTCTCAGAGCTGTTCATTGAGACAAACCCAATTCCCGTAAAGGCCGCCATGCGCATGATAGGCTTCGACTGCGGACAGCTACGGCTTCCGCTCACCGATATATCGCACGAGCATTTGCAGTGCCTTGCCGAGACCATGCGCGGCTGCGGGATAGCTGTGAAAGCAGAGTAGTAAAAACACAAGGCATTGGAACTGTCCAATGCCTTGATGACATTATTCCGGATAATGCGCCCTCACGCCGCCTATGAGCTTCGGTCTCGTGTATGCCGCCGTGACCAGAGCATCGCCTATATGCTTTACCGACAGTCTGAGCGGAACGGCGACCTCCTTCAGGTGCATACCGATGAGCGTGCAGCCGATATCCATACCGGCATGAGCCCTGACATGCTCGACCATGACGGGATCGCGCATCCTATCGTACACGGCGGTGCCGAACGAGCCTCCTGCCTTGGGCATGGGTCTTACGCAAACCTCCTCGAGCATATATTTTTCAGACGCCTCGCGTTCAATGACGAGCGCACGGTTGAGATGCTCGCAGCACTGCGCGGCAAGGTATATGCCATTATCGTCGAGCACTCTGAGTATCGTCTCAGCCACGGCAGCGCCCGTTTCTGGGGACGAGCCCTTGCCGATGCGCTCACCGAGAATCTCGCTCGACGAGCAGCCGACGACCACGATAGAGCCTTTTTTGAGCTTCGAGCTTTCAAGCAGCTCCCTGAGCGCGTTTTCTGTTTCACTTTTTATCTGATCATACATTATAATCATCTCCTGCCTGCAATACTAACATATTTTCGCCGGTTTGACAATATGGGTGCAAAATAGTATAATGAATATGCCATTTTTCAAAGCAAATATACAAAATGTGAGGTGTTTCAATTTGAAGAGAATATTGGCGTTCGTTCTGTCGGTCATCATGGTGCTGTGCCTGTTCACCGGCTGCGGCAAGGATGAGGAGCAAAATGGCAGTGCGCCCGACGTGAACGGTGACGGCCTGAACAAGAACGAAACGGTATCCGGCCCTATCAATCCACTGACGGGCGAATCGGTCAGCGAGGACATCAGCGATCTGCGTCCGTACTGTGTTATGATAAATAACCACCCCGATGCACGTCCCCCTGTCGGCCTGTCACAGGCCTCGATCATTTACGAGGCGCTTGCCGAGGGCGGCATAACCCGCATGATGGCCGTGTTCAACGATGTTGACGGCATCACAATCGGCTCACTGCGCAGCGCAAGACCCTATTACATAAGCATGGCGCAGGCCTACGACGCTATCTACATCCACGCAGGCGGCAGCGAGCAGGCCTATTCGGACATCAAGACGCTCGGCATCGACAACATGGACGGTGTCCGCGGCTCACGCGCAGGCGAGGCTTCGAGCTATTACCGCGACCAGACACGCATAAATCAGGGCAAGGCCATCGAGCACACTCTGTTTGCAGACGGCACGAAGCTTGCCTCCTTTGCGGCTAACAACTATGACCTCAAGCACTCAAGCGGCTATGACACGACCTACGGTCTGAGCTTCTCTGCCGATGCCGTGTCGCAGTGTAGCGGCGGCAGCACCGCGGACTTCACCGTGCCCTACGGCTACTACAAGACCAATTTCAAGTACAACGCCGAAAAGAACTGCTACAACGCATATATCAGCGGCACTGAGTACACCGACGGCGGCAGCAACAGCTCGATAGACCTCGCAAATGTCATCGTTCTGAACATTCCGACCGAGACCATCGACAGCTATGGCCGTCAGGCCATGGAGCTCACGGGTTCGGGCACGGGCTATTTCTTCACCGGCGGCAAGTATGTCGAGATAAACTGGACCCGCGCCGACCGCGCCGACAACTTCCACTACACGCTCAAGGACGGCACAGCCCTTGACCTTAGCGTCGGCAAGACGTGGATAAGCATCGCCCCGCTCGACAGCACCGACGGCATCGCATTCAACTGATATTGATCCGATAAAAATTGCACCGCACGGGAAACCGTGCGGTGCGTTTGTTTTATGGGATATCAGTGGAGCTCTGTCTCACTGCCGGCGAGATATTTTTTAAGTCTTATCAGATCGAGGAGGTTGACATCGCCATCGCCGTTCACGTCGCCGTTGCCGACGATCACTGTTGTATCATCCGCGATATATTTCTTGAGTCTGATGAGATCAAGCGCGTTGACATCGCCATCGCCGTTTATATCTCCGGGGAGAATGCTGTAAACCGTAATGCCGCCGGCGGTCACGATCGGGGAGAATACCTCCTCGGCATCATTGGTAATATCGCCGCTGCTGTAGCTTACCGTTACGGGGATCTCTCCGTCCTCAACGCCCTCCTTGACCTTGAAGATAAGGCTGAGGATAACGCCGTTGTCGCTGCTGTCAGCGCCGGAGCTGAGCCATACTGCCCTGCTTTCAACCTCCCAGCCGGTCAATATACCGTCCTCATGGCCGATGAGCTCAAGCTTATCGGCATCGTAATTGAGCATAAGCCTTATTGCCGAAACGCCTGGATTATTCTTCAGGCTGATATGTACGGTCACATTTTCGCCGGCCTTTGCCTTCTCGACAGATACGGTGATGCTGCCGTCCTGGAGTCTTGGATCGACTGCGCCGCAGCGTGTGCACACGCCGTCGGCATCATAGCTGTGGCCGAGAGCCTCGGTGCGGAGGATCACATGGCTTTCGCCGCACTCGCACTTCCACTCGGTGTAGCCCTCCTCGGTGCAGGTGGGCTCGACAACGGTGGACTTAAAGCTGTGGATGTGCTCATCCTTGTGCTCGGATTTCTTTTCTCCGCAGCGGCTGCACTTGCCGAGACCCAAGAGGCTATAGTCGTGGCCGAGGGCTTCGGTGTAATCGTCATTGTACGTTTCGCCGCAGGAGCAGGTATATTTCGTGTAGCCGGGCTCTGAGCAGGTCGGTTCGACCACCTCAGAGGTGAATGCGTGGGTGTGCAGCTCGACCTCGCCGCAGACGCTGCAAACACCGTCAACGTAGTTATGGCCAAGAGCAGGGACTACAAACGAACGTATCTCCTGGCCGCAGGAGCAGCTGTATGTTGTGTAACCATCCTCTGTGCAGGTCGGCGCTGTAACAACAGGGTTGCCGAACGAACAGACATGCTCCATCGTTGCATTTAGGAGGGGATCATTATTTTCTTCTATTATGACCTTACTCCACTGTATGTCCGTTCCCGCGTAATTCACATTTTTGAGGCTGGAGCAGTCTCCGAATACGCCGTAAGATATGTAGTTGATATTTTCGGGAAGATTGACGCTTTCAAGTGCAGTACAGCCAGCAAAAGCATCGGAACCTATGGTGTTGCAGGACTTGATATCAACAGATTCCAGACTTGTGCAGCCTTCGAATGCATTCCACATTATCAGTGTAGTATTTTCGGGAATGGTGATGCTTTTAAGTGCCGTACAGCCTGCGAAGGACCACTCGTCAACGCTGTCGATAGTCGATGGCAGAGTGATATGTTCAAGGCTGGTGCAGCCCTCAAAGGCGTGGTAATTTATCCTTGTCACGCCCTCGCTGATGGTCACGTCCGTAAGGCTGGTGCAGCCATAGAAAGCATAGTCCATGAAGCTTATAGTTCCCAGAATGACGCTTCCAGGGACATAGGCGCTGATAAGATTCGTGCAGTTCTGGAAGGCATAATTCATGGTGTTAACGCCATCTTCGACGATAGCCTTTTTGATCTTGCTCTTATCGCAGTCGATAATGCCCATATCGCCGCTGCCGCTGACGATTATCGTACCGTCATCGTACAGTGTCCACCATACATTAGTTCCGCCGTTTATGCTTCCGCAGAAGCCGCTGTCCTCAACGTTCACCGTGCCGGAAACGCCGCAGACCGTGCAAACTCCGTCAACATAGCTGTGGCCGGTGGCCTTGCTGATACCGTCAACATAATAGCTTCCGCACATTGTGCAGACATACACTGTGCAGCCTGGCTTTGTGCATGTAACAGCGCTTACGTCTTCTGTATAGGTGTGGTCGTGCTTGACGTAGTTCGGGTCTTCCGCACCGCAGCGGACGCAGACACCGTCCTTATAATAATGGTCATATGCGCTGCGGTAATTGGTATCATAGCTCTTGCCGCAGATAGAGCAGGTAAATGTAGTATATCCCTGTGTCGTGCAGGTCGGTTCAGTCTCCACGGCGATAGAATAGTCGTGGACATGCTCCTCCGTGGACTCCGTCGCGCCGCAGCGGGTGCAAACGCCGTCAACAAAGCTGTGGCCGTAGGGCACGATCTTTTTGCCCTTGGCTAACAACTCGCCGCAGATGGCGCATTTCGTGTCGCCTGTGTAGCCATACGCGGTGCAGGTTGCTTCTGCTGCATCAGCGATATATTCCTTGTGCACGAGCTTATCGGTGTAAGCATCCTTATAGCTATTGCCGCAGAGCGTACATGTATGAAGCGTATAGCCCTGCATCGCGCAGGTCGGCAAGTACACCTCTTCCGTGTATTGATGCTCGCAGTCGCTGGGGCTGGGGTCTTTCGCATCGCAGCGAGTACATACGCCATTTTTATAGTCATGACCAAGCGCGTCGGTGTAGCTGTCCTTATAGCTCTCGCCGCAGGTACAGGTGTAGGTCGTGTAGCCTGCCGTGGTGCAGGTCGGTGCGGTCACCTCAGCGGTGAAGCTGTGGGTGTGCGGCTCGTAAGCGCCGCAGCGGGTGCAGACGCCGTTTTTATAATTATGACCAAGCGCATCAACATAGTTATCTGTCTTGGTCTCGCCGCACTTGCAGGTGTATGTAGTAAAGCCCTGCTGGGTGCAGCTCGGCGCTGTGACAACTCCGCTGCCGAAGGTGTGGGTGTGCTCCTTCAGGTGCAGCTCCGCACCGGTGAGCGGCTCATTGTACGCAGCAATGTTTATCTCATTCCACGCAAGCTCATCGCCCTCGTAATACACGTCCGCCAAGCTGCTGCAATAGCGGAACGCGGCGTTGCCGACGGTTTTCAGGCTCAGCGGCAGGTTCACGTTCGTAAGGCTCGTGCAGCCGGAGAATGCCGATACGTCGATCTTACTGACGTTTCCTGGAATGGTCATCGTCTCAAGACCAGTGCAGCCTTGGAAGGCGAATTGACCGATCGTTTGCAGATTTGACGGCAGAGGCAATTCTTTGAGCGCTGTGCAGCCTTGGAAGGCGAATTCGCCGATGCTCCGGCAGCTCTTCATATTCACCGTCGTAAGGCTCGTGCAGCCTTGGAATGCGTAGCTCTCTATGTTTCCCCAGAAGCTGTCGGTATCAATATTGATACTCTCAAGTCCCGTACAGCCGGAGAATACAGAGCTGCCGATGCTCGTCACGCTGTTCGGTATCGTGATGCTCGTAAGCCCCGTGCAGCCGCGGAATGCATATTCTCTGATGCTCGTCACGCTGTCTGGGATATCAATGCTCTTAAGCCCCGTGCAGCCGTAGAATGCACTCTGTCCGATGCTCGTCACGCTGTCGGGGATCGTGATGCTCGTAAGTCCCGTGCAGCCGGAGAATGCAGATCCGCCGATGCTCGTCACGCTGTTCGGGATCGTGATGCTCTTAAGCCCCGTGCAGCCGTAGAATGCACCCTGTCCGATGCTCGTCACGCTGTCGGGGATCGTGACGCTCGTAAGGCTCGTGCAGCCGGAGAATACACTGCCGCCGATGCTCGTCACACTGTCGGGGATTGTGACGCTCGTAAGCCCCGTGCAGCTGTGGAATGCACTGCCGCCGATGCTCGTCACGCTGTTCGGGATCGTGACGCTCGTAAGACCCGTGCAGTCGCGGAATGCTCTTTCGCCGATGCTCGTCACGCTGTTCGGGATCGTGACGCTCGTAAGTCCCGTGCAGCCGGAGAATACAGAGCCGCCGATGCTCGTCACGCTGTTCGGAATCGTGATGCTCGTAAGGCTCGTGCAGCCGGAGAATACAGAGCCGCCGATGCTCGTCACACTGTTCGGGATCGTGATGCTCGTAAGGCTCGTGCAGCCGGAGAATGCAGATCCGCCAATGCTCGTCACGCTGTCAGGGATCGTGACGCTCGTTAACCCTGCGCCATACCAAGAATTATAAAATGCCGAGTCGCCTATTGAAGTAACTCCGTCATTTATAACAACACTTTTGATTGTATAACGCAAGTAATCGAACCACGGTGCGCGCCCACCGTTATCGTCCGTCCACGAGGCCATAGCGCCCGTGCCGCTGATCTCGAGCACTCCGTCCGTGAAGAGCGTCCAAGTCAGGTCGCTGCCGTCACCCTCCGCGCCGCATGTGCCGTTGGCGACGATGTTCGTGTCATCCGCCAACGCTGCCGTGGGCATCAATGACAGCACCATCAGCAGCGCAAGCAGCAGACTTAGTATTCGTTTTTTCATCATTTCCTCCTCTGAATTTGAATTTTGTCGCATTGTATCTGCTATTTTCCATTTTAACATAGCATTATTTGCATTACAAGTACCAAAAGCGTAAAAAACACCGCAGAATGAATTTTCTGCGGTGTAAGCTTATGCAATTCATTTCAGGCTCTCGAAATACTCGCGGGTGGTCTGTGCGTCGTGCTTTATCTGAGCCGAGAGCTCCGAGAGGTCTTCAAACCTGCGCTCGGGGCGCAGGAACTTATAAAAGTCGATGCGCACCTGATGCCCGTAGAGGTTTCCCTTGAAATCGAGCAGGAAGCTCTCGACGTTCACATTGCCGCTGTCGCTCACGGTCGGGCGGACGCCGACATTCGTGACCGACAGGTATTCCCGCCCGTCGATGTACGCCTTGGCCGCGTAAACGCCGCGGCGCGGGACGATAACCCCCTGTGGGAAGCCCATGTTGATGGTGGGAGTGCCCATTTTCGTTCCGAGGCGGTAGCCGCTGCGGACTACGTCGGTGAGCGTGTGCGGATGGCCGAGGTAGGCATTGGCCTTTTCCATGTCTCCGCTTTCTATTAGCTCGCGGATGAGCGTGGAGCTGACGATAACTCCGTCGCGGCGCACGGCAGGGATGATGTCGCAGCCGACACCGCGCTGTGCGCAGTAGCCGCGCAGCTTTTCGGCTGTTCCGAGTCCCTTGTAGCCAAAGCAGAAATCGTGCCCGACGACGATCCAGCGCAGCTCCATTTCGTCAATGAGCTCGTCGATGAAGTCCTTCCAGTCCATGCACATGACGCGGCGGCTGAAGTGGACGACGACGACCTCGTCGATGCCGAAGCAGCGCTTTAAAATATTCACCCTGTCCTCGGCGCTGTTTATCAGCGGCACGGTCTTGTTGAAAACAAGATTGTCGGGATGAACGTCGAAGGTGAGCACCGCCGGCTGCGCCCCTGTCTCCCGTGCGCGCTGCTTTATCATGTCAATGAGCGCCGCGTGGCCGACATGGATGCCGTCGAAAAAGCCGAGCGCCATTACCTTTTGTTTCGTCATTGGCTTACCTCAAAAAAGCTCTTGATAGTTTTAAGCTTTCCGCCCTCGACCCTGCCGAGAAGCAGAAATTCACCGCCGTCGGAATAGACCCTGTAGTCTCCGTCCTCGGCGGAAATTTTTATTATATTGCCGGTTTTCAGGCGCTTTGACGCATTTTGACCGACCACAAGCTCCCGATGCTCCGCAAACAGCGCGTCCACCGGCAGGAGAACGCCGGACAGTCTGCCCTCTTGCGCGGCAAGCTCTATATCCTCAAGGCTGTGCGCATCGTCAAGCGAAAACAGACCCGCCCGCGTCCTGCGCAGGGAGCTCATGCACGCGCCGCAGCCGAGGGCATCGCCGATATCGCTGCACAGCGTGCGCACATATGTGCCCTTTGAGCAGCTTATCCGCAGGAGATATTCCTCGCCGCATCTTCCTTCAATTTCGATGGATGATACCCTTATTCTGCGCGGCTGGCGCTCAACGCTCTGCCCTTTCCGCGCAAGCTCGTACAGCTTCTTGCCGCCTATCTTGATGGCCGAGTACATGGGCGGTATCTGCTCGATATCGCCGATAAAATGCCCGATGGCCTCGCGCACGGCGCTTTCATCGGGAAGCCTATCGCTGCGGGCTGTGATATTGCCCGTAATGTCCTGCGTATCGGTGCTCAGTCCGAGGCGGAGCCCCGCAATATACTCCTTGCTGTCCGCCTCGGCAAACTCCACCGCCCGCGTGGCTCTGCCGGCGAACACGACGAGCAGTCCCGTGGCAAGCGGGTCGAGCGTTCCAGAGTGGCCGATGCGCCGCTCGTGCAGCACACCGCGCAGCTTCGCTACAACGTCGTGGCTCGTCCAGTCCTGCGGCTTATCGACAAGGAGGATGCCGTTCATCCGAGTACCTCGCCTATCGCGGATAAGAGAATGCGCAGCGTTTCCTCGGTCGATGCCTCTATCACGCAGCCGGCCGCCATCTTATGGCCGCCGCCGCCGAAGCGCTCGCAGAGTGCGCTGCTGTCAAAGCATTCGTGTGACCTTACCGAGACCCTGCTCCTGTTGTCGCCCGACTCGCGTATAACAAGGCTCACGACGCAGCCCTCGACCCTGCCCGGGATGCCGGCGATATCGTCGCAGTCGTTATCCGAGGCGGCAGCGTCGAGCATCATCTTGCGCGTCACCGTTACGGCGACGACCTTGCCGTCAAAGAAATACTGAAGGCCGGAAAGCATGCTGCCCTCAAGCGCCATGCGTGCGCGGGATACCTGACGGAACAGCTCAAAGTTGAGCTTCTGCGCCTGCGCGCCGAGGCTCAGCAGCTCGCTTGCCGCGGCAAAGGTCTCGCTCGTCACGTTTGCGTAGCGGAAGCAGCCGCAGTCGGTGGATACTGCCATGTACAAAAGGCTTGCCTCATCTGCCGTAGGCGCTCCGCACAGCTCCTTTATTACCTCCAGCACGATCTCGCCGCAGGAGGCCTTCCTGCCGTCGAGCAGAAGCCGTGCGGCATAATGCGAGTTTGACGGATGGTGGTCTATGCAGGCATCGACCTCACCCTCAAAGCCGTGCGGCAGCATATACGCCTCGGCGATATCGACGGCAACGGTGCAGTCATATTCAAAGCCGTCAGTTATATAGTCCTTTACATATTTAAAATACTTCGGTGTTATATCCCGATTGTTGTATAGCGCGGCATTTTTGCCCGCTCTGCGCAGCGCCGAACATAGGGCGGCAGCTCCGCCGAGCGTATCGCCGTCGGGCCGGCCATGAGTTAAAAGCAGGATATTGTCCTGCTCTTTGAGCCACGCGGCACATTCTTTGATATTCATTCTTCGTCCTCGTCATGCTTAATGTCAAGGCTGCTTATAAGCTCGTTTATATGCGCGCCGTATTCGATGCTGTGATCGAGCTCAAACACGGGCTCGGGGGTATTGCGCAGCTTCAGCGAGCTTCCGAGCTCGCGCCGCAGCCAGCCGGATGCGGATTTCAGTCCCTTTTTGAATTCCTTTTCGTTTTCAAGTCCCATGACCGACAGCCATATCTTGCAGTAGCGCATATCGCCCGTCGTTTCAACGCGAGTTACGCTTATCATGCCCTGCTTCACACGCGGATCCTTGATCTCGCGTAGGAGCTTGCTCATGACAAGCCGGATATCGTCATTGGTCCTTGCCAGTTTATTTGAAGGCATTTTTCTCCTCCTGTATCTATGCATCGGGCGGTCTTTCAGACCGCCCTGATATATTCATTGTCATTGTCAGACCTTTATCTGCTGCATAACAAAGCACTCGATAACGTCGCCGACCTTGATCTCGTTGAATTTTTCGACCTGCATGCCGCATTCGTAGCCGCTGGCTACCTCCTTGACATCGTCCTTGAAGCGGCGCAGCGATGCAAGCTCGCCCTCGTGGATAACGATATTGTCGCGCAGGACGCGGACAGAGCAGCCGCGCTGGATCTTGCCGTCAAGGACATAGCAGCCCGTGACGGTTCCGACCTTGGAGACCTTGTAGGTCTCGCGCACCTCGGCGTGGCCGATGATGACCTCCTCGAACTTGGGCGCGAGCATTCCCTTCATGGCGGCCTCTATCTCGTTGATGCAGTCGTAAATGACGCGGTACATGCGCATATCGACGTTTGCGCGGGCGGCACTGTCGCGAGCGGCATTGTCGGGACGGACATTGAAGCCGACGATGATAGCGCCGGAGGTCGCGGCGAGCATAACGTCGGATTCGCTGATAGCGCCGACCGCGCTGTGGATGACCTTTACGCGCACCTCGTCGTTCGTGATCTTTTCAAGCGAGGCCTTGACCGCCTCGGCAGAGCCCTGAACGTCGGCCTTGACGATGATGTTGAGAGTTTTCATCTCACCGGCCTGAATCTGGCTGAACAGATCCTCAAGGCTCACCTTCTTGCTGCTTCCGAAGGCTGCATTCTTCTGCTGGGTCTTGCGCTCCTCGACGAGCTCGCGGGCCATGCGCTCGTCGGCAACAGCGTTGAAGGTATCGCCCGCGCTCGGCACCTCGGACATGCCGGATATCTCGACCGGAACCGAGGGGCCTGCCTCGGTTATGCGGACGCCCTTGTCGTTTATCATGGTGCGCACACGGCCTACCGCCGTGCCTGCAATGATGATATCTCCGAGCCTGAGCGTACCGTTCTGAACGAGAACGGTCATGATCGGGCCGCGGCCCTTGTCGAGCCTTGCCTCTATGACCGCGCCCTTTGCGGCACGGTTCGGGTTTGCCTTGAGCTCCTGAACCTCGGCGAGAATGACGAGGTTTTCAAGCAGATTATCTATGCCCTCGCCGGTCTTTGCGGAGATCGGGCACACGATGGTCTCGCCGCCCCACTCTTCGGGAACTATATCGTACTCGGTCAGCTGCTGCTTTATGCGCTCGGGGTTTGCGCCGACGGTGTCCATCTTATTGATGGCAACGACCAGCGGTATGCCTGCTGCCTTGGCGTGGTTAATGCTCTCGACCGTCTGCGGCATGATGCCGTCGTCAGCAGCAACGACGAGGATGGCGATATCCGTGACCATTGCGCCGCGGGCACGCATCGAGGTAAATGCCTCGTGACCCGGGGTGTCAAGGAAGGTTATGGGGCTGCCGTTTATCTCAACGGTGTATGCGCCGATATGCTGCGTTATGCCGCCTGCCTCGCCGGAGGCAACATTTGCGTGGCGGATATAGTCGAGCAGCGAGGTCTTGCCGTGGTCAACGTGACCCATGACAACGACAACAGGAGCACGGCCTACGAGCTCCTCTGCGCTGTCCTCATGATCGTCGATAAGCTTCTCCTCGACGGTGACGACGACCTCCTTTTCGACCTTGCAGCCGAATTCCATTGCCACAAGTGCCGCAGTATCATAATCCACAACGTCGGAAACCGAGGCGAAAACGCCGAGCTTTATAAGGCGCTTTATCACCTCGCCGGCAGACTTCTTCATTCTCGACGCAAGCTCGCCGACATTGATCTCGTCGGGGATCATGACCTTGAGCTGCTGCTTCTTTGCTATCTCGAGCTGGAGCTTCTGCATCTTGTCGCGCTCTTCCTGACGGCGCTTTGCCGATGCCGCCTGACCCTGCTGGCGCTGCTTTGCCTTGTTGACGATCTTCTCCTTGCCGCCCTTGCGGTCGCGGTCACGGCTGCGGCTCTTATCGCCTGCCATGTTGTCAAACTTCTCGTCGTACTTGGCTATGTTCACCGCCGCGCTGCCGCGGGTATCGACAACGCGCTTTTCTGCGACCTGACGCGGAACATGCGGCTTGTTTTCCTTTTCTTTCTTGACAGGCGCGGGCTGTGCTGAAGCTGCCGCCTTATTATCGGAAGACTGCGCCGGTGCCGGTTTGCCCTGCTTTTTCTCGGCAGGCTTTGAAGCCTCTGCCTTGGGCGCGGAGGCGAATATATCAGCCAGACTATTGGCCTGATTATGCTGAGTAAGATACTCAAATATCACGTCAAGCTCGTTATTCTCAAGAACCTGCATGTGGTTTTTCGGAGTCGTAGCATAGTCGGTTAATATCTGAGTTATCACCTTGGATGTGGTGTTGAAATCCTTTGCTACCTCGTGTACTCTGTATTTATTGATCATGCTCATGCACTGGTCCTCCTTTTACCTGTCCTCTTGTTTTTCTGCTGGGTACTGTCGTTTTTGCGCTTTTTGCTGATCTGGGCGCGTCTTTGTATCGTTTGCGCAGCGTCCTCATATTCCGTCGGAGATATGCCGCACAGCAGCTTCATGAAGGCATCGGCAAAGCCGATATCGCATATTGCCGCCATAGAGCAGCCGCTCTTCCCTACATGCGCCGATATCTCTTCCTTCGTAAACGGAAGCGTTATCAGCGGCGCTTTGCCGGCGTGCATATAGCCAGCTGCGCGCTTTCTTGCGTTATCCGAGGCATCCGAGGCTACGATCACGAGCTTCGCCGCGTGTTCTCTCATGGCCGAGCCGGTGTCCTCCTCGCCGATGCGCAGCGCATTTGCCTTACGCATGAGTCCGAGCAGATTCAAGGCCTTCTCTCTCATTGGCTCGCCTCCATCTGCCGCTGCAGAGCCTCGTATATCTCCTCGGGTATCTGCACCGAGAAGGCTCGCTCGAGCGCTCTGGACTTCATTGCCTTCCTCAGGCAATCTCCGTTCGGGCACAGATATGCGCCCCTGCCGGGCATTTTGCCCTTAAAATCAAGGCTCACTTCCCCGTCCGGCGACCTTACCGCACGGATAAGCTCGCGCTTCGGCTTCATCTCGCGGCAGCCTAAACACTGCCTCATGGGTATTTTCTTCTGCACTGCGGCTGCCTCCTTTCGCTTATGCCTCCGACTCGGGCTTTATGTCGATCTTGAATCCCGTCAGCCTTGCTGCCAGACGTGCGTTCTGCCCCTCCTTGCCGATGGCGAGCGAAAGCTGACCGTCGGGAACTATGACACGGCAGCTCTTGCCGTCCTCGAGCATGGTGACGCTGACGACCTCGCTGGGAGCGAGCGCCGCCGCAATATACTCCTCGGGGATCTCGCTGTATTTTATGATATCTATCTTTTCACCGCCGAGCTCATCGACGATGCTCGCAACGCGGCCTCCCTTGGGTCCCACGCAGGAGCCGATTGGATCGACATCGGGATCGGTGGACCAGACCGCCATCTTTGTGCGGCTTCCCGCTTCGCGGGCAATTGACTTTATCTCGACCGTGCCGTCGAATATCTCGGGCACTTCAAGCTCGAACAGGCGCTTTACAAGACCCGGATGCGTGCGGCTTATGAGCACCTGCGGTCCCTTGGTCGAGTTTCTGACCTCGACAACATAGACCTTTATGCGGTCGCCCTCCTTGAGAGGCTCGGTCTTGATCCTCTCGTTGGGTGAGAGCATGGCCTCGGTATATTCGCTGTTGGAGCTTATGCGTATGGATACGCTGCCCGTCCTCGGCTCTATGCGGGAGACGACGCCTGTGAGTATCTCATGCTCCTTGGAGGTAAACTCCTCGTACACTATGCCGCGCTCGGCCTCGCGGATGCCCTGAATTATGACCTGCTTTGCCGACTGAGCGGCAATGCGTCCGAACTTTTTCGTCTCGACGGGGATCTTTATCGTATCGCCGGACTTTGCTCGCTTTGTTATCTTTCTTGCGGCCTCAAGGTCTATCTCCAGCGCGGGATCCTCGACCTGCTCGACGGCTATCTTGTTGACGTACATCTCGATGCGCTTTCTGTCCTCGTCAAGCAGGATATCGACATTATCCGCACACTCGGGATTATCGCGGCGGAATGCGGCGAGCATGGCCTGCTTTATCTTATCGTACATGTATTCTCTGGGGATACCCTTTTCTTTTTCGAGATCTTCGATTGCAGAGAAAAATTCAGCGTTCATTTTCAATATACCTCTTCTTTTTATATGGTTAAGTGCAGCCTGACCTGCGCGATCTGTTCCTTTTTAAGCTCAACGCCGGAGACGGTCATGTCTCCGCCGCGGTATTCGTCGAGCGTACCGACAAGGGTCTTTCTCCCTTTATACGGCTGATAGAGCTTTACCTCGACCTCGGAGCCGATATAGCGCTCGAAATCCGACGGGCGCTTGAGCTCACGCTCGGCTCCGGCTGAGCCGACCTCGAACACATAGCTGTCGGGCACGGGGTCTGCCTCGTCGAGTATCGGGTCGAGCCGGCGGCTTATCGCCTCGCAGTCGGCAATGCCGACGCCGCCCTGCTTGTCGATATACACACGCAGATACCATGTCCCCGCCTCTTTTACATATTCAACGCTCCAAAGCTCGCAGCCTGCTTCCTCCACCACGGGACGTGCAAGCTCCTCGACCTTATCACTGATCTTACTCATATAAAGCTCCTGATTTTATCATCCGCAAAATGCTCAACAAAAAGAGTGGGCTGTGACCCACTCTTCCATGCTTACTGACTTACCTTGCTATAATACCATCTGCGCACCGTAATTGCAAGCATTTTTTGATCATTATTTGTAATGTGCGACGAATTCTTCAAGGCACATGCGGTTTTCCGTGATAAACTCCGCTGCCGCCTTACCTACATACCTGTAGTGCCACGGCTCATCCCAGCCGGTAACGCTCTTTTTATTGCTCGGATAGCGCTTTATAAAGCCGAACTGCGCGCAGTTTGCATCGAGCCATTCGAAAAACGCCGAATCCATCTTGCTGTAATCGAGCACCTCGTACTCCTTGTCGAAAATATCGACGGCAAGGCCGGTCTGATGGTCGCTCGTGCCGGGCTTTGCAACGATCTCGGATGCGATGCTCTGAGCCTCCTCATAGGTGTACGCGCCGTTTTGACTCAGCTCGGATGCCTTTTCGTTAAAAAGCTGCTGCTGGTCGGCATACGACCTGTAGCCCACGCTTATGTACGGCTCAAAGCCCGCTTCCTTGGCAGCAGAGACGAGAGCCGAAAGACTGTCGATAATACGCTTATCCACATACGGTTCGTCCGAGCCGAGCCGCTTGAGCTCCGGCGTGTAGGACTTTATCGGCGTATCCTTATTGATGAGCGTATACTGCCAGTCCGTTATCGTAACCGTCGGGAACTCGAGGTCTGAATATTTTTCGAGCGAGGCCTTGCCAGAGGTCTCATACCCGTCCATGGGATCCGTAAGATTATCTGTCTTCACGAAAACCGAATCCGCTCCGCCGACGACTATCTCGGATGTGAGCTGAACACGCGAATTGACGATAAGCACAAGCATTGCCGCCATTATCAGCATGAAAAACGTCCACACCGTTTTCTTTACACGCATTCAGTCTCACCTCCCTGTAATTTTTCATGTTATTGTACCACAAACCGCGGGTATATACAAGAAAATTATGCTCCGCCGCCGTCATCGCCAAGCTCTGCTCTTAGCTTCTCAAGTGCCTTTTTTTCAAGGCGGCTGACGTATGAGCGGCTTATACCGCAGGCTCCTGCCGTTTCTCTCTGGGTCATGGGCAGGCTGCCATCGAGCCCGTAGCGCAGGCGTATTATCCTCGCCTCGCGCTCATCAAGCACGGTATCGACAAGCCCACTCAGTCTTCCGCACAGCTCAAGCTCTCCGAGCCTTTCGCTCATCTCGTCGTCCTGCGCAAGAACGTCCATGAGCGACAGGCTGTTGCCCTCCCCGTCCGTGTCGAGCACGTCGGAAAGGCTCACATCCCCCATCGTCTTCTTCTGACTGCGAAAATGCATGAGTATCTCATTTTCTATACAGCGGCTCGCATAGGTCGCAAGGCGGATGCCGCGGTCGGGCTTATAGGTGTTTATGCCCTTGATAAGGCCGATCGTGCCTATAGATATGAGGTCTTCGATATCGTTTGTCTGCGTATAATATTTCTTGATGATGTGCGCAACGAGCCGGAGATTGTGCTCAACGAGCACATTTCTCGCCGCTATGTCCCCCTTCTGCCAGAGCAGCAGGTACCTCCGCTCATCCTCCGCCGACAGGGGGTTCGGAAACGAGCCGCCCGGCGAAAGCCTGAGCATAAGCAGCACGCCGCCGAGAAGCATGGCAAGCGACATTCCAAGCATAGTATCACCTCGGGACATTATATTGCCCCGCTGCTTGTACAAATTATATAATTTCAACCTACGCCACAGCACCCGTATTGACAAATTCTTAAAATGTGATATTCTTGACGCAGAAGTGTTTATACATGAAGCGAATAAAGTAAAGGAAGGAGCAATACCATGGCATTCAGGCCCAAAATACTTGCGCTTGCAAACAAAATCACGCTTGAAGCGCACACCGGCATACCGAACGTGCCGTCAGACCCCGAGTACCGCATACTGGCCGAGGTAGTAACAGACGAGCAGGCGGAGGTCGCGCTCGCCTGCAAGGTACGGCACAGTCTCACGCTCGAGGAGATATCAAAAAAATGCGGTAAAAGTCCGGAGCTGACGAGAAAGCTTCTGTGGGAGCTCGGAGACGAGGGCGTTGTGGTCATATACACGAGCCCCGACGACGGTATCGAATACTACACCATGCCCTGCTGGGTGCCCGGCATCATGGAGATGATGGTCGGCAACAGGGAGCAGGTCGAGGCTCATCCCGAGATCGCACGCTGCTTTGACGAATACACGCTCAAAAACATGAAGCTCATGACGCCGAACCTGCCGCGAGGCATGGGCGTTATGCGCGTTATACCCGTGCAGCAGTCTATAGACCTCAACCGTCACGCCGTGACCTCCGATCAGCTGAGCAAATACATAGAGGGCGCGTGGAAGCTCGCCGTCACCGACTGCTCCTGCCGCCGCACCCGCAGGATCATGGGCGAGGGCTGCGGACACCTCGAGGAGGATATGTGCATCATGCTCAACAAGGCCGCCGACTTCCATGTCAAAACCGGCCACGGACGCGAGATCACAAAGGAGGAGGCATACGAGATATTAAAGCGTGCCGAGGATAACGGCCTTATCCATGAGCTTTCCAACACCGACGGCACGGGCGAGGTAGGCGGCATATGCAACTGCTGCGAATGCTCCTGCCTGTCGCTGCGCGGCGGCAGACTGTTCAACACCTCGACCATAATGAAGTCGAACTACCGTGCGCAGGTGGATAAGGAAAAATGCGTTGCCTGCGGTCAGTGTGTTGAAAACTGCCAGATGAACGCGCTGCGCCTCGGTCAGAAGCTGTGCTCGACAGAGCCGCTGGAGATAAGCCGCTCCGAGTCGCCGGATGATAAGCTCTGGACAAAGGAACACTGGAACGAAAGCTGGCGCGAGAACCGCGAGAACGTCGTCGAAACCGGCACCGCACCCTGCAAGACCAAATGTCCCGCGCACATCGCCGTTCAGGGTTATATAAAGCTTGCAGCGCTGGGCAGATATCAGGAGGCTCTTGAGCTGATAAAGAAGGAGAACCCCTTCCCCGCTATCTGTGGCCGCGTATGTCCGAAGTCCTGCGAGGATGAGTGCACCCGCGGAGACATAGACGATCCCATTGCGATCGACGATATCAAAAAATTCATTGCCGAGCAGGACATGAAGGCTGAGCACCGCTTCGTGCCCAAAATGCTCAATCAGACAGGCAAAATGTATCCGCAAAGGATCGCCGTTATCGGCGCAGGCCCTGCCGGTCTGAGCTGCGCGTACTATCTTGCCGTCAAGGGCTATCCCGTGACGGTGTTTGAAAAAGAGGACACCCTCGGCGGCATGATGACGATGGGCATACCCACGTTCAGGCTCGAAAAGGACGTTGTTCTGTCCGAGATCGAGGTGCTGCGCGAGCTCGGCGTTGAGTTCAGGACCGGCGTTGAGCTCGGCAGGGATGTAAGCCTCGATGAGCTCAGAGCTCAGGGCTACAAGGCCTTTTACATGGCCATCGGTGCACAGAAGAGCTCGCCGCTCGGCATTTCCAGCGAGGAGCTTGATGGTGTTTACGGCGGCATAGACTTCCTGCGCTCTACGCTCACAGGCAATGCAATGAAGCTCGGCGAGCGCGTTGCGGTCATAGGCGGCGGCAATGTCTCCGTTGATGTTGCCCGCAGCGCTGTAAGACTCGGCGCGAAGGATGTAACGCTCGTGTACCGTCGCGGCAGAGACGAGCTCAAAGCCGCCCCCGAGGAGATTGAGGATGCTCTCAGCGAGGGCGTGAAGCTCCGGCTCCTCTCCTCCCCTGTCGAGATAATCGGCGAGGACGGCAAGGTCAGGGCACTCAGGCTCGAACGGATGCAGCTCGGCGCAGCCGATGCCTCCGGCAGACGCGCACCCGTTCCCACCGGCGAGTTTGAGACCGTCGAGGTCGATAACGTCATCGGAGCGGTAGGCCAGATAATCGACTGGGGCGGTATAGACATGGGCGCTATGAAGCTTGATAAGAAGGGCTGCGTCAAGGTCGATGAGCTGTCGTATCAGACCGGTGAGCCGGACGTGTTCGCGGGCGGCGACGTTGTTACGGGTCCTGCCTTCGTCATCCACGCAATAGCTGCCGGCAAGGAGGGCGCAATATCGATCCATCGCTACGTCCACCCCGGTCAGACGCAGAACCTTGGCCGCGACAGGCGCGTATTCACCTCGCTCGACAAGACCAAGGCCGCGCTCGCTCTCGGAGGATACGACGCGACTCCGCGCCAGAAGACCGCAGACGCAGGCGCTGCTAAGGCAAAGAGCACCATGAGCGATCTTCGCGGTACCTTCACCGAGGAGCAGATGAAAAAGGAGACCGAGCGCTGCCTCGGCTGCGGCGCTGTCGTTCTCGACGAGGAGCGCTGCGTGGGCTGCGGCATCTGCACGACAAAGTGCAAATTTGACGCGATAAAGCTCATTTGGGTCGATGAATTCGTATCGCCCAAGGTTGAAAAGCTTGCGCCGCACATCATCGCCGGTATGGCAAAGCGCGGCGGCAGGATTGCCGTAAAGGCGCTCAAGGACGCTGTGGATAAACTGTAGGTTCGTATAATTTAGCCGGATTGGGTTTCCAATCCGGCCTTTTATATTGCTTTTTATGCGATTTTGAAGTATCATGGGCTAAACAACACATAACGGAGGCTTCAAAATGCACAGACCTGACGACGGGTTTTACCACGACCACGGCGACGGAATACTCCACTGCCACGAGATAAAGCCCTGCGAGGATATCGCGGAGCACGAAGAGCACGAGCATCCGCACCACAACCATTCGCATTCGCACACGCAGAGCAAGGCAGTCATAAACCGTCTTTCCCGCGCAATAGGCCATCTTGAATCGGTAAAGCGCATGGTCGAGGACGAGCGCGACTGCACCGATGTTCTCATCCAGCTGGCAGCAGTAAGATCGGCGCTGAGCAGCACCGCACGGGTTATACTCAAGGATCATCTCGAGCACTGCATCACCGACGCCGTCGAGACCGGCGACGATACCTTCATCGAGGAGCTCAACGCCGCGATAGACAAGTACATAAACTGAAAAAACCGGCTGAACGAATGGCTCAGCCGGTATTTCAGTTTGTCAAAAAAGTCCCCCGAGGGACTTTTTTGACTGCACTTTTCCGCCGAGCATTTTGAAAGTATTCAAAATGCTTTTACCGAAATCCTTGAAATTTCAAGGATTTCGACGGCGGTTTATCTAATTCGAGGCGGGTCTTGCCCCCTCGAGCTCCCCCGCTGCGCGG
>CAVFCI010000009.1:0-56842 GCA_963620985.1 Hallerella sp. | reverse complement strand
TTTCCATTCTTCCATGACAACACCCCCGTTTCTTTTATTATACCAGAAACGAGGGAGATTGGGTAGGTTTTTTGACACGCTGTGAAAAACCGGCTGAGCGAATGGCTCAGCCGGTTTTTCTGTTAAGTTCAGCTGTTTGCGTTGAATATCTTAAAGATGCTGTCGAAGGGGTCTTCCTCGCCGGCGGGCTTTGCGGGTTCCTCGGGCTTCTTCTCCGCCGCCTTTTCGCTTGCGGCGCTGAACATGCCCTGCTGCTTCTCGAACGCGGGCTCTGCCTTCTTGGCAGACGGCTGCTGCTGCGTCGGCTGCTTCGCGGTGGGTGCTTCCTCAAAGCCGGTGGCAATGACGGTGACACGGATCTCGTCCTGCATCGACTCGTCAAAGGTCGCGCCGAAGATGATATTCGCATCGGGGTGCGCAGCCTCCTGAACGAGATTTGCCGCCGCCTCGACATCCTCAAGTCCCATATCCTCGGAGCCCGTGATGTTTATCAGCACGCCGTGCGCACCGTTTATCGAGGTCTCCATGAGCGGGCTTGCGACTGCCATGCGGGCAGCATCCTCAGCCTTACCCTTGCCTGCTGCACGGCCTACGCCCATGTGGGCAAAGCCTGCGTTCTTCATGATGCAGGTCACGTCTGCAAAGTCGAGGTTAATAAAGCCCGTGTTCTTGATAAGGTCGGAAATGCTGGTCACCGCCTGACGGAGAACATCGTCGGCTATCTCGAATGCGTTTGCGAGGGTCACCTTCTGATCGGTGGCGTACTTCAGGCGATCGTTTGGGATTATCAGCAGAGAATCGACCTTGCCGAGCATCTCCTTAATGCCATCGTTTGCCTGATCCATGCGGCGCTTTCCTTCGAACTTGAAGGGCTTTGTGACAACGCCGACCGTGAGTATTCCGGCCTCACGCGCAATGTCCGCGACCGTGGGAGCTGCGCCCGTGCCCGTGCCGCCGCCCATACCGGCTGTGATGAATACCATATCGGCATCCTCGACGGCCTTGGCGATATTATTGCGGCTTTCCTCTGCGCTCTTCTTGCCGACCTCGGGATCGGAGCCTGCGCCCTGACCGTGGGTCAGCTTTTCGCCGATCTGGATCTTCTGATCGGCATTGGAGACCGCAAGCGCCTGCTTATCGGTGTTTATTGCAATGAACTCAACGCCCTGAGTTCCGGACTTGACCATTCTGTTGACAACGTTGTTGCCGGCACCGCCGATACCGACGACCTTTATAGTTACGACGTTTTCAGGGCCTACTTCGGCTTTGAAATCCATTTTGTTTCCTCCAGTACAGTTATTTAGAAGATGCGGCATGAGCCGCAGTCATATTACGCGATATGTAACATTTTATAACTTTTTGGCCTCAAGGTCAATAGCTTTTTCCCCCGCTATGTAAACAAAGTATTAATTCGGGTTGAAAATGACCTTATCGCCGCTTGAAACGTCAAGCGTTCCGGCATCGTCAGCCGTGAGCTGTGACACTGCCGAGAGCAGCTTGCCGAATTTATACTCGGTGTTATCCATAGCCCCGAGCTTCACGAGAAAGCGGCTGTCATACTCAAAGGTCGGGTTGCTCACATCGCTCATGTCGATGGCCGTGACCTTGCCGAGGAGCCCGCGAGCCTGTATCTGATAGAGTATATCCGTTAAATAGGCCAGCTTATTCTCCTCTCCTGAGGCGGCCTTTATATACTCGCCGGTCGCGGCCTCGGATACGCTTATGCCGCTTATCATGGCGATATAGCTGCTGTCATCCTGCGTTATGCTGCTCAAAAACTTTCCGCTGCTGCTTACAGACCACAGCTCGTCGGAGACCTTCAGGCAGCCGACGGCCTTGCTTTCCGTGACCTCGATGATGACAAGGTTCGGCAGGCCTCGGTTTATCTGAACCGAATCCACATACGGAAGCTTCACCGCGACGCGGCTTCCGGCGGCGATGCCGTTTATGAAAAACAGGTTATCGCCCTCTGTTATGCCGGAAGCTCTTATCACCTCTTCGGCGCTGTAGATAGAGTTGCCCCTGACCTCGATGCGCGAGACCTTGAAGAACACGCTCATTATGAAGATAAGCGCGACTATGACGAGGAAAAACGTCAGAGGCCGGTTCACGTTCCGCGTCAGCTTAGGCTTATACGGATCCTCGCGCTTACGGTAATAGTCATTTGTATTTGCCATTTTTACAACTCCAAATATATATCCGCTCCGAGATAACGGAGCTTATGGTCAAGCTGCTCATAGCCTCGGGCAATATGCCCCGAGTCAACTATCAGGCTCTCTCCTCCGGCGCTGAGCGCCGCGATCAGCATTGCAGCGCCGCCGCGCAGATCACCCGCGCTGACGACAGCGCCTCTGAGGCTGCGCACTCCCCACACCGAGGCGCTGCGCCCCTCGACGGAGATATCCGCTCCGAAGCGTCGAAGCTCCTTTGCGTGGCCGAAGCGCGAGTCAAAGACATTCTCTACAAAGTCTGTTCTGCCCTGCGCCTTTAAGAGCGCTGCCATCAAAAGCGGCTGCATATCCGTAGGAAACTCGGGATACGGGCCTGTCGAAACGAGTCCCGCGGCGCTCAGCTTCCCGTCTGATATCAGTCTTACGCTGCGCTGTGATGATATTATATCACAGCCGGCGCGCTTTAGGAAGTGCTGCAGGCGGGAAAATTGCCTTAAATCAACGCCGCGCAGCTCAATATCCCCTCCCGCCGCTGCCGCCGCGCACAAAAAAGTCGCTGCGGCTATCCTGTCGGGTATAACTCTGTGGCCTGCGTGCCGCTCCGGCTCAAAGCCGGATATTCTTACGGCGGACGTGCCCGCGCCGGATATATACGCTCCTGCCTTGCGCAGATATTCCTGAAGATCGACTATCTCCGGCTCTCTTGCAGCGCCTGTTATGAGCGTCTCCCCCTCCGCTGCGCAGGCGGCTATCATCGCATTCTCCGTTGCTCCGACGCTCGGGTACGGCAGACGTATGTGCGCTCCCCTCAGTTTCGGTGCCCTGCACACTATCTCGCAGCCGTTTTCCTCGACAGACGCGCCGAGCGCCTTCATTGCGTCAAGATGCATATCTATAGGCCGCGCTCCGAGCCTGCAGCCGCCGGGCAGCGTGAGCTTCACCTGA
The DNA here is from genome assembly GCA_963620985.1 of Hallerella sp. Taxonomy (GTDB): domain Bacteria; phylum Bacillota; class Clostridia; order Oscillospirales; family Oscillospiraceae; genus F23-B02. The sequence goes on along the minus strand of CAVFCI010000009.1, from coordinate 53,726 downwards.
CCGCAGCGCGCCAGCAGAGCGCCCATAAACAGCACGGACGAGCGCATGCTCTCCATCATGCTCCGAGGTATCGTATCAGAGCCGAGGCTGCGCGAATCTATGTACACCCTGCTTTCCCGCTGTACGGCGGTGCAGCCCAGACAGCGCAGTATATCAAGCGACACCTCGACATCGCTCAGCTGCGGGACGTTCAGCAGCTCCGTTTCGAGCGGATAAACGACAGATGCGGCCAGAATGGGCAGCGCCGCATTCTTTGCCCCCTGCACGAAGCATGCTCCCTCAAGCCGCTTTCCTCCGTTAACATGCCATATTGCCATAAAAAAACCTCGCAGAAAGAACTTAGATCACGCCATTCTATGCTGCAAGGTGATTTTTTGTTATTTGCCGTTTTCCGAAAGAAGCGAAAGGAGCCTGTCGCATATCTTATCGGTCGCCTCCGGCCTTGCGAGGCTTTCCATTGCCGCGGACATCGAGCCGAGCCTGTCGGGTGATGAGAGTATATCCTTCACCGCGCACAGCAGCTCCTGCGGCTCAAACGCGCCCTCTTCAAATATAAGCGCGCCGCCCGCTTCCTCGACGACCTTTGCGTTTTTGTACTGGTGATTGTTCGTGACATACGGTGAGGGTACGAATATCGTCGGCTTATGCATATATGTAAGCTCGGATATGGTAGATGCTCCGGCGCGGCACAGCACAAGATCCGCCGCAGCCATAACGCGCGGCATGTCGTATATATACTCGCGCACATCCATGCCGTTTTTCTCGTAATCCGGCACGGTCTCGCGCAGCCTTGTGACCATTTCCTCATAGCCCTCAACGCCTGCCGAGTGGATGAGCGTAAAGCCCGGCGCTTTGCCGGCAAGCTCGATAAAGCTGCACATCGCGGTGTTCATGTTCTCCGCTCCCAGCGAGCCCCATACGGAAACGACGAGCGGCTTATCCATGGCTATGCCAAGCTCCGCCTTTGCGCTCTGCTTGGAGTATAATGCAAACTCGCCGCGCACGGGCGTTCCCGTGACGACGGTCTTTTCGGGGTTCTTATAGTATTTGCGGCTCTCCTCAAAGCCGAGCATTATGGTATCGACTATGTCGGCGAGCATTTTTGTCGTAAGTCCGGGATAGGCGTTGCTCTCATGCACAGCCGTCGGTATGCCGAGGCGGGATGCCGCCTTGAGCACGGGAAAGCAGACATAGCCGCCCGTTCCGACGACGATATCGGGCTTAAAGCGCCTGATTATTTTCTTGGCCTTTATCGTAGAGCGTATAAGATGCCACGCGGCGTTTATGTTGTGCAAAAGTCCGCCGAGGTTTTTTTCGCGGCTGAGCGCCCTGACGCGCACGGTCTCTATCCTATAGCCGGCGCGCGGAACGAGCTCGGACTCCATCTGACCAACAGCGCCGATGAACAGAAATTCGCTGTCCGGCATCAGCTCTTTTATGCGTCCTGCCACGGCAAGCGCCGGATTTATATGTCCTGCCGTGCCTCCGCAGGCAAATATTATTCTCATTGTTCTATCCTCCCACTCGTCCTGCTGGTATGTCTCTGGATATGCTCAGCACTATCCCCATTTCGGCAAGCTGCATTAAAAGCGCCGTGCCGCCGTAGCTGAAAAACGGAAGTGAGATACCCGTGCAGGGCACAAGATTGGTAACGACGGCAACATTGAGTATGACCTGCACGGCCAGCAGTGTGGTGATGCCCGCCGCCGCCAGAAAGCCGTATCTGTCCCTGCTGTGCAGGGCTATCCAATAGCCGCGTATTATCAGAAGCGCAAAAAGCATAAGTATCAGAAGTGCGCCGATGAAGCCGAGCTCCTCGCACACGACGGAAAAGATGAAGTCGTTGTGCTCCTCGGGCAGGTAGAGATATTTCTGCCTGCTCTGTCCGAGGCCGAGCCCCGTCAGTCCGCCCGAGCCTATGGAGTAGAGCGACTGGACGATCTGATAGCCCTCGTCAGAGGTGGAGGCAAAAGGATCGCGCCACGTCGTTATCCTCGTCGAGGCATAAGGGAAAAGCGTCAGCAGCACCGCTATGCCGCCTCCCGCCGCTATGCCCGCAGCTATGAACCATATAAGCCGCGCTCCGCCCAGAAACAGCATTGCTCCGCCTATGACGATGATTATAATTGAGGCCGAAAAATGCGGCTCCAGAACGAGCAGCCCGACAATCGCGGTCAGTATGGCCGCAAAGGGCAATATACCGTATCTGAAGCTCTTCATTCTGCCGCGCCGTGCGCAGATCATGGAGGAAAAGGACAGTATTACGGCGATCTTTGCGATCTCCGAGGGCTGAACTGTGAACGCTCCGAGCCCTATCCAGCGCTTTGCGCCGTTTGCGTTCGTGCCTATAAGCGGTACGAGCGCGAGCAGTATAAGAGCAGCTATGAGAAGCGGTACGGAAAAGCGCCTGTAAAAGCCGACGGGCAGACGTGAGCACACCGTCATGGCCGCAAGGCCGAGGGCGGCGAAAACAAGCTGCCTGACAAAATAATATGCCGGTTTTCCGCCGGTAACGCCGCTGGGGTCATAATAGGCACGGGCAAAGCTTGCCGACAGCACCATGGTAACTCCGACAGTCAGAAGTATCACAGCAAGCGCAAGAAAGGATATATCCACTCCCTTGCGCCTTGCCTTACCCTTCGTTTCCCTTATCCTGAGTCCGGCGCTGCCGTACTGCATAGGTCTCCCCCTCCGTTATCAGAGCTGGAAACGATTATATATTCCGATGAATGAAATTATTGCAAAAACAAGGGAGACGGAAGTAAAAAGTGCGAATATTTCTTTCTCCTTCCACTTTTTGCCCGTCCAGCCGCCCATCTCGAGGTGGTGATGGAACGGCGCCATCCTGAAGATGCGCTTACCGTGAGTGAGCTTAAAGTAGCCGACCTGAATGATATCGGAAAGCGTTTCAATGATATATACTATGCCGACCGATATGAGGATAAGCGGCATATCGTAGGCAAAGGCCAGCGCCGCTATCGCTCCGCCGAGAAACAGCGAGCCTGTATCGCCCATGAACACCTTGGCGGGGTTGAAGTTATAGACAAGAAAGCCCATGAGTCCGCCGAGGAGCGCCGAGGAGAATATGCCCAGCGCCATATACTTATCGCCCCAGAGGAAGCTCACCGAGGCGAAAAACAGGCATACGGGTATGCTCGTTCCGCTGGCAAGGCCGTCAACGCCGTCTGTTATATTGACAGCGTTTACCGTGCCGACGATTATAAACGCGGCAAGGATGAAATAAAGCGCCTCGGGGATATATACCTCAATGTTCCAGAACGGGATATACAGTTTTGTCGAAAGGTGACCCAGCTTGCGCAGCAGCAGCACGAAAACGAGCGCCGCCGCCAGCTGGAGCAGGAACTTTGCCTTCGCGCTGAGGCCGAGGTTCTGCTTCTTACGCAGCTTCTCCCAGTCGTCAAGAAAGCCGATAGCGCCGAAAACAAGCGCAAACAGCAGCACGAATATGTGCGTAAAATCACCGCTGCGCATCGAGTCGAAGCCGACCGTCAGGCACACGAGCGTGCAGGCGCTTATGAATATGACACCGCCCATCGTAGGCGTTCCGGATTTGGACATGTGCCAGGTCGGTCCGTTTTCCTTTATCTCCTGACCGGCCTTTATTTTTTTCAGCCACGGCACATAAAATCTTCCGACTATTACTGCTGTTATAAACGCCATGACCAGCGCAAGTGTCAGCTTCAGGGTCATTTTCCGTTCCTCTTCTCTATATATTCTGCGACTATCTCGCGTTCATCCATATGATGCTTCTCGTGGCCGACGACCTGATAGTCCTCATGGCCTTTGCCGGCAAGCAATATTACATCATTTGCCCTGTGCTTGTCAATCGCCCATTTTATCGCCTCTGCGCGGTCGCATATGGCAATGTGCTCTGTTTTCTTACCCTCAAGGCCGGCAAGTATCTCGTCTATTATCGCCTGAGGCTCCTCCGTGCGGGGATTATCGCTCGTAACGATAACGAAATCGGCGTTATCGGCAGCTATCGCTCCCATTATCGGGCGCTTTGTCCTGTCGCGGTCGCCGCCGCAGCCGAAAAGAGCGACTATGCGCCCGTTATGCTCAGCACGAAGAGCCCTGAGCGCATTTTCAAGTGCATCGGGCGTGTGAGCGTAGTCAATGACTATGGTATAGTCTCCGTCTGTCGGGACGAGCTCCATGCGGCCCTTCACGCCGTGAGCCGACATCATTGCCCCTGCGCAGTCTTCAAGGCTTATGCCAAGCGCAAGTCCCACAGCGATGGTATTGAGCGCATTGTATACAGAAAATTCGCCAGGGATGGCAAGGCTCACGGGCGCTGACGCTTCTCCGAAGCAGGCCGTGAACGAAACGCCCCTTGCCGAGAGCCTTATATCCCGTGCCGTAAGCTCCGCAGCCGCACCCTTTGCCGAATATGTCAGAAGCCTGCACGAGGCATTTTTCGTCATGGTATCCGCCCATGCGTCGTCAAGGTTTATGCAGCCGGTGCGGCAGGTATTGAACAGCAGTGCCTTTGCCTGAGCATATTCCTCCATGGTATGATGAAAATCAAGATGATCCTGCGTGAGGTTTGTAAACGCGCCGACTGCAAAGTCAATGCCCGCGACTCGGCTGAGCGCCAGAGAATGGGACGAGACCTCCATCACGACGTGGGTGCAGCCGGCAGCCTGCATCTGAGCGAAAAGCTGCTGGAGCTCAAGGCTTTCGGGCGTTGTACGCTCGGTGTGGATAAACTCGTCGCCTATCATGTTTCCGTTTGTTCCGACAAGGCCGACCTTTGCGTCGAGCGTCTGCTCAAGCAGATGCTTTAAAAGATATGTCGTCGTGGTCTTGCCGTTCGTGCCGGTGATGCCGATGATCTGCATCTTCCCTGCCGGATCGCCGTAGAAATTGCAGCTTGCAAGCGCCAGAGCCCTGCGGCAGTCATTTACAATGACATATGGGACATCGACCTGCGGCGCTCTGTCGCATATGACGGCTGCCGCGCCGTTTTTCACGGCTGAGGGGATATATTTATACCCGTCCGTCTGAAAGCCGGATATCGCAACGAACACGTCGCCCGGCTTTGTGCTGCGCGAATCGTAGCTTATGCCGCTTATATCGCAGTCGAGCGCGGCATTATGCTCAGTCAGCTCTATGTTTTTTAAAAGCTCCGATAATTTCATAAGTGCACCATCCTTTATCTTTCAGTATCGTCCTAAAATGCTCTCGTCATCCGAGGTGAGAGACACCTCGACGACTGTTCCATGCTTTATATCGGCTCCCGCCTTTACGCTCTGCGTGAACACTCTTTGGCTGTCCGCGTCGCGCACGACGGTATTGCTGCGAAGGAACGCTCCGTATTTGCCGAGCTCCTGCACGGCCTCGGCATAGCTCAGGCCGCTGATGCCTGGCATTGTTTCGAGCGCCGCCGACGGGCTTGCACCGGCATAGACAATGACAGTGCTGCCGTGCGCGACGACCGTTCCCGTAAGCGGGAGCTGCTCGGTCACTGTATCGCCCGAGCCTATAACGCGGCAGTCAAAGCCCTCGGCTGCAAGCGTTCTCTTTGCATCGTCGATGCTCATGCCGTCGAGCTTGGGCACAGCTCTGTCGGCTGCTTCGGAGCTGTCGTCATACTCCGGCTCTATGCCCATATACGGCAGGATATCCGCAAACATCTTGCCGACCGTGGGAGCCGCCATCTGGCCGCCGGACACATAAACGCCCGAGCCGTCTCCGGGAGAATCGAGCAGCACGAGCAGCGCTATCTGCGGATCGTCCGCCGGTGCGAAGCCGACGAAGGATACGATATAGTCCTTTTTTCCTGTCTGCGCCTCGTAGCTTACCTTTTCCGAGGTTCCGGTCTTTCCGCCGATACGGTAGCCCGCAACGGCGGCATTGCGTCCCGTGCCCTCGTTCGGATCGCCGACGACCTGCTCAAGAATGGAGCAGACCGTTTTGCTGGTCTCCTCGCTAAGGACTCGGCGCACGGCCGTCGGCTTATGATTATACACCGCAGAGCCCTCGGAGTCCAGTAAACTTTCCACGACGTAGGGCTGCATGAGATATCCGCCGTTTACGCAGGCGCTGACCGCCGTTATCAGCTGCAGCGGCGTTATGGTGAAGGTCTGCCCGAAGGAGGCCGCCGCAAGCTGGGATTTGTTCTTTTCGCTGTAAAACGTATCCTCGCTCCACCAGATGCTGCCGCTCTCGCCGCCGAGGTCTATGCCGGTCTTGGCCGTGAGCTGCTGCGAGCTGTCGCCGGTAAGCTCAAGAAGGCCGAATGCGTCGCAGTATTTGTAAAACGTCTGTGCGCCGACGCGCAGTCCGATATTGACAAAGGCCGCATTGCACGAATGCTGCACCGCCTGCGTGAGGCTCTGCGAGCCGTGACCGCCGGTTTTCCAGCAGCGCACGGGGTTCGTTCTGCCGGACACCTGAACGCTGCCGCCGCAGAAGAAGCTGTCGTCAAGGCTGACCTTGCCCTCCTCAAGAGCCATGGCCAGCGTTATTATTTTAAATGTAGAGCCCGGTTCGTATGTGTCCGACAGGGTCTTATTGCGCCATTGCAGACGCTGTGCATCGGCAAGCAGCTGCTCCTTTTCCTCCTGAGTGGGCGCTGCGTCTATCGCGCTTTGCGCCTCGTCGGAAACATCGAGGAAGTTATTGAGGTCATAGCCGCCGACGGATGCCATAGCAAGTATCCTGCCGGTATTCACATCCATTGCTACAGCTCCCGCGCCGTTTCGGATATCGTAGTCCTCGACCGCCTGATACAGCGATTTTTCAACATAATGCTGTATCGTGAGGTCTATGGTCGTAACAAGGTCAAGGCCGTCCTCCGCGCCGGTGTAGCCCTCGTACTGATCGAACAGCAGCTCCGTGCCGTAGGCGTTGGCAAGGCGCATGTACCTCCCTGCCGTTCCGCTCAGGGCGGAGTCATACTGTGCCTCCACTCCGTCGAGCCCGTAATTATCCGTTCCGACAAAGCCTATGACGTGGCAGGCAAGCGAGGAATAGGGATAGTAGCGCTTGGTATCGCTCTCAAGCCGCACGCCCTTGAGCTCATACTCGTTTTTAAACTCGCGCACCTTGTCCGCCGTTTCCTTTTCTACCTTGCGCGCAACGGTGACATACCACGAGCCGGTGTTTTCCGTCTTTTTGAGAATGTCCTCACGGTCAAGGCCGAGTATCTCGGAGAGCTTATCGGCAATGAGCTCTCTGTCCTCGCCGTACATTTCTATTTCTGCGGGGCTGAGATAGACATTGTCCACATTCGCGCTCATTGCAAGAATGTTCATGTTGCAGTCGTATATCGTCCCGCGCTCTGCGGAGCTGCCCGTCTCGCGCAGCTGCTGGCTTATCGCAAGCTCCTCGTATTTATCGTGGTCGCGCACCTGCAGGATATACAGGCGCACGGCGAGCACCGTAAATGCAAGTATGCCGCACACTGCCATGAGAAACAGGGTGCGGCGCAGCATCGTCCGATTCGGGCTGCATGGTGTCTTATTTTCTTTGCTCATAGCTGCTCCTTCCGGCAAAAATATAATACATACTATATTTTTGCCCTGTGAAATATGCAGCCTATCCGTTGTTTATGATTATCGCTTTATCCTCTGTGGGCGTATCTATCTCCTCTGCCTGACGCATGAGCGGGCTTTGCATTCCGAGCCTGCTTTTTGCGTCTCTTTCAAGCTCGTCGAGATCCTGCGCAAATTCATACTCTATGCGCAGGCGGCGGTTTTCCTCCTTCAGGGTCTCCGCCTCCTGCCGGAGAGCGACATTTTTATCGTTTATCTCCGTCATCCGGATGCGCACGAGCAGCGACATCAGCAGCAGCGACGCGCTCACGAGCGCAAGCAGCGCCAGCATTATCGCCGGCATCGCTCTTTTAAGCCTCTTATCAGGCGGCACAGAGCGCTTTTTTCTTTTCGAGCCGTATTGGTATTCACATCCGGAGCTTTTCAAGGAGCACTACACCCTTTCGGCGACGCGGAGCTTTGCGCTTCTCGCGCGCGGATTGAATTTCAGCTCATCCTCATCCGGCACTATTGGCTTTCTGTGCACGCTTCTGAGCGTCTGCTCAAAGCCGCAGACGCATATCGGGAACTCTCTCGGACAGGTGCAGCCGTTTTCCCTTGCGGCTATACCCGTTTTGACTATTCTGTCCTCAAGCGAGTGGAAGCTTATGACGCAGAGCCTTCCGCCCTTTTTAAGTCTGTCAGGCGCTGTTTTCATCATCCTGTCCACCGCGCCGAGCTCGTCGTTGACGGCTATTCTTATAGCCTGAAAGCTGCGCTTTGCCGGATGCTGCTTTTCGCGCAGAGCGGCGGCAGGCATGGCCGAGCGGATGATATCGACAAGTTCAAGCGTCGTCTCCACGGGCTTTACGCTGCGCCGCTCGACAATGCGCGAGGCAATGCGCCGTGCATACCGCTCCTCGCCGAAGTCCCGAAGGATGCGGCTAAGCTCCATCTCGTCCCAGTCGTTTACGACGGTGAAGGCCGTCAAAGTGCTCGTATTATCCATGCGCATATCCAGCGGTGCGTCGTTCATGTACGAAAAGCCGCGCTCAGCCTCGTCAAGCTGCGGAGAGGACACGCCGAGGTCAAAGAGCATTCCGTCAACCGCGTCAATGCCGAGCTCATCGAGTATCTGCACAACATCGCAGAAGTTCCCGTGCACGAGCGTCATTTTACCGGCATAGGCGGCAAGGCGCTCGCCGGTTCGCCTTATAGCGCTTTCGTCGCGGTCGATACCTATGAGACGGCCTGTGTCAAGGCGCTTGAGTATCTGCTCGGAGTGTCCGCCCAGGCCGAGCGTTCCGTCAACATATATCCCGTCGGGCTTTATATCAAGGTTTTCTATACATTCATTTAACAGCACCGAAATGTGCTTTGCTTCGTTGTGCATATCAAAACTCCAGTTCGTCCATAACAGAGGCTATATTCTCCGGCCTTATCTCGCTTTCCGAGAGCTTATCCCAGCTTGCCTCATCCCATATCTCGGCATGGTTATTGCAGCCGATGACGGCCACGTTTTTTGTCAGGTGCGCATATTCGCGCAGATGCGCCGGTACGAGCGTGCGTCCCTGATTATCAAGCTCGCATCGGGCTGCGTAGGCGAAAAGCGGACGCATTTTGCGCTGCTTCACATAGCTCATTGCGTTTACCTTGTCGGAAAATTCCCTCCAGCTTTCCGCACTGTACACCGAAAGGCAGTTATCCATGGAAAGCGTTATATAGAACACGTCGCCAAGCTCGTCCCTGAGCTTTGCAGGGATAAACAGCCTCCCCTTGCTGTCGATGCTGTGCTTATATTCGCCTGTCAACGCCTTCACCTCTGTTTTTCGTGTAATTTCGATGCACTTTTCACCACTTTGCGCCACTTTACTTTGATTATAGAGATTCACAGACGAAAAATCAAGAACATTTTGGTAACATATAAAAATATGCATCACCTCATTAAGGTGGTGCATATTTTTGACTTTCTATTTTCCGGCTGAATTTATGACGGCGTTTGAAATTATTATCTTGCATATCTCCGAGGTGCCCTCGGCGATGGTGAGCATCTGCGCGTCGCGGAAGCAGCGATCGACCTCGAAATCGGAGGAAAGGCCGTTAGCTCCGTGTATCTGACGTGCGCTTTTGCATATCTCGCAGGCAAGCTCCGTGCTCATGAGCTTTGCCGCGGCGACATCGGTCGAGGCCTGACGCTCCTTTGCGTCGTACTGCCCGGCCGCACAGTGGAGCATGCATCTCGATGCCGACAGCTTTGCGTACATTTCCGCAAGCATGAAGGCAATGCCCTGATACGACGAGAGGTTGCGTCCGTATTTGCCCGTCTCCGTTGCATAATTATTTGCAAGCTCCAGCGCTCTTCCCGCAATACCGGCGGCTATCGACGCGACCGCGAGCCGGCCAAGCTGCAGCGTAGGCTTCAAAAGCGCATAGCCCTGATTTTCCTCGCCTATTATATTCCCCGCCGGTATGCGGCAGTGATCAAACTCCAGTCTGCCCGTGGGACAGCTGTTGAGGCCGATCATGCGCGGCCCTGCGTCGGCAGTCAGTCCCTCGGCCTGAGCATCGACATAGAAAAGGCTTATATCTCGGCTGCGCCCCGTGATCGCCGTCCTTGCGGCTATTATATATCCGTCGGCCTTGCCCGAGGCGGTTATCCATGATTTTGAGCCGTTTATGACCCACTCGTCGCCGAGGCGTATGGCCGTTGTATTGATGCCCAGAACATCCGAGCCGCCGCTTTCCTCGCTTATCGCGTAGGCTATGAGCTTGTTGAGCGCAAAGCCGGGCTCGAGGATCCTTGTCCTCAGCTCAGGCGAAGCCGCATTGCTCATTATATCGCAGGCAAGAAGGTGCGGAACGAGCGCGAGTGCAAGCGACGCGCTGCCGCGGGCAAGCTCCTGCAATATAACGCACAGCTCCGAGGCTCTGTAGCAGCCGCCGCTCATGAGCTCGGGCGACACGAGGCCGAGCTCGCCGCAGCGCTTTATAAGCTGCGTGGGAAACGTCCCGCTCTTGTCGAGTTCCTGCGCCGAGGGGATGACCTCCTCGCCGACAAAGCGTCTGACCTTATCCTTCAGCGCCCTCTGGCTTTCATTTAACATATACATTACGATCACTCTCCTTGCTTTGCCGTGAACATGAGTATCGCCTTCGTGTACGAAAAGCTGTCGTCAAATATTTCCTCTTCAAGCGTGCAGCCCTGCTCACCGCGGCGCGTGAGCTTGCTTGACAGCATGAGGCTCTCGTGAACGCCGATGGTCTTTGAAGCGAAAAACGTTCCGCTTTCGATAACACAGCCCTCGCCGAGTATCTGACAGGCATGGCGCAGAGCCGCCGTCAGGACAACGGGCAGCGTAAACTCCGAGGGGTCTGCCGCTCCCCTGTTCGGGATGCGGATATTATAGTACTTCTCCTCATCCGTTTCGGATACGTCGGATGCCTCAAGGAAGGATTCAAACATCGGAACTCCGCCGCTGCCGCCGGAGAACATGAAGTAGCGCAGAACATCGTTCAAATCCAGAACGCCGCTGACCTTATCGCCGTCCATCACCGCCGCGATGCCGTTGCCGGAAAGGAGCATATCCTCTGCGATCTTTGTCATTGGCGTTTCGCCGTCAAAATGCAGGCACTGCCCGTCGGGTCTGAGTATGCCATATATGCGCTGAGACGGGTTTGCGGCAAATGCCCTCGGAACGTCCAGCGCGCCGCACAGCCTGAGGTTTTCGTCCACCACGGGATAGGTCTGGATGGATATATCCTCGCACAGCTTGTGCCAGTCGGCGACGACATCGTTGCTGTACAAATACTGCGGCATCTTCATCCACGCCTGAGCCTCGCCCGGGCTTTCAGTAAACGAGCTGCGCAGCTTTTCGAGCAGCAGCATTATAGTTATGCTGTCCTGAAGAGCGCTTATTACGGCGCGTCCGCTGCGTTCGGCATAAATAAGCGTGAGCGGTGCAGCGCTCGCCCCGCCGGTGAGCATAAGATTTGCACCGAGCTCGATGATGAGCGCCTGAATTTCCGGCCTGTCACCGACCAAGCACAAAACATTTATATTTTCCTTTATGTCCTTTGAAAGTGACTTGCGAAGCTGTTCCTCGCTGCCGTCGCATATGATAATACGCTCTATCAGCCTGTCGGCATCGGCAGGCTCTATGATCGTCGTAAGGCCGAGGAGCTTGACCGCCCGCTTGAGGCTGACGGGTTCCGCGTCAAGCGCCACTCTCGAATCTATCTTGAACGTGCCGGACTTCGGCTTTGTGACGACAAGTCCCTGAGCCTCGGCAGCCTTTATTGCCTTGTAGACCGTTCCGACGCTGACATCGAGCATTTCCGACAGGCGGCGGACGGATATCTTTGTCCCAGGGTCAAGCTCTTTTATATATGACAGTATCAGCTCATTTTTTATTGACATACTCACATACCCACCCATTTATATCTGTACGGTTATTATACAGATAAGTATGCCATATGGCAAGCTTTTTAAGATATTTGTTCATAAATTCAAAGTTAATATTATAACAGAATAAAACACTTCTATTTTGAGCACCCTATTTAGAGGTAAACTGTTGTAGGATATTAGCTTTAAATTGTTAGTTTTTGGACGTGAATATGTCAGAAAGCCGAAAAGGATTAACATTCCTATTTTTGTGTTGACACTCTGTTGCAGTCATGTTATTATTTTCACAGCAAAAGGATCGAGTTTCGAACAAGTCTGATCCTTATAGTAGTTACAGAAATGTAACAGTTTAATTCATATTATCCCACAATACGCGAACTGTTATGTAACACATTATTTTGAAAAGGAGCCTGAAGAAAATGTTCAAGTTCACAGAAGAGCAGATCATGATCCGCGACATGGTAAGAGAGTTCACCAAAAACGAGGTCGAGCCCCGTGACAAGTGGATGGACGAAAACGGTTTTGACTGGGGAATCCACAAGAAGCTGTGCGAAGCGGGCCTGATGGGCATCCACCTTCCCGAGCAGTACGGCGGCGGCGGCGGTGATGCCGTGATGAGCGAGATCGTCATCAACGAGATAGCAAAGGGCAGCGCTTCTGTCGCTCTGTTCCTTGACGCAGACTGGCTGGCAGCCGACATGATCTACGTCCACGGCACCGAGGAGCAGAAGAACCATTACCTCCCCCTCGCAGCTGAGGGCAAGATCTTTGCATTCGGCCTGACCGAATCCAACGCAGGCTCGGACGCTGCGGCCATCAAGTCCGTTGCGGCAAAGCAGGCAGACGACAGCTACGTTCTCAACGGCGGCAAGGCATGGATCACCAACTCCGGCGTTGCAGACTACTACCTGATCATGGCCAAGACCGATCCCGAGGCCGGCGCAAAGGGCATCAGCGTTTTCGTCGTTCCCAAGGACGCAGAGGGTCTGACCGTCGGTAAGTTCGAGCACAAGATGGGCATGTGCGGCAGCGCTACCTGCGAGCTGAGCTTCGACAACATCAAGCTCCCCGCAGACGCACTTGTCGGCAAGGAGGGCGCAGGCTTCAAGATCGCAATGATGGCTCTTGACGGTGCGCGCATCTCCATCGGCGCTATCGCCTCCGGCCTTGCACAGCATGCAATGGAGGTCGCAAAGAACTATGCAAACGAGCGCGTCACCTTCGGCAAGCCCATTGCAAAGTATCAGGGCGTCGCATTCAAGTTTGCAGACATGGCGGCAAAGATCCGCGCAATGGATCTGATGGTATGGGATACCGCCCAGATGAAGAGCGAGGGTCAGCGCCATACCGTAGAGGCAGCAATGCTCAAGCTCATGAGCTCCAAGTGGTGCTGCGAGATCTGCGACGAGTGCATTCAGGTCCTCGGCGGCAACGGCTACAGCCGTGAGTTCCACGTCGAGCGCTTCTACCGCGACGCAAAGCTGCTTGAGATCGGCGAGGGCACCAGCGAGATCCAGCGCATGGTCATCAGCGGCGCAGTTCTGGCAAAGTAACAGAGCAGTAATTAAGCAAATTCGGAGAGATTGAAATAATGAAGATATTAGTTTTTGTAAAGCAGGTTCCCGATACGGACGACGTTAAGCTCGATCCCAAGACCGGCAACCTCAAGCGCGAGGGCGTGCAGAGCATGATAAACCCTCTCGACGCAAACGCCGTTGAAGCGGCGATACAGCTCAAGGAAAAGTACGGCGCTACCGTCGCTGCCATAAGCATGGGTCCTCCGCAGGCTGAGGATGTGCTGAAAAAGGCTCTTGCTCTCGGCTGTGACGAGGCCTACCTCCTGTCCGACCGCGCCTTCGGCGGTGCCGACACCCTTGCGACCGCTTACACCCTTGCAAAGGCCGCAGAGAAGATCGGCGACTTCGACCTGCTGCTGTTTGGCCGCCACGCAGTTGACGGCGATACTGCTCAGACCGGTCCCGCCACCGCAGCTTACCTCAACATTCCGCAGATCACCCTTGCGACGAGCATCGACGTTCAGGACGGCTGGGTAGTATGCGACCGCAATCTTGAGGACAGCACCCAGCGCGTAAGGGCAAAGCTTCCCGCTCTGGTCACCGTATGCGGCGAGATAAACACCCCGCGCTACGCGACCCCCATCAACATCATGAAGGCGCTCAAGAAGCCCAGAACCGTATGGAACGCCGAGGCTCTTGAGGCCGACACCACCCGCACCGGTATTCCCGGCTCCCCCTCCTCCACCAAGAAGGTGTTCGAGCCGCCCAAGCGCAATACCGACACCAAGTACTTTGAAGGCTCTGCCGAGGAAATGGCAGTCCAGTTCGTTGATATGCTCGCAAGCGAGCATCTTGTCTGAGGAGGTGCTGATATGGCAAAAGAAGATTACAAAGGCATATGGATATTTGCCGAACAGCAGAACGGCGTTCTCAACCCCGTAACGCTCGAGCTTCTGGCTAAGGCTCAGGAGCTGAAGGCTCACAACGGTGAGGACATTTACGCTATCCTCCTCGGAAGCGGCGTTAAAGCTCTGACCTCCACGCTCATAGCCCACGGTGCCGACAAGGTCATCGTAGCCGAGGACGCGGCGCTTGAAAGCTACAGCGCCCGCCCCTATCAGCAGGCTATGACTCAGCTTGCCGAAAAATACAAGCCCTCGATCATCCTCTACGGTGCAACGAGCCTTGGCCGTGACTTCGCTCCCCGCGTGATGGTCTCTCTCAGAACCGGCCTCACCGCAGACGCGATAGACCTCGGCTATGACGAGGACGACGTGTTCTATCAGACCACTCCCGCATACGGCGGCAGCATACTGGCTCACATCGTCATTCTCGAGTGCCGTCCGCAGATGGCGACCGTGCGTCCTAAGATGTTCGTTCCCCTCGAGCCCGATGAGAGCCGTCAGGGCGAGGTCATCTGCGAGAGCGTCAGCCTCTGCGCGGAGGACTGCTATGAGGTTCTCGAGGTAACTCAGAAGGTCTCCGACCGTGAGCCCATTGACAAGGCAAGCCTCCTTGTCTGCGGCGGACGCGGCATAAAGAGCGAGGACGACCTCAAAATGCTCGGCGAGCTGGCAGAGCTTCTCGGCGGTCAGATCGCAGCATCGAGGCCGCTGGTCGATAACGGCTGGCTGCCGCATGAGGAGCAGATCGGCCAGTCCGGCGCTACCGTCAAGCCCGACCATATCATCAACATCGCCATCTCCGGCTCTGTTCAGTATCAGGTCGGCATGCAGAATTCAAAGTGCATCATAAGCATCAACCACACAACCGGCGTTCCGATATTCGATATTTCCCACTACGGCGCTGTGGCCGATTACCGCAGCCTCGTTCCGGCAATAATCGAAGAGATAAAGAAAAGAAAGTAAAACCGACTTTTAAAATTATCTGAAAAGGAGCTAATTAAAATGAGCGAACGTAAATCTCTTATTCCCGGATACGGTCCTTTCGCAGGAATGCGCGTTATAGACACCGGCTCTCTCATAGCAATGCCCTACGCAGCGACTCTGCTGGCTGACTTCGGTGCAGAGGTCATCCATATCGAGCGTCCCGGCGTAGGTGACACGCTCCGCGTTCTCGCTCCCTTCGCCAAGGAAGACGACAAGGTCGTCAGCACCTCCTGGGCACAGGACGGACGCAACAAGCTCTCCCTCTCTCTTGAGCTCAACCTCAAGCACCCCGAGGTCAAGGAGCTGTTCTACGGTCTTATCAAGGAAGCCGACGTGTTCATGGAGAACATGGTCTGGCTCGAAAAGCTCGGCATCCGTGACGAGGATCTGCTCGAGGTCAATCCCCGTCTGATCATCGCTCACATCAGCGGCTACGGCAACCCCGCATTCGGCGGCCTGCCCGAGTACTGCGACAGAGCCTCCTATGACATGATCGGTCAGGCCTTCTCCGGCTGGATGGGGCTCAACGGCGAAAAGGACGGCGATCCCGTCGTCGGCAAGCCCTGGCTCAACGACTTTACCTCCGCATACGCAGCCGTATTCGGCGTGCTGGCAGCATATATAAACGTCCTCAAAACCGGCAAGGGTCAGGTCGTTGACGTTGCACAGTTCGAGGTTCAGGCAAGCTACTGCTGCGACCTGTACACCTCCTACACCATGGCAGGCCGTCAGAATGGCCGTTCGGGCAACAAGTCCGCAGCCTTCCAGCCCTACGGTCTGTTCAAGTCCAAGGACGGCTACGATGTGGCGGTCGGCGCATTCGGCCCCGGCGTCTACAAGAGAGCTATTCAGGCTCTCGGCTTCGACCTTGAGTACTTCAACTACAAGGACTGCTCCTCCGGCATCGAGGCTGTTGCCTCCGAAAAGGGCCGCGAGCTCGATGCGAAGGTCATCGAGTGGTGCGCTGCTCACACCGCGCAGGAGATCGAGGACGCAATGGCAAAGTTCAAGGTTCCCTGCAGCCGCGTAATGGGCGCAAAGGACTGCCTTGAGAATCCTCACTATCAGAGCCGCGGAGACTTCATCGAATACCATGACCAGACTCTCGACAAGGATATCACCGCCTTCGGCATCGTTCCGAAGCTGTCCGGCACTCCCGGTCAGGTATGGCGCGGCGCTCCGAAGCTTGGTCAGGATACCGAGACTATCCTCAAGGGTATTCTGGGCTACGACGATGCAAAGATAGCCGATCTCAAGGAAAAGAAGCTCATCTAACTCAGCTTATTCTCATTATCCTCTTCCCCCATATATTCCGGAAGTCCGGTTTTTCAGATGCGCCGGACTTCCGGATCCAACCTTACCAAATTCATTATTCTCCTTCCTTATTCCTTCCCTAAAGTTTAAGCGCCCTCCGTCAGGATGGCGCTTAAATTTTTATGCAAAAACGGAGACGGCAATTACACCGTCTCCGTTTTTGCTGTATACATTAATATTAAAGTGCGTTGGTCTTGCCAACAAGGGCCGAGAGGTCAACGTACTGTGCCGGATCGTCGGCAACGGTCTCGTCGGTCTTTTCCTCGAAGTCACGGTACATGGAAAGTCCCGTGCCTGCGGGGATGAGCTTGCCGATGATGACGTTTTCCTTGAGGCCGACAAGGTGATCGACCTTGCCCTTGATAGCAGCCTCGGTAAGGACCTTGGTGGTCTCCTGGAAGGATGCTGCCGACAGGAAGCTCTCGGTGGCAAGGGATGCCTTGGTGATACCCATGAGAAGCTGGGTATAGGTCGCCTTGCTCAGTCCCTCCTCGCCTGCCGCGATGCGCTCGTCGATGCTGCGGTTTGCCGCCTTGAGCTCGCCGATATCGACGGTTGCGCCGGAGAGCAGCTCGGTGCTGCCGGAGTCCTCGATCTTGACCTTGCGCATCATCTGGCGGACGATGATCTCGATATGCTTATCGTTGATATCAACGCCCTGCTGACGGTAGACCTTCTGTACCTCCTGAATGATATAGGTACGGACACCGGGACGGCCATACTTATCGTCGTCTATGCCGCGGATACGCAGGACATCGTGCGGGCTGAGCGCACCGCTGGTGAGTTCCTGACCCTTATCGACGTGGTCGCCGTTCTTGACAAGGATGCCTGCCGAATGAGGCACGGTGTAGACCTTGGTCTCGCCCTCCTCCTCGCTGCTGACGCTTATCGCAAACAGTGCGCCCTTCTTGGTCTCCTCAATGGAGACGGTGCCGGAGATCTCAGCAAGGACAGCCATCTTCTTGGGCTTGCGCGCCTCGAACAGCTCTTCGACACGGGGAAGACCCTGAGTGATATCGTCGCCGGCTACGCCGCCGGTGTGGAAGGTACGCATGGTAAGCTGAGTACCGGGCTCGCCGATGGACTGCGCCGCGATAACGCCGACGGCTTCGCCTGCGCTGACGGGCTGGCCGATGGCGAGGTTTATGCCGTAGCAGCGTGCGCACACGCCGGTGCGTGCCTCGCAGGACAGAACGCTGCGGATGAGAACGCGCTCTATGCCGTGAGCCTCAAGAACGTCGGCATCTGCGGGCATGAGCATATGATCGGTGTCAAACAGCACCTCGCCGGTCTGCGGATCACAGACGGGCACTGCCGGGAATCTGCCGTGGATGCTGACTCCGAAGGACTGGACGAGCTGACCCTTTTCATAGACAGCCGCAGCCCACACACCGTCGTGCGTACCGCAGTCGGGCTCGCGGATGATAACATCCTGACAGACATCGACCATTCGGCGGGTAAGGTAGCCGGAGTCGGCGGTACGAAGCGCGGTGTCGGCAAGACCCTTGCGCGCGCCTCGGGAGGAGATGAAGTACTCCAGAACGCTCAGACCCTCACGGAAGTTTGCCTTGATGGGGATCTCGATGGTCTTACCGGAGGTGTTAGCCATAAGGCCGCGCATACCGGCAAGCTGACGGATCTGGTTCATGGAGCCACGGGCGCCGGAGTTTGCCATCATGTAGATAGGATTGTAGGTATCCAGACAGTTCTGCAGGGCGCTGGTGACATCCTTTGTGGTCTTTTCCCACTCGGAGACGACCAAACGGTAGCGCTCGTCGTCGGTGATGAAGCCGCGCTTGAACTGACGCTCGATGGCGAGTACCTTGCCCTCGGTCTCGCTGATGAGGGTCTTCTTCGCCTCGGGGACTGTCATATCAGCGATGGAGATCGTGATAGCGCCCTTGGTCGAATACTTATAGCCCATTGCCTTGATGCCGTCGAGTACCTCGGCGGAAATGGTGAAGTCATGCTTTTTGATGCAGCGGTCGATGATATCGCCGAGCTGCTTCTTGCCGACCTGAAAGCCGATCTCATGGTCAAAGGCATGCTCGGGATCGCTTCTGTCAACATAGCCGAGATCCTGCGGGATCTTCTCGTTGAAAATGATGCGGCCTACGGTGCTCTCGATGACCTTAGACTTTTCAACTCCGTCGAAGGTCTTGACAACGCGCACAAGGATAGGCGCGTGCAGGCCGACCTCGCCCTGACTGTAGGCCATGACAGCCTCGTCGGGGTCACGGTAGATCAGCAGCGGCTTGTATGCCGGAGCCTTGCCGCCCTCGGCTGCCGCCTTCTCCTCCGCCGCGACAAAATCGTCGCCGTCAACTATCTCGTTTGCCGGCAGCTCCGTGTCGCCGGGATCGGTGACGAACACCTGCTCTGCGCCCTTTTCGGCCTTGCCGATGCGCTTCATGGTCAGGTAGTACGAGCCGAGGATCATATCCTGAGTGGGAACGGTTACGGGGTGGCCGTCCTGCGGACGCAGGAGGTTGTTTGCCGAGAGCATGAGTATTCTCGCCTCGGCCTGAGCCTCTGCCGACAGAGGAACGTGGATAGCCATCTGGTCGCCGTCAAAGTCGGCGTTATATGCGGTACATACCAGAGGATGAAGCTTGAGCGCACGACCCTCGACGAGGATAGGCTCAAAGGCCTGAATGCCGAGGCGGTGCAGCGTAGGCGCACGGTTGAGGAGCACGGGGTGCTCCTTGATGACGACCTCGAGCGCGTCCCATACCTCGGTGCGCTGCTTATCGACCATCTTCTTTGCAGACTTGATATTATTTGCAACGCCGTCCTCAACGAGCTTCTTCATGACGAAGGGGCGGAACAGCTCAATGGCCATTTCCTTGGGAACGCCGCACTGATATATCTTCAGATCGGGGCCGACGACGATAACGCTTCGGCCTGAGTAGTCAACGCGCTTGCCCAGAAGGTTCTGGCGGAAGCGACCCTGCTTGCCCTTGAGCATATCCGACAGCGATTTAAGTGCGCGGGAGTTTGCGCCGGTGACGGCTCTGCCGCGGCGGCCATTGTCGATAAGCGCGTCAACGGCCTCCTGAAGCATACGCTTTTCGTTGCGCACGATGATATCGGGCGCGTTGAGCTGGATAAGTCTCTTCAGGCGGTTATTGCGGTTTATAACGCGGCGGTACAGGTCGTTGAGGTCGCTCGTTGCGAAGCGGCCGCCGTCAAGCTGGACCATCGGGCGGATCTCGGGCGGGATGACCGGCAGAATGTCGATTATCATCCACTCGGGCTTGTTGCCGCTCTGGCGGAAGGCCTCGACGACCTCAAGGCGCTTGACGAGCTTTGCCTTCTTCTGTCCGGAGGCGTTTGCCAGCTCCTCTCTGAGCTGAGCGGACAGCTGCTCGCAGTCTATCTGCTGCAGAAGCTTCTTGATAGCCTCCGCGCCCATGCCGGCATCAAAGTCGTCCTCGTACTTCTCGCGCATGTCGCGGTACTCTTTTTCGGTGAGTATCTGGCACTTCTCCAGCGGAGTGAAGCCGGGGTCGGTAACTATATAATTTGCAAAGTACAGAACCTTTTCGAGCACTCTCGGAGTGAGGTCGAGCAGCAGGCCCATGCGGCTGGGTATGCCCTTGAAGTACCAGATGTGCGATACGGGAGCAGCCAGCTCAATATGACCCATACGCTCGCGGCGTACCTTGCTCTTTGTTACCTCAACGCCGCAGCGGTCGCAGATCTTGCCCTTGTAGCTGATCTTCTTGTACTTGCCGCAGTGGCACTCCCAGTCCTTTGTAGGTCCGAAAATGCGCTCGCAGAACAGGCCGTCGCGCTCGGGCTTGAGGGTGCGGTAGTTGATGGTCTCAGGCTTGGTGACCTCGCCGGAGGACCATGAAAGTATCATTTCAGGGGAGGCAATGCCTATTTTTATGGCGTCAAACGGTGTGAAACTCATTATTATTCATCCTCCTCGCTGTAATCATCGTCGGACATGAAGCCGAAGTCATCATCATCGGTCTCGGGTATATCCTCGATCGTGTAGCCCTCTGCCTCTATCTCCTCATCATCGGACATGGTGTCGTACATCTCGTCCTTCATCTTGGGGACGAACTCATCATCGTCATCGTCCTTGAGCTCGATCTCCTGACCGTCCTTATCCAGAACGCGGATATCAAGGCACAGTGACTGGAGTTCCTTGACAAGAACCTTGAACGATTCGGGAACGCCGGGCTGCGGAATATTATTGCCCTTTACGATGCTCTCGTAGGTGCGTACACGGCCTGTGACATCGTCGGACTTGACGGTGAGTATCTCCTGAAGAGTATAGGCCGCGCCGTAGGCTTCGAGAGCCCAGACCTCCATTTCGCCGAAGCGCTGGCCGCCGAACTGAGCCTTGCCGCCGAGAGGCTGCTGAGTAACGAGGCTGTAGGGGCCTGTGCTGCGCGCATGGATCTTATCATCGACAAGGTGGTGCAGCTT
Source organism: Hallerella sp. (assembly GCA_963620985.1). Lineage (GTDB taxonomy): Bacteria > Bacillota > Clostridia > Oscillospirales > Oscillospiraceae > F23-B02. The sequence goes on along the minus strand of CAVFCI010000009.1, from coordinate 32,662 downwards.
CAGGAAGTAGACCCAGCCGACCGTAACATCATTGTCGAACTTCTCGCCGGTACGTCCGTCGTACAGGACGCTCTTGCCGTCCTCGCGCAGGCCGGCCTGACGCAGAGTGTCGCGGATGGTGGCCTCGTTTGCGCCGTTGAAGATAGGCGTTGCCACCTTCCAGCCGAGTGCCTGAGCAGCGTAGCCGAGGTGAACCTCAAGAACCTGACCGATATTCATACGGGACGGAACGCCCAGCGGGTTGAGGACTATATCGAGCGGAGTGCCGTCGGGCAGGTACGGCATATCCTCACGCGGGAGTATGCGGGAGACAACGCCCTTGTTGCCGTGGCGGCCTGCCATCTTATCGCCGACGGATATCTTGCGCTTCTGAGCGATGTATACGCGCACGACCTGATTTACGCCGGGGCTCATCTCGTCGCCGTTTTCACGGGTAAAGACCTTGACATCGACGATTATGCCGCTCTCACCGTGGGGGACCTTGAGCGAGGTGTCGCGCACCTCTCTAGCCTTTTCGCCGAAGATAGCGCGCAGCAGTCTCTCCTCCGCGGTGAGATCGGTCTCGCCCTTCGGGGTGACCTTGCCGACGAGGATATCACCGGCGCGAACCTCTGCGCCGACCGTGATTATGCCGCGCTCGTCAAGATACTTGAGGGCATCGTCGCCGACACCCGGGATATCGCGGGTGATCTCCTCGGGTCCGAGCTTGGTATCGCGTGCGTCGCACTCGTACTCCTCGACGTGGAGGGAGGTGAAAACGTCCTCCATGACAAGGCGCTCGTTGAGCAGGATAGCGTCCTCGTAGTTGTAGCCCTCCCAGGTCATGAAGCCGACGAGAATGTTCTTGCCAAGGGATATCTCGCCGTCCTTGGTGCTCGGGCCGTCTGCTATGACATCGCCCTCGTGTACGCGCTCGCCGAGAGAAACGATGGGTCTCTGGTTTACGCAGGTGCCCTGGTTGGAGCGGGCGAATTTTATGAGCTTATAGTTTTTGATCTCGCCGGAATCGTACTTTATGGTGATGTTCTGAGCATCGGCGCGGACGACCTCGCCGTCGCCCTCTGCAAGGACGACAACACCGGAGTCAACAGCGCACTTGTGCTCGATGCCGGTCGCAACGATAGGCGCCTGAGTGACCATGAGGGGCACGGCCTGACGCTGCATGTTAGCGCCCATCAGTGCGCGGTTCGCGTCGTCGTTTTCAAGGAACGGGATCATTGCGGTCGCAATGGAGACCATCATGCGGGGGCTTATGTCGATATAATCGACTCTCTCGCGGTCGACCTCGACGATCTCGTCGCGGTGACGGCAGGTGATACGCTTGTTTATGAGGCAGCCGTTTTCGTCGCGCGGCTCGGTGGCGGGAGCGACAATGTAGTTATCCTCAACATCGGCGGTCAGGTAATCGACCTGATCGGTGACGCGGCAGGTGCCCTTTTCGACCTTCTGGAACGGTGCGACGAGGAAGCCGTACTCGTTTGCTCTCGCGTAGGAGGCAAGGTAGGAGATAAGGCCGATGTTCGGGCCTTCGGGAGTCTCTATCGGGCACAGACGGCCATAGTGGCTGTAGTGAACGTCACGAACATCGAAGGAGGCTCTTTCACGGCTCAGGCCGCCGGGGCCGAGTGCCGACATACGGCGCTTATGGGTAAGCTCGGACAGCGGATTTGTCTGATCCATGAACTGCGACAGCGGGCTGGAGCCGAAAAATTCCTTGATAGCCGCCGTCACGGGGCGGATATTTATAAGGCTCTGGGGGGTCACTATATCCAGGTCCTGAAGCGTCATGCGCTCGCGTATGACGCGCTCCATACGGGAGAAGCCGATGCGGAACTGGTTCTGGAGCAGCTCGCCCACGCAGCGGACGCGGCGGTTGCCGAGATGGTCGATATCGTCCTTCTCGCCGATGCCGTGCGCCAGACAGTTGAGGTAGTTTACGGATGCGAACATATCGTCAACGACGATGTGCTTCGGGATAAGTACGTCGATATTCTCAAGGATCGCTTCCTTGAGAGCGTCGCCGGAATACTGCTCCATGAGGCTTTTGAGTACTATGCCGCGCACCTTTTCCTTGATGCCGAGCTCCGCGGGGTCGATATCGACCATGCTCTGAAGCGGCACCATGCCGTTGGAAAAGACCTTGACGGTCTTGCCGTCAACATCGAGATAGACCTCAATGACACCGGCAGCGTCGATCTGCTCGGCCTTTTCACGCGATATGACCTCGCCCGCATCGGCGATTATCTCGCCCGTGGAGGGGTCTGCGACCGGCATTGCCAGAGTAAAGCCGTTTATTCTGCCGCGAAGGGCAAGCTTCTTGTTGAACTTGTAGCGGCCTACATTGGAAATGTCGTAGCGGCGGTGGTCGAAGAACAGACCCTCGAGCAGAGCCTCGGCGCTTTCCACCGTCGGGGGATCGCCGGGACGCAGCTTGCGGTAGATCTCCATAAGGCACTCGTCACGGCTTGTGGTCGTGTCCTTATCTATCGTGGCGACGATGCGCTCATCCTCGCCGAATATCTCTTTAAGGCGCTCGTTGGTGACAGCGCCGATCACGGGGTCGGGTGTGCAGGAAAGCCACGTTGCGGGTCTTGCCTGATCGTACTTGCCCATCGCCTTGAGGAACCATGTGATGGGCAGCTTGCGGTTTTTATCTATGCGGACATAGAATGCGTCGTTTGCGTCGGTCTCGTACTCGAGCCATGCGCCGTGATACGGGATGACCGTCGCCGCGTAAATGCTGGTCATGCTGCGGTCTGTGGTCTTATCGTAGTACACGCCGGGGCTGCGGACGATCTGGGAAACGATAACACGCTCTGCGCCGTTTATGATAAACGTGCCGCCGGCGGTCATGAGCGGAAAATCGCCCATGAAGATCTCCTGCTCCTTGATCTCCTCAGTCTCAAGATTGCGCAGACGCACGCTGACCTTCAAGGGGGCCGCATACGTTGCATCGCGTGCCTTGCACTCCTCTTCCGTGTACTTGGGCTTCTCGTCCATGGAATAATCCACAAAGCTCAGCTCAAGATTGCCGGAATAGTCGGTCACCGCGTCGGTATCCCTGAAAACCTCACGCAGACCGGTCTCGAGAAACCACTTGTAGCTCTTCTTCTGGATCTCCAGCAGATTGGGCATGTCCTGGATCTCTTCGTACCGCGCAAAGCTCTTTCTGAGAGTTTTGCCGTAGAGAACGTCTTTTGGCATTCGTACACACTCCTTAATCGTAATTGAGAACGCCCGGATGAGTTGTTTGTTTTACTCGTTCCGGTGTTGTATTTACGCTTGGTTGATGTTATATTGTGAACGTAAACACTGGGGTGCCAGTCGTTTCACCACAAGATAACATAGCAAGCTATTCTATCATTGTATATATAGCTATGTCAAGCAATATTTTGTGAAAAGTGAGTATTTCGTCGGCTGTCATAAGTGGCAGCCGCTTTTTTTGTACAAATCGGAGGGAAAATGAGTTCATTCATCATTATATCGCTGCTCGTCATATTTGCGCTTGCCATGCTGCTTCTGCGGCGCGAGGGCATTTTTGAGGATAAGCCGCTGCTTGTATGCACGGCGGTGCTCACAGCGGCGGCGCTTATAATACGCGCATTTTATTTTGATATTGAAAGCGACGACTACACGACTTTTTTAGCGCCGTGGACACAGTTTTTCCGCGATAACGGCGGCTTTGCGGCGCTGGCATTCTTTCCCGGGAACTATAATCCGCCGTATATGTACTTTCTCGCGGCGTTTTCGTATCTCGATATATCGGAGCTGTACCTCATAAAGGCGCTGTCGGTGCTGTTTGATGTGCTTCTGGCGTGGAGCTGCCTGAAGCTCAGCTCGCTGTACACGGGCTCCAAGGCGCGGCTGCTGGGCGTATTTCTCGCGGTGCTGTACCTCCCCACTGTCGTCGTAAACGGCGCATACTGGGCGCAGTGCGACAGCATATATGCCTTCTTCGGCATTTTTGCCCTGTACCTCGGCATGAGCGGCAGGGTCGTGGGCGCTATGATATCGCTGGCGGCCTGCCTTGCGTTCAAATTGCAGGCTGTGTTCGTGATCCCCGTGTTTTTCATCCTGCTGCTTGCAAAAAAGATAAAGTGGCGGCAGCTTCTCGTCTTCCCTGCCGCGTACGTTGTATATATGCTCCCCGCCGTTATAGCGGGTGCGCCGCTGTGGGACACGCTGACGCTGTACCTCTCGCAGGCCGGAACGGTGGGCGACGCGATGAACTACAACGCCCCCTCCCTTACCAGCATGTTCTCATGGTCGGGCGACACGTCGCGCAGTGCGTGGCTGTTGATACTTGCGGCGTTTCTGCTCGTCGCCGCCGTGTACGCCGCGGCCATACTGCTGCGCAGCAGACTCAACGACCGTCTCATCCTGGGTCTTGCGCTCATCCTCGTCATGGGCATCCCCTATCTCCTGCCGCACATGCACGACCGCTATTTCTTCGTTGCCGGAGTTCTGGCTCTGGTGCTGGCGGCGAGCGACCTTAAATTTGCGCCAGTGCCGGTGTTTGCCGAGCTCGCCTCGCTGCATTGCTACTATGCCTATTTCGCACGCTATTACCTTGTGCAGCCGCGTATCGGCGGTGAGCTTATGCTCGCTTCCCTGCTGCTTTGTGCGGCATATGCAGTCGTTCATTCAGAAAAAGTGATAAAATTTGAAATTAATCCTTGACATTCTGCGTTTGTCTGCTATAATAACTCTTGCCTTTGATAAAAGGAAATGCGAGAGTGCTGGAACAGGTAGACAGGCACGTTTGAGGGGCGTGTGTCAACCGACGTGGGAGTTCAAGTCTCCTCTCTCGCACCATAAAAAGAGCACACGTCAGTGTGCTCTTTTTACTAAGTCGAACTGAATATTCGGAGAGTTATCGAAGTGGTCATAACGAGGCGGTCTTGAAAACCGTTTGGGCTCACGCCCACGTGGGTTCGAATCCCACACTCTCCGCCAAAAAAACGAGGCTCCCATCGGGAGTCTCATTTTTTGCTTTTTGCCGAGTCAATTGCGGCGCCGACACAGATGCCGACCGCGGCTCCCACGCACATCCAGAGGCCAAGATTATCAAGCCAGCAGCCGAGTGCGACTCCGAGCATCATGCCGATACATATGCCGAATGCGATGCCGTTGGATTCCGATTTGGGAGACCTGCTCTGGTTGTCCGCCTTCCGATTTGTCCTTATCATTCTTTTGACTCCGCCGCGCGAAAGACGAGGATTGCCTTTGCGGAATTGGTGACTGAAAAGGTAACAAACTCCCAGTTGTCTTTCGCCATCGTATTTGCTGCTTTCTCAACATCCGCAGCCATCCTTTCGGCTTTTGGGTTATAATCAATCACAACTGCTTTGTATGCCATGAAAAGCGCTCCTTTCACTTGACCATTCAGAGAATTTATTCGTCCGATAATAGCTTATCCGGCATATGTAAAATGTACAACCCGTTTTATATAACTGCTTTGTAAAAGCTTTGGAGCTTCAAGAAATGCGACGGCGGTTTAGCTAATTTGAGATGAGCCTTTTCTCGCCGTACCATAGCGGGATTCAAGCCCGAGGATGAAAAAACACCGAACTGACATTACATCAATTCGGTGTTTCTTTTCATGGCGCAGAAGGAGGGATTTGAACCCTCGCGCGCTTTTTACACGCCTACTCCCTTAGCAGGGGAGCCCCTTCGGCCTCTTGGGTACTTCTGCACATCGCCGCTGAAATATAATAGCATAGCCCTGCGGCTATGTCAAGAAATTTATTCTTTAATATTGAACGTAGGATATGCTGCCGTAAAACGCAGTCATCCGAGCTGATTTTTCATTTCGGATAACTGCGCTTTCATTTTTGACATGCTGCTTATTTAATCAAGAAATATGCAATGACGACCGCGCCGAGGATGATGCGGTACCAGCCGAAAACCTTGAAGTCCTTTTTCTTTATATAACTCATGAGGAACTTTATGACCGCGACCGACACTAAAAACGCGACGAGGCAGCCGACGAGGAGCGTTATGAGCTCCGCGCCCGTGAACGAAAAGCCGAAGGCCAGAAGCTTCAGGAGCGACACGCCGACCATGACCGGCACGGCAAGAAAGAAGGTAAACTCCGCCGCCGCGACGCGCGACACGCCGATGATGAGACCGCCTATAATGGTCGAGCCGCTGCGCGAGGTGCCAGGGATGATCGACAGCGCCTGAAACAGGCCGATTATGAGCGCGTCCCTGTACGATATCTCTTCAAGGGTCTTGACTCTCGGCTCGCGGCCACGGTTCCAGTTTTCGATAACGATGAACGCTATACCGTAAACGATGAGCGCCGCCGCAACGACATAGCAGTTATCGACGAAATCGAGGACGAGGTACGCGGCAAAGCCGGGGATGCAGGCTATGACGACCTTGAACCACAGGACAAAGGTGTCCTTTTTTATCACGCTGCCGTTTTTCTTTTTGCTCTGAAACGGCCACATCCTGTCCCAGTATAGGATTATGACGGCAAGGATAGCGCCGAGCTGGATGACGTACAGGAACATCTCCCGAAACTCGGGCGTGACGTTCATGTGGATAAACTCATCGACCAGCAGCATGTGGCCGGTGCTTGAAATGGGCAGCCATTCGGTTATGCCCTCGACTATGCCAATGATTATTACTTTTATAAGTTCGATAAGATCCATGTAACCACCTTATGCGTCCGCTTACAGGAGCATTACTCCCTTTTCCTTGCAGACCTCCTCGGTGTGCTTATCCCAGATAGACACCTGTACCTCGCCTATATGCGCCTTGCCGAGCAGGAGCATGGACACACGCGACTGGCCTATACCGCCGCCGATTGTGAGCGGCAGCTCGCCGTTTAAGAGCATCTTGTGATACGGAAGCTCCCTGCGGTCGTCGCAGCCGGAAAGACGGAGCTGCCTGTCCAGCGACTCTGGATCGACGCGGATGCCCATGGAGGATATCTCTATTGCACAGTCGAGCCAATCGCACCAGAACAGGATATCGCCGTTGAGCGCCCAGTCGTCGTAGTCGGGAGCGCGTCCGTCGTGCGGCTTTCCGGAGCGCAGCGCGCCGCCGATGCCGATTATGAAAACAGTCTTATGCTCGCGGGTAAAGGCGTTCTCGCGCTGCTTGGCGGTCATGTCGGGGTACATGTCCTCAAGCTCCTGCGAGGTGACGAAGGTCACGCTGCGCTCCAGCTTGGGCAGGCACTGAAGCTGGGGATAGATGGCCTGCATGGTGTCCTGCGTGTCGCACAGAGCCTTGACGATGTCCATAACAGTGAGCTTGAGATAGTCGATATTGCGGTTTTCCGCCAGAATGACCTTCTCCCAGTCCCACTGATCGACGTAGACAGAGTGCAGGTTATCCAGCTCGTCCTCGTCGCGGCGGATAGCATCCATATCGGTATAAAGTCCCTTGCCCGGGAAGAAGTTATAGCGCTTGAGCGCAAGACGCTTCCACTTTGCAAGCGACTGCACGACCTGCGCGGTAGCATCCGAGCGCAGGATATCGAACGACACAGGCCGCTCGTAGCCGTTTAAATTATCGTTAAGTCCGGAATCGGAATCGACAAACAGGGGCGCGGACACACGGTAAAGATTTAAAAGTGCCGCAAGCCTGTCCTCAAACAGGCGCTTTAGAAGGCTTATGGCCTTCTGCGTGTCATAAACGCTGAGGATACTTTTGTATCCGTCCGGAATTCTGATCTCCATGGTTTTCCTCCTTGGTATGTGGTAAACAATATATAAAAGCCCATCAGCGATAGGCTTTTACCCTTTTTTATCCTCGGGCTTCTTATCGAGAAGCTCGATTATCTTGCAGTATATCTCCTCTGCCCTGTCGCGGAAATTTTCCTCGATGCGCTCGGCCTGCTGCTCGCCGGACGAGAGAATGTTGAGCCTTATTATCTCGCCCTTGCCGTCGCTCATCGCAAGCGTGACAAAGCAGCCGCTGTCGCGGTTGCGGTGCTGCGCGGTTATCATGGACAGGCGGCGCAGGCGCTCTGCCTCGGGCGCAATTATCTTCTCCGCCCTCTTGCGCACGGAAAACGGCAGGCTGCTCTCGACAGTCTCGCCCGCATCCGCGCCGCGCTTGCTGACGCGCAGTCCGTTTTCCTCCTCGATGACGAGGCCGCTTTCTATAAGCTCCGCAAGGCAGTCGGAATATTCAAAATAGCCGAAGCCCTCGTCGCACTGCTGCGTAAAATCCTGAAGGTCGATGGGCGCGATTATGCCCGGCAGCCGGCGGAGAATAAACAGTATGAGAATTTTTATATCCAGCTTTTCATGGATAAAGCCGTATCTTTCCATAGCACTCTCCCGAAAAATGTATTATACATTCAAATTGTGAATAAGTAAACACTATTTGCTCTTTTTATAAGCGTCGATGCATATGAATATGACAACGACCGTCGTTATGTGCATGATGATGCTCTTCGGCGAAAACGGCACGGTCTTTGAGCTTATAAGGCCGAAGTCGGCCATTATCATCGCAAAAAGTATCAGCACTTCAACGGCTATGAGAATGAGCCAAATCTTTCTGTTCATGCTGCGCCTCCCGATATTTCTCTATCATATATAATAATACATACTTTTCTTTTTGTAAATGCAATATTCTTCACATTTTGAAGCTGTGCGCATAGACTGTACTGAAGCTTTCTTCAATTCCATCCTTGGGAGGTATATTTATGGCAGACAGGGTCGTGCCCGGTCCGGTCAGTGATAATGACTGCATAAAGCAGGCCGTATGTGTCAACACGAGAAAGATAATGGATGCCTGCCGCGATAAGGACTGCATCGAGGATCTGCGCGTTTACCCCACGGCGAGCTCTCTTCCCTACATAGAGAGCGCGTTCAGCGTGCGTCCCAAGTGCGCGCAGCTTCTGCAATGCGAGGTCAAGGTCAACGAGATCTGCCTCAACCGCGGCTACTACACCGTAGATGTCACATACTTTTACAAGATAAGCGGCGAGACCTTTCCGGCAAATCAGAGCTTCACGGGGCTTGCGGTGTTCGACAAGCGCGTGATGCTCTTCGGCTCGGAGGGCAGGGTCAGAAGCTTCTCCTCCGGCGGCAGCGGCGAAGCGGGCACCGGCAGCAGCATGCCCTTTGCCAAGGTCGATGCCGTCGATCCCATCGCACTGCATATGACGCTGGCCGAAACGGCGCTGCCCGACCCTGGCATTGAGCAGCGCGACATTCCTCAGAGCATACTCGACTCCTTCGGCGAGGAGATATCCGTGACCGGCGGCACGCGCCACGTTTATGTGAGCCTCGGCCAGTTTTCGATCATCCGCCTTGAGCGAAGCACCCAGCTTCTTATACCGGCTTACGACTACTGCCTGCCGGATAAGGAGTGCGTCGGCACGAACGAGGATGACCCCTGCACGATGTTTGGCCGCATAAGCTTCCCCGTCGATGAGTTCTTCCCGCCCGACAATGTCGAGCCCGCCGCCGACTACAAAAGCATGGTGTAAAGTAAAGACCTCCGGCGTGACCGGAGGTCTTGTACATTTAGCAGAGATTAGCTGAGGCTCTCAGCGCCTGCGATCATCTTTTTAAGGTGTATGAGGTCGAGGATATTGACCTCTCCGTCGCCGTTGAGGTCTGCGTTGCCTGCGATCTCTGTCGTATCGCTGGCAATGTACTTCTTGAGCCGGATAAGGTCTGTAACATTGACATCTCCGTCGCCGTTAATGTCGCCGGTGATGGCGTCGCCTTCCGCATAGCCGCAAACGCTGCACTTCCCGTCAACGAGCTTGTGACCGAGTGCACTGACATAATTTTTCGTATACTTCTCGCCGCAGGCACAGGTGTAGGTAGTATATCCCTCTGTGGTGCAGGTCGGTGCGGTCACCTCAGCGGTGAAGCTGTGGGTGTGCGGCTCGTAAGCGCCGCAGCGGGTGCAGACGCCGTTTTTATAATTATGACCAAGCGCATCAACATAGTTATCTGTCTTGGTCTCGCCGCACTTGCAGGTGTATGTAGTAAAGCCCTGCTGGGTGCAGCTCGGCGCTGTGACAACTCCGCTGCCGAAGGTGTGGGTGTGCTCCTTCAGGTGCAGCTCCGCACCGGTGAGCGGGTCGTTGTACGGCGCGATGCTTATCTCGCCCCACTGCACACTGTCGCCCTCGTAATACACGTCCGCCAAGCTGCTGCAATAGCGGAACGCAGCGTTGCCGACGGTTTTCAGGCTCAGCGGCAGGTTCACGCTCGTAAGGCTCGTGCAGCCGGAGAAAGCGGAGTTAGCTATCTCGCTGACATTTCCGGGAATGGTCATCGTCTCAAGACCCGTGCAGCCTTGGAAGGCGAATTCGCCGATACTCCAGCAGCGCTCCATGTTCACCGTCGTAAGGCTCGTGCAGCCTTGGAATGCGTAGCTGCCTATTCTTCCCTTTATATTTGCAGTTTCAAGACTTGTACATCCCTGAAAGACATTGTTGCTTGCACCGCAAGGGATCTCGATGCTCGTAAGTCCCGTGCAGCCGAAGAATGCTTCGTAGCCGATGCTCGTCACGCTGTCGGGGATTGTGATGCTCGCAAGTCCCGTGCAGCCGCGGAATGCTTCGTAGCCGATGCTCGTCACGCTGTCGGGGATCGTGATGCTCGCAAGTCCCGTGCAGCCTTGGAATGCACCGCCGCTGATGCTCGTCACGCTGTTCGGGATCGTGATGCTCGCAAGTCCCGTACAGCCTTGGAATGCACCGCCGCTGATGCTCGTCACGCTGTTCGGGATATCAATGCTCGTAAGGCTCGTACAGCCGGAGAATGCATACTTTCCGATGTCCGTCACGCTGTTCGGGATATCAATGCTCGTAAGGCTCGTGCAGCCGGAGAATGCACCGCCGCTGATGCTCGTCACGCTGTCGGGGATCGTGACGCTCGTAAGCCCCGTGCAGCCTTCAAATGCATAGCCGCCGATGCTCGTCACGCTGTCGGGGATCGTGATGCTCGTAAGCCCCGTGCAGTACCCGAATGCACCCCAGTCAATACTCGTTACGCTGTCGGGGATCGTGATGTTTGTCAAGCCCGTGCAGTTGTAGAATACACTGCCGCCGATGCTCGTCACACTGTCGGGGATCGTGATGCTCGTAAGGCTCGTGCAGCCGGTGAATGCATAGTCGCCGATGCTCGTCACAGCAACATCTTCAATCACCGAGGGTATGTCTGCGTTTGTAACTGATGTATCGCAACCGGTTATCTCTCCAGTTTCTTTGTTAAAGTAGATCTTGCCGCCGGTCACGGCATAGGCAATATCCGTATCGCTTTTTGCTGCCAACGCTGCCGTGGGCATCAATGACAGCACCATCAGCAGCACCATCAGCAGGCTTAGTATTCGTTTTTTCATTTTTCCCTCCTATTTGTGTTTTTGTCGTATTATATCTGATATTTACAATATTAACATAGTATTATTTGCGACGCAAGCATTGTTTGTATAATTTGCCGCAGGGCGTAAAAAAACGGCTCTCCGAGGATCCGGAGAGCCGGCAGGCTGTCAAAAAACTATACTGCTGAGAAAAAACATCCGCGCAGCGGGGTGGGAGCGCGAGGGTGGGTAAAACCCCGCCTCGCAATGTGATCATAGCCATCAAAAACGCCTGAGTTATCAGGCTTTTTGACGAGCGCAGCGAGATTTTTTGTGAAGCATGAGCTTCACAAAAAATGTGGCGTGTTTTTCAGCGCGCAAAAAAGTCACAGACTTTTTTGACACGCTGAAAGGCAAGGACGTGCGTCCTTGCCTTTACATTACTATTAAATTACTTACTCTTCCCAGTTGTGCCAGACGTTCTGAACGTCGTCGTTATCCTCGAACATGTCGAGCATTTTCTGCATATTCTTGATATCGTCCTCGCTCGTGAGCTTTATGTAGCCGTTCTGGGGAAGCATCTCGACCTGAGCCGACAGAAGCTTATAGCCCGCGGCGCTGATCTTATCGGCAACGGGAGCGACATCATCGGGGGCGGTGTAGACGATAAAGGTCTCGCCGTCGGGCTCGAAATCGTCGGCCCCTGCATCGAGCACCTCCATCATGACCTCGTCCTCGTCAAGCTCCTCGTCCTCGTTGTCGATAACGATAACGCCCTTCTTGTCGAAGGACCAGGACACACAGTTGGCTGCGCCGAGGTTTCCGCCGTATTTATCGAAGTAATGGCGGATCTCACCGGCTGTGCGGTTGCGGTTATCGGTCATGGTCTCGACTATAACGGCGACGCCGGACGGACCGTAGCCCTCGTAAACTATCTTCTCATAGTTATCGGTGTTGCCTGCACCGAGCGCCTTGTCGATCGTGCGCTTGATGTTATCGTTAGGCATATTCGCGGCCTTGGCCTTGGTAATGACCGCTGCAAGGCGCGAGTTGTTGTTCGGGTCGCCGCTGCCGCCTTCCTTGACGGCGACGATCATTTCGCGGGCGATCTTCGTAAACGCCTGAGCGCGCTTCGCGTCGGCCGCGCCCTTGGTCTTCTGTATATTATGCCATTTGGAATGTCCGGACATATAAAAACAGCTCCTCTAATAGTATTATTGCGAATTAACGGCAGTTATTTTATCACAAATTCTCATTCATTACAAGGCTAAATTACTTGATTTTGCGGCATTCGAGATAATAGCGCTTATCGTTGCCGTGGCCGATGGAAAAGCTCTTCTTCGGGAACGGGCCGCTTTTCATGACCGAGGAGAACAGCTCCGCCTTCTCCATGCGCGGCAGAAGTATGCCCGCGCAGCCGAAGCGCTGCGACATTTCAACGCACTCGCAGTCGCCGTGGATATAGTCGATGTATCCGCCGTGGCGCTCTGTATACGCCTTGCAGAAGTCCTCGCACTTGCCGATGAGCTGCCCTATCGTGAGGCCGGAGACATTGAGGCTCTCCATCCCCTCGCCGGTAACGAGCTCAATGCTCCTGCCCTCTCCGGCGTTACCGGCAAAAAAGGCCTTTGCCTCGGCAAAGAAGGCCGCAGGCTCGGTGTCGAAAATGACCTTGTGTATGGGCTCGAAGGTAATGGCCGCGTCGTGGATATTGACAAGCTCCGCAAGCGCATACCTTGCGGGAGCGCTCTCGCGCTCTGCCGCCGGAAGGGTCTTTTTGAGCTCCTCCCAATGGCGCTTTGCCGCGGCGAGGCTGTGGTTCCCGTCGCCCATGGCAAAGACTATGGCATTGTCCTCGCAGCCGTACTTGCGGCGCAGTATCTCGGGGTCGGCAAGCTTTTCGGCGGCACGGGCGAGCTTTTCCTTGTCCGCGACGAGCCAGCCTGCTATGCTGCCGCCGCCCTGCATGAGCTCAAAGTCATAGACCTTCTCCCCTTTTGTCACCGAGGAAAAGACGATATCATCGGGATCGTCCATGAATATCATGATATGCGGCATTTCAAGCGGCGCATTGCGGCGTATTCTAACACGCGGCGGCAGTCTGTCCTCGACCGTGTGCTCGGTCGCACGGATAGGACTGTGTGTGCCATCCTCCCAATCGTAGGCCTCAAGGTCGAACATGCCCATTATGCCGCGGCGTACCGCGCCGTTTTTAAGCCTGCGTTCAAGGTAGATATAGCTGTCGGGGCAGCTTTTGAAAACTCCGTTGTCAAGATAGCGCTGCATCTCGGCATTTATCTTAACGCTCTCTGTCTCGGGATCCTTCGTGCCGAGCTCGGCCTCGGGCAGCATGAGCTTCAGCGTTGACGGCGCATCGCCGACTATTGCCCTCACCTGCTGCCAGTACTCGGGCTCTGAGGTGAACTGATCGCAGGCAACAACGCTCCAGCGATGCATGTCGCCGGTGGGCAGGAGTATGTCAGCCGGTTTGAATATTCTCATTTAAAGCACCTCCAAGGCTATCTGAGTCCAGGTCTCCATGCTGTCGAAATTTTCCTCCAGCTCACATCTTGTCATCCAAAGTCCCTCGAGCTTTTCCGTCTCCCTGACGGACACCTCGCCCTCGACGGGCAGGAGGAAGCATGCGCCGAGGTGGACGCTGCCGACGGCGTTTGAGTCGTCGTTTATAAAGCCGCAGGGGCTAAGCTCGCCGTGAGCCGTAAGCCCGACCTCCTCGTGTATCTCGCGCCAGAGGCCGCGCATGAGCATGTCGCCCTGCTCGTCAACGGGATTTATATGTCCGCCGATGCCGATGGATATCTTGCCGTGCAGGCGAGCCTCGCCGCCCTTGTTGAGTCTGCGCGTAACGAATATCTCATCGCCGCGGCGCAGTATCACATAGGGTATGATCTGCTTAAAGTCCGGCCTTTCCTCAGCCTCGGGGCGCGGCATGAACTCATGCTCTCTTCTGATGATATCGAAAAGCTCAGCTGTGCAGTCGGTTATAAGACCGTTGCGTCCCGATATACAGCGCTCTATCTTTTCGCGCTTTACGACCAATACCTGTTCCATTATTCTTCCCACTTTGCCGCTCTTTCCACAGCGCGCAGCCACTTGTGATGCAGGGCTGCGGCCTCATCCTCATCCATCTGCGGGGTGAACACCCTGTCAGACTCGCGCAGAAGCGCGATATCGCCTATATCGCTCCAGACACCGACGGCAAGACCGGCAAGGAAGGCCGCTCCGAAGGCCGTGGTCTCGACCATTTTGGGACGGTCGATGGGCTTGCGGAGGATATCCGACTGGAACTGCATCATGAAATTATTTACCGACGCGCCGCCGTCAACGCGCAGAACGGAAAGCGGCTCGCCTGCGTCAAGCTCCATTGCGTCGAGCAGATCCTTGACCTGATATGCTATGCCCTCGAGCGCAGCACGGGCGATATGCGCTTTTTTCGAGCCGCGGGTGATGCCGACGATAGCTCCGCGGGCGTACATGTCCCAGCGCGGTGCGCCGAGACCTGTGAAGGCCGAGACGAGGTACACTCCGCCGTTGTCGGGAACGGAGGTAGCCAGAGCCTCGCACTCGGAGCTCGTGCTGAGGAGCCCGACCTCGTCGCGCAGCCACTGGATGGAGCTTCCGGCGTTGAAGACGCTGCCCTCAAGGGCATAGGTGGTTTTGCCTCCGACAGACCATGCAACGCTCGTTACAAGGCCGCTGGCGCTGCGCACGGACTGCTCGCCCGTATTAAGCAGCGTAAAGCAGCCTGTTCCGTATGTATTCTTAGCCTGCCCCTTTTCGATGCAGCCCTGACCGATAAGCGCCGCAGCCTGATCGCCCGCCGAGCCGCACACGGGTATGCCCGCAAGCATTTCAAGCCCCGTTAAGCCCTGCGCCACCCTGCCGTATATCATCGACGAGGGCACGGGAGTCGGGAGCATGGACATGGGTATGCCCAGTCTGTCGCACAGGGTCTTGTCCCATTCGAGGGTATTTATATCAAACAGCATCGTGCGCGAGCAGTTGGAGTAATCGGAAACATGTGCGCTGCCGCCGGTGAGATTCCAGATGAGCCACGAATCGACGTTGCCGAACAGCAGCTCGCCGCGCTCGGCACGCTCGCGTGCGCCCTCGACATTGTCGAGTATCCACTTTATCTTCGTGCCGGAAAAGTATGCGTCTATGAGAAGGCCGGTCTTATCGCGCACATAGTCGCCTATGCCCTCTGCGGACAGCCTATCGCAGATGGAAGCCGTTCTTCTGCACTGCCAGACGATGGCGTTATAAACGGGCTTGCCGGTAGTCTTATCCCAGACTATCGTTGTCTCGCGCTGGTTGGTTATGCCGATGCCTGCTATATCCGTCGGCGAGAGCCCGCTTTTTTCAAAGGCCTCGGCGAGGGCACGAAGCTGGGTCTCCAGTATGACCATGGGGTCGTGCTCGACCCAGCCGGGCTTGGGATATATCTGCGGGAAGGGGTACTGCGCTATCGTTACCGGCACACCCTTTGCGTCGAAAATTATGGCTCTTGAGCTCGTCGTTCCCTGATCGAGCGCAGCAACATAACCGTTCATTTTAATTACCTCCGTTGCATTTTATCGTAATTATGCTATAATTCATATAATAACATACACGGAGGGGATTTACCATGCCAAGTTTCAACGATTTTTATTTTAATTCAAGCACAGGCAAAAACCGCATCCACGTTCGCCGCTGCGTTCCCGACAGGGACGTGAGAGGCGTAGTCCAGATCATGCACGGCATCGCCGAGCACATCAACAGATATGACGATTTCATGGCCTTCCTTGCATCCGACGGCTTCGTCGCCGTCGGCACGGATCACCTCGGCCACGGTCAGAGCATAGAAAGCCCCGAGCAGAAGGGCTTCTTTGCCGACAATAACGGCTGGGACTATATCATAAAGGATGAGGAGATACTCCGCCTTGCCATGCGCAGTACATATCCCGGCGTTCCCTTTATACTGTTCGGACACAGCATGGGCAGCTTTATGGCGCGCACACATCTTATCCGCTATCCGGGCGCGTTTGACGCAGCTATCATAAGCGGCACGGGCAATCAGGGCGCGGCACTCGTTTCCGGCGGCCTTTTAATGGGAAACCTCGTCACCTCGCTAAAGGGTGCGCATCACTACAGCAAGTTCCTCAATAACCTTGCCTTCGGCAGCTACAACAAGATATACGATAAGCCCCGCACGGAGTACGACTGGCTCACCAGAAACACCGAGGCCGTCGATAAGTATATCGCCGATCCCCTCTGCGGCTTTATCCCCTCATGCAGCCTGTTCAGGGATATGATGACCGGCGTTAAGTTCATCACGAACGTCGATAATCTCAAGGCCATGAAAAAGGATATGCCCGTTTACTTCATGTCCGGCGACAAGGATCCCGTCGGCGAGTGCGGCAAGGGCGTAAAGCTCGCATATGAGAATTTCAAAAAGGCCGGCATGAAGGATGTCAGCATCAAGCTCTACAAGGATGGCCGCCACGAGATGCTCAACGAGTTAAACCGCGATGAGGTCTACGCCGATATCCTCAGCTGGATAAACAGCAAGATCTGATATATGGCATAAAAAATCTCCTGTCTCAATCGAAACAGGAGATTTTTTATCAGCTTCTCATCTCGCGGTTGCGCAGGAAGTTCATCATGCCGTCCTGCATGCTGTCAAGCTTCGTAAGGAGCTTTCCGGCTCCGTGCGAGGCGCAGGCGATCGGATCGTCAACGATCATCGTTCTTATGTGCGTGCTGTCCTCCAGCATACGGTCGATGCCGTAGAGCATGCTGCCGCCGCCGGAGAGGATCATGCCGTTTACGCCGAGGTCGCCGATGAGCTCGGGCGGTGTGCGCTCAAGCACGGCATGCACGTTCTCAAGAATAAGCCGTGCGGGCTCGCGCAGAACATCGAGCAGCTCCTCGGCGGTGACGCTGACCGTCTTCGGCAGCCCCTTTATGAGGTCTCGTCCCTTGACCTCCATGCTCTCGGGCGCGTCCGTGCGCGGGTACAGGCCGCCGATGTTTATCTTCACCTCTTCGGCTGTCATTGCGCCGATGAGCATATTGTGCTTTTTCTTGATGTAGCGGATGATCGCCTCGTCAAAGGTGCTGCCTGCTGTTTTTATCGACTCGCACTCGGCAACGCCGCCCATTGATACGACCGCGATCTCGGTCGTGCCGCCGCCGATATCGACGACCATGTGGCCGTCGGGCTTTTTTATATCCACGCCCGCTCCGATGGCGGTCGCAACAGCGGTCTCGACAAGGTACACCCTGCGCGCTCCGGCCTCGATAGCTGCATCTATGACGGCGCGCTCCTCAACGCCGGTTATGCTGCTGGGCACGCACATGAGTATCCTCGGCTTGAAAAGGCTGAAAGAAGTTATCCGGCTGACGAGCTCGCGCAGCATGAGCGCGGACATATCGTAATCGGAGATGACGCCGGCTCTTATCGGATGGATGGCGACGACGTTTGCCGGAGTGCGGCCAAGCGTTTTCTTCGCATCCTCGCCGATCTTGAGCATCTTGTCCCTGACCTTATCGACCGCAACAACCGTCGGCTCGCGCAGCACCAGCCCCTTGCCCTGAGAGAAAACAAGGGTGTTCGAGGTTCCCATATCAACTGCAATATCTCTTTCATATATGACCATACAACGCTCCGATCTGCCGCGAAGCTGCTTCGCGGCAAGGTTTTTTATAATTTTAACCGATTATGCTAATCTTCATGCCGTGCAAGAGTGGCTGCGCAAACAGTCTTTGCCCCAGCCTTGCGGAGAATACGCGCCGCCTCGCTCATTGTCGAGCCCGTCGTGACCACATCATCGACAAGCAGGATGCGCAGTCCCGTGACCTCGGTCTTATCGCACAGGGAGTACGCTCCGGCAACATTCTCACGGCGCTGTGCCGCCGTTTTTGTGAGCGACTGTGCGCCGTTATCCTTTATCTTTCGCAAAAGCTGCCGACACGGCAGGCCGGTGTGCTTTGAAATTTCCTCGGCTATGAGCCGCGCCTGATCGTAGCCCCTGTGCCGCAGGCGCTTCTTACTGAGCGGTATCCATGATATCACATCAATACCGCCGCAATCAAGATTATTTTCGACACATTCGGATATCATCAGCCCGTAACGTCTGCTGTAGGCCGCGCAGCCGCCGAATTTATAGCGGTGCACCGAGTCCCGCACCTTATCCTTGTAGTACAGCGGAGAAGCGCATTTATCCACGAAGGGAAAGCGCTGCACGATACTGTCGCCCTTTGTGTACGGCAGCTTTTCGATGCACTCGCGGCAGATATCCGTATCTTTAAGCACACTGCCGCAGAAAACGCATTTCCACGGGTACAGCAGATGAACGATATAGTCAAGTATTTTCATCGGCAAGCCTTATCCGCAGCGCACTGTAGCGGCGCGACTGCCTGTGATTGTCTATCATGCGGTGGGCGACGCTGTCGTCTCCGACCATGATAAGCAGCTCCTTTGCGCGGGTCACGGCGGTATACAGCACGCCGCGCGTCAGCAGCAGCTGCGCCACGGGATTTAAGGAGAGTATGACCGCGCGGTACTCGCTGCCCTGCGATTTGTGCACCGTCAGCGCCCATGCATGCTCAAGCTCGTTGAGCATCTCAAAGCCGTAAAGAGCTATCTTGTCATCATAATCGACCTTCAGGTACTCCGAGGCCGTGTCGATCTCGATTATCGTTCCGATATCGCCGTTATAAACGCCCATGCCGGATTTGCCGAGCCTGTCCTTCCACGCGATATCGTAGTTGTTTTTTATCTGAATGACCCTGTCTCCGGTACGGAACACCGTTTCGCCGAAGAGCTTTTCCTTTTTCTTTTCGCCGGGCGGGTTCAGCGCCGCCTGAAGCCGCTTATTCAGATTCACCGTGCCCGTTTCTCCCTTGCGGCTGGGTGAGAGCACCTGTATCTGATTTGCGGGTATATTCATATTTTCCGGCAGCCGCCTTTTGCACAGCTCGACTATCGTATCGACGCACGAGCCGCCCTGCATTCGCCGCAGGCGGAAAAAATCGCCGCTGTTCTCGTTAAAATCAGGGTGCTCTCCCCTGTTTATCATATGCGCGTTCCGCACAATGCGGCTGTCGGCCTTCTGGCGGAAGATCTCCGTAAGGCGCACGGTCGGGACGACTCCGCTGCGGATGATATCGGAAAACACGCTGCCGGGTCCTACCGAGGGGAGCTGATCGGCATCGCCCACGAGCAGGATGCGGCAGTCCGGCCTGAGCGCCCTGAGTATGGCATTCATAAGTGTTATGTCAACCATAGAGCACTCATCTATAATGAGCGCGTCACAGGCGAGCCTGTCCTCCTCATCCTTGGCGAATACGACCGTTTCACCGTCCTCGGACATTTTTGCGCCGAGCATCCGATGGATGGTCGAGGCCTCCATGCCGCACAGCTCGCTCATGCGCTTTGCGGCGCGGCCTGTAGGGGCTGCGAGATAGGTCTCAAGCTCCAGCTCGTCATACAGCGCAAGCACCGCCTTCAATATCGTCGTCTTGCCTGTGCCCGGGCCTCCGGTTATGACGAGCATACGGCTTTGGGCGGCAAGCGCTATCGCCTCGCGCTGCATGGGGGCATACTCTATATCGTTTGCGTTCTCAAGGCGGGATATGATAGATGTTATGTCAACCTTCTTCTCGTCTTTTGCCCTGCACATGGCCTTTATGCGCTTTGCCGTGTACGTTTCGGCCTCGTAAAGCGGCGCGAGATAGCAGGCATCAAGCCCCGCCACCGTGCAGCAGACGAGCTCGCCGGTTTCCGCAAGCTTATCGACCGCATCCTCGGCAAGCTCCGGCTCAACGCCTATCAGCTGCGCCGTAGCAGCTGTGAGTTTTCCGCGAGGAATGAAGCAGTGACCGTTGCCGGAGTTGTGCATGAGCTCGAACACAACAGCGGCACAGACGCGGTTGAGGCTGTCTCCGTCAAGGCCGAGCGCCAGCGCAAGAGCGTCGGCCTCGGCAAAGCTTGCACCGATGTGCGATGACGAGAGTATGTACGGGTTTTCGTGCACGACCTCGATGGCGGAGCTGCCGTAGAATTTGAACATACGCAGGGCAAATACCGGCTGTATGCCGTATGAGCACAGAAACTCCGTAAGGCGGCGCACTCCGGCCTGCTTTTTAAAGCCGGCGCTTATGTCCTTTGCCTTGGCAGCGCTTATGCCCTTTATCTCAGCCAGCTTATCCGGCTGCATTTCGAGAACGTCAAGCGCCCTGTCACCGAAGCGGTCAACTATGAGCGCCGCAGTCGCGGGGCCTACGCCGCGCACCGTGCCTCCGGCGAGGTATTCGTAAATAGCCTCCGCCGAGGTCGGCAGCATACGGTTGCACTGCTCTATCTTGAACTGCCTGCCGTGCTGTGCGTGGGTCATCCATGTGCCCTCTGCCGAGATCATCTCGCCGGGCGCTACATAGGGCAGGCAGCCGACTGCCGTGGTCGTCTCACCGTCGTCGAGCTCCAGCTTCACAACGCCGTAGCCGTTCTCGTCGTTCCTGAATATGACCGCCGAGACTGTTCCGTTAATTTCGCTTAATTCCTGCATCGTCAAATAATTCCTCTGTGTAATTTATACATCTGTACCGTGCGGCAAGCTGCCGCTGCACGCTGCTCGTAGTTTCTAAAGTATCTTTTTCAGGAACTGTCCCGTATAGCTTTCCTCACAGGCGGCGCATTCCTCGGGAGTTCCGGCAAATACGAGCGTTCCGCCGCCGTCGCCGCCCTCGGGTCCGAGGTCGATGATATAGTCGGCGGTTTTTATAACGTCGAGGTTGTGCTCGATTATGACGACGGTGTTGCCCGCGTCGGCGAGCCTGCCGATTATGCTCAGCAGCTTGTGAACGTCGGCCATGTGCAGGCCGGTGGTGGGCTCATCGAGGATATATACCGTCGAACCCGTGCTGCGGCGTGAAAGCTCGGCCGCAAGCTTTACGCGCTGTGCCTCGCCGCCGGAGAGCGTCGTGCTCGACTGTCCGAGCCGGACATAGCCGAGGCCGACCTCATAGAGCGTATCGAGCTTTGCTTTGAGCTTGGGCAGGTTTTCAAAAAACGTACAGGCCTCCTCGACCGTCATATCCAGAACGTCGCTTATGTTTTTGCCCTTGTAGCGAACCTCGAGAGTTTCGCGGTTGTAGCGCTTGCCCTTGCACACGTCGCAGGGCACATACACGTCGGGCAGAAAGTGCATCTCTATCTTCTGCACACCGTCGCCCTTGCAGGCCTCGCAGCGGCCGCCCTTGACGTTGAAGGAAAATCTGCCTGAGCTGTAGCCGCGCAGACGCGCATCCTCCGTCGAGGCGAACAGCTCGCGGATGTCGTTGAACAGCCCCGTATACGTCGCGGGGTTTGAGCGCGGCGTTCTGCCGATGGGACTCTGGTCAATGTCTATGACCTTGTCGATATCGTCTATGCCGCTTATGCCCGCGCATTTGCCGGGCTTGAGCTTTGCGCGGTTTTTCTTCAGAGCCAAAGTCTTGTACAGTATCTCGTTTACGAGGCTCGACTTCCCGCTGCCGGAGACACCCGTGACGCAGCTGATCACGCCCTTGGGTATCTCGATATCTATATTTTTGAGATTGTGCTCGGCAGCGCCGCTTATCTTTATAAAGCCCTTTTCGGCTTTGCGCCGCTCCGACGGTACGGGTATCCTTCGTTTTCCGCTGAGGTACTGCCCCGTCAGTGACTCCGGACAGGCGCAGATATCCTCGACCGTGCCCGCCGCGACGACCTGCCCGCCGTGTACGCCCGCTCCTGGGCCTATATCAACGATATAGTCGGCTGCGCGCATGGTTTCCTCATCGTGCTCGACCACAATGAGCGTATTGCCCAGATCGCGCAGATCCATAAGCGTTTTCAGCAGCTTTTCGTTATCGCGCTGGTGCAGGCCGATGCTCGGCTCGTCGAGGATATACAGCACGCCGGTGAGCGATGCGCCTATCTGCGTTGCAAGCCTTATGCGCTGGCTCTCGCCTCCCGAGAGGGTCGCCGCGCCTCGTGAAAGGCTCAGGTATTGCAGGCCGACGTTTTTGAGAAAGCCGAGGCGTGACCTTATCTCCTTTATTATCCTGTCGGCAATTATATGCTCCTTTTCGCTCAGCTCCAGACCTTCTATGAAGTCCATTGCCTCAATGACGGACATGTCGCCCATCTGCGCGATATTTATGCCGCCGACCGTGACGGCAAGCGCTTCCTTTCTCAGCCGCCGCCCGCGGCACTCGGGGCAGGTGACCTCGGACATGCACTCCTCTATCTCGGCGCGCATGGACGGGCTCTGAGTCTCAAAATAGCGCCGCTCAAGGTTTTTGCATATGCCCTCGAAAGGGCGCGAGAATTTCCCTGCAAAGGAGCTGTTTTTCCGCTCGCGCTCGTAGCTGAGGTCGAGCTTTTCGCCCCTGCTGCCGTAAAGAAGGATATCCTTAACTCCCTCGGGCAGCTCCGCTATCGGTGTATCGAGCGCAAAGCCGTATTTGGCGGCAAGCGCGTTATAGTACATGGCTGCTATCGACTCCGCGCCCGAGCCCCAGCCCGTAGCCTTTACCGCGCCGCCGTTTATGCTCAGGCTGTCGTCAGGAATGACGAGGTCGGGATCGACAAGAAGCTGCATACCGAGGCCGTCACATTTCGGGCACGCGCCGTAGGGCGTGTTGAACGAGAACATGCGCGGCGTGAGCTCCTCTATGGATATGCCGCAGTCGGGACAGGCGTAGTTCTGCGAAAACAGCAGCTGCTGCTTCTCGCCGACTATGTCGGCAAGGACGAGCCCGCCGGCAAGTGAGGCCGCCGTTTCGACCGAGTCGGCAAGACGGCGCGTGATGCCGTCCTTTATTACGACGCGGTCTACAACGATCTCAATGTTGTGCTTTTTGTTCTTATCGAGCCTTATCTCCTCGGAAAGCTCGTACATGCTGCCGTCAACGCGCACGCGGACATAGCCCGAGCGCCGCGCATCCTCGAACACCTTGACGTATTCACCCTTGCGGGCGCGAACTACCGGCGCAAGGATCATGAGCTTCGTGCCCTCCGGCAGGAGCATGAGCTGGTCGATTATCTGGTCTATCGTCTGCTGGCGTATCTCCTTGCCGCACTTGGGGCAGTGCGGTCTGCCGATACGCGCCCACAGCAAACGCATGTAGTCGTATATCTCCGTGACCGTGCCGACGGTCGAGCGCGGATTGCGCGAGCCGGTCTTCTGGTCTATGGATATGGCCGGTGAAAGCCCCTGAATATAATCGAGGTCGGGCTTATCCATCTGGCCGAGAAACTGCCTCGCGTAGGACGAGAGGCTCTCGACATATCTGCGCTGACCCTCGGCATAGATCGTGTCAAAGGCAAGGCTTGATTTGCCGCTGCCGGACACGCCCGTCATGACGACGAGCTTGTTTCTGGGTATCTCTATATCAATGTTCTTGAGGTTATTGGCTCTTGCGCCCTTGATTTTGATGTAATCGGTCATCTGTCAGTCGTTCTCGCTTATAATATCTGCAAATTTTGCGCGCACGAGCGCGGCAAGGTCGTTCGGATCGAGCTCGACCTGATAGCCTATCCTGCCGGCACTGACCATGACGGTCGTCTTATCCTGCGCGCTTATATCTATAAAGGTCTTGTACAGCTTTTTCATGCCTATCGGCGAGCAGCCGCCGCGCACATATCCCGTGAGCGCGTTTATCTCGCTGACGTGGATCATTGCGATCGACTTCTCCCCCGCCGCCTTCGCCGCCTTTTTAAGGTCGAGCTCGCAGGTCACCGGCACGTCAAAGACATATATGCTCTTGCTCGCGCCGCGTGCAACAAGGGTCTTGAACACCTGTGAGGGAGCCTTGCCGCAGATTTTTGCGACGGTCACGCCGTCAACGGCATCGTCGCCGTGAGGATATTCGTGCGGAGTATATTTTATTTTCTTCTGCTCCAGCAGACGCATGACGTTTGTTTTCTGTTCCTTCATTTCAAATCACTCCGTCTATTATGCATAATAGAGTATTATACCGCGAAATCATTTATCTTTCAATATGAAAAAGGACTTCCGATATAGCTCGGAAGTCCGTGTTTTCAGTTTGTTCAATCCTTCTGGAATCTTGCCAGCAGATTTTCCGTGCTGCCGTCAAGAAGCCTGATGTAGCGCTCCTTGTCGTGCTCGTCGAGCGGAGGCATGCCCATGTCGAACCACTGGGATATCCAGCCGATGACGGCATTGACATAGAACTCGCACACGAACTCCAGATCCGACCACTCGATGGTCTTGCCCTCGGCGCAGATGACCGCAAAGCTGTGCACACAGTAATGCAGGCGTCCCTTGAAATACTTCAGCAGATATGCGCGGTTCTGCGAATTGAAGATATTCAGAACGAATGTGCGGTTATCCTCAAGATACTGGAACCACTCGACAACGTCCTCGCGCCACTTGTCGTAAAGTATCTCGTGCGGGAGTGCCTTATTCGTATCCTCCTCGAATACCCACTCGAGCAGATCGTAAACATCGTCAAAATGGTAATAGAACGTCTGGCGGTTTACGCCGCATTCCTCTACAAGATCCTTTACCGTGATCTTATCAATGGGCTTTACCGAAAGCATTTTTTTCAGGGCATTGCCCAGAGCTTCTTTTGTTGAGCTTGCCATTTAAAATTACCTCTTTCTCTATGACACCCCAAATGTCATATTATATTTAGCATTACTATATCATAAGTTCAAGAAAAAAGATAGATAAATATTTATTTTTTTGTCGAAATGTGCTTATATATAAATACTACTTATTATTCTGAGGCTTTACGATGTACAAAACGCAAACAGAACGCGGCAGATTTGCCCCCAGTCCGAGCGGACAGCTCCATATCGGAAACCTCGCATCGAGCCTTCTGGCATGGCTGGATGCACGAAGCGCTGGCGCTGAGCTCGTGTTCCGCATGGAGGATCTTGACCCCGAGCGCAGCAGCCGCAGTAGCGAGGACAGTATTTTCACATCCCTGAAGGTGCTCGGCCTTGACTGGGACGAGGGCTACCCCGACGAGGGCTATTCTCAGAGCGGGCGCAGCGGAAAATACGACGAGGCATTCGAGCTGCTTTTACGGCGCGGCCTGCTGTATCCCTGCTATTGCAGCCGCAGCGAACGGCTTGCGGCCACAGCTCCGCACCCCGGCGAGCAGCGGCGCGACTTCGGATGCCGGTGCCGGTATCTAAGCCCTGCACAGCGTCAGGAGCTTGAGCGCTCCGGCAGAAGAGCGGCGTGGAAGATAAAGGTTCCCGATAAAACAGTATCCTTCCGCGACGGACATTACGGCAAGTTTTCCGAAAGCCTTGCCGGCAGCGGCGATTTTATTATAAAGCGCTCGGACGGAGTGTATGCATATCAGCTTGCCGTTTCGTTCGACGATATGGATATGGGCATAACTCGCATCGTGCGCGGGCGCGACCTGCTGCCGTCCTCGGCAAGGCAGATATGGCTGATACAGACGCTCGGCGGCACTGAGCCGCGGTATTATCACGCGCCGCTCATCTTAGGCGCTGACGGCAGGAAGCTTTCAAAGCGCTGCGGCGATCTCGGCGCGGAGGCTCTGCTCGAAAGGCATTCCCCCGAGGAGCTGATCGGATACCTCGCAGGACTTCTCGGCATATCCGACGGCAGCCCCGTAAGCGCCGCGGAGCTTTTGAACTCCTTCGACTGGAAAAAGGTCAAAAAGGACGATATTCTGATATAAAAACTCCCCTCGCGGGGAGTTTTTATATCAAAAATCGTGTATCTTGACGCGCTTGCCCATCTTTTGCAGGTTTTGCGAAAGCTCCTTGAGTATCTGCATCTTGACGTTGAAGTTTATCGGCAGGCCGTCGTGCGCGGGGTTTGCCGCATGGCCGATGAACATGTTTATGTCCGTGGCCTCTTCAAAAAGCATATGCGCCGCGAGCGATGCGCCGTCCTTTTTATAATACCAGTTTTCAAAGCTGCGGTTATCGGCGAGGTAGTCCTTTGAGTAGGCCAGAACACGGTCTATCGTTATGATGCCCTCGGTCGCAAGATCGACGCCCTGAATGTGCGATATCGGAGGTATATCCTTATCCGGCGTTGAGTAATCGGTCTGCACTGTTGCGTGAAGATACTCCGCCGCGATCTTCGATGTCGTGCCGCCGCAGACGATGTGCTTGCCCTCCTTGGCGAAAAACAGCGCCATCATGCGGTGATTGTCGCTCATGTTCTTCGGAGGGCCGACCGCGATATTGACGGTCTGGCGCTGGCGTATCTTCACTATGCAGGCCGTCGCATCGTCAAAGGGCTTATAGCCGTAGAGCTTGTTGACCTCCTCCATGAGTATATTCGTAAGGACATTGGCGGTCAGTCCTGAATCGCTGAGCGGCCCCATGAACTCGGCAAGCGCCTCTCTGTCCCACGAGGTGTTGAGCACGCCGTTGTCGCTGGCATAGAGCATACCGTCTGACATGGCAATGAACAAATCGCCGTCCTTGAGTTCAAGGCTCGAGCGATAGATGGTTTTCTCCCCTATCGTTACCGTCGATAGCGGAAACTCATACAGCTGCTCGCCGCGTATCAGTATCACATTAGGATTTTCGTACTGGATTATATCCGCGTGCGTTTCGTTTTCGAGTCTTATTATCGTGAAGGTCGAGAATGCGGTCTTGCGCTCGGAGCATATCGGCAGCGTGTCGGCAATGGTCTCGACCGCGTCGCGGATATCCAGTCCCGCGGCGAGCATCGTCGATATTATGGTCGAGGTGAGCGTTGACAGGATACTTGCCTTAACGCCGCTGCCGAGGCCGTCGGCGAGAACGATGGTAGTGGAGCTGTCGTTCTCGGCGATCTCTATATGGTCGCCGCACAGCTGCTCGCCGTAATGGTTAAGGCTCATGTACGCTATCTCGCTGCAAAGATTATTCTTCTTCAAGGCTCAGCGACTCCTTCAGTCTCGTCAGGGCTATCTTCGTCTCGGCTGTTGTCTCGCCGAGGAGCGAGGCTATCTCCTGAACTATACGCATCTGATTTTCAATGACCTTATTTGTTATCTCCGCCGTCTGCTGGCTCAACGCCTTGCGGCGGCGAGCCTCCTCCTCTTCCTCGGTCACGTCGGAAATGATGTCGATGAGTATCTTCGACGAGCGGTCGTAAACTATGGTCTGCTCGAAGTATTTCTCATAGTCGGAGAAATATCCGCGCAGCTTCTTTACGGTCTTACCGGTTTCGAGGCAGGTGAAAAACGGAGCTGTGTCAAGCACTCTCACGACGCTGTCGCCGAGAATATCCGACTCGTGGCTGATGTTGAGCATTTGCAGCGCCGTGCGGTTGAGCTGCTGCACCTCCAGATCCTCATTGACGACAACGACGCCGCTGGGCATGTTGTTGAGTATCTTGTTGCTGAAGCGCTCGGCTCTGTCCATGATAAAGGGCAGGCACATGCTGTAGTCTGCCTTACCGCGGTAGATTGCGATGGCCTTGTCGCGGCAGGAGTTGTAGCCGCAGGAGCCGCAGTTGAGCTCATCGCCCTTTGTGTTCTTGCCGAGCTTTGAGAGTATGGCGCGTATCTCGGTCTCGTTCGGCGTATCCTTGCTGACGGGCGTTCCTATGTACTGCACCGCAAGCGTCTCCGGCTCCGGCTGCGGAACGTCGAAATCCTCCTTGCCGACATGACTCCACACCGAATAAATGTGGCGTATCGGAGAGTTTATGTACTTTTCCATGATAGGCCCGTCAATGCAGCTTCCGTCACACATGGCGAGCTCTATAAAGCACTTGTGGATATTGCCGTTTTTCAGGTCGTTGAGCGCGTTCATGCAGTTTTTCGGACCGTTTGTAGCAATGCACTGATAGCCCGTGTCGGGGATATCCATGCTCTTTATTATACCGCCCGTCAAGGGGAAGCTGCGTGCCCGTCCCATAAAGCTTTCGCCGAACTCTTTTTCGATCTCAATGCCTGCCGACATGCGCATCTGGTCAAACTCCTCGAAGGTGAGCACCGCGTCCACGCACGTTCCCTCATACTCCTGCTTTTTCGCAACGCAGGGACCGATGAAAACGACCTTTGCCTCCGGAATTCTCCGCTTTATATCCATCGCGTGGGCTATCATGGGCGACACCACCGGCGCAAGATACTGCCGCAGCTCGGGAAAATGCTTTTCCACGAGCAGGTTCAGCGACGCGCAGGCGGAGGTAATGATAACGTCCTGCTTTGCCTCCCTGAGCATGCGCTCGTACTCGCGCTTTACTATCGTCGCACCTATGGCCGTCTCCTCGGCATCTGTAAAGCCGAGCTCCATGAGCGCCTTGCGCATCGAGTTTGAGCCGCAGCCCTCCCAGCAGGCGTAGAACGACGGGTCAAAGCTCGCAATGACGGGAGCACTGCCGCGCAGCATGACGCTCACGCGCTCGCGGTCGTCGATTATCTCCTTCGCCTCCTGCGGGCACACAACGAAGCATTGTCCGCACAATATGCACTCATCGCTTATTATGTGCGCCTGATGCCCCGTGAACCGAATGGATTTGACCGGACATTTTCTTATGCATCTGTGACAGTTTTTGCAGTTTGATTTTTTTAGGTTGAGCACGCCTGGCACAGCAGCCACCTCCTGTTGATCTTCACTGTGTTTTTACACCTTACATGGAACAGTATAACATAAACATCCCCTTGCGGCAAGGCATATTAAGGTGTATAATCCATAAAGGTGATGTATGATGCTTCAGGAAGCAATAATAACTAATATCCGTGATGACGGCCTTGCCGAGGTCGTCGTTGAGCGCCTCGGCATATGCGGAGGCGATTGCAGCGAGTGCGGCGAGTGCCGCTATGAAAATCTCATGAAATCGGTCGTGCAGAATCCCATAGGGGCGCACCGCGGTCAGCACGTCATGATCGAAACGCCGACAAAGGGCGTTGTGAAGGGTGCGCTTGCGATATATATACTGCCGCTCGTGATGCTCTTTGCCGGCTATCTCATTGCCGACGCGCTCTCACTCGGCGAAGCGGTCTGCATTATAGCAGCCTTTGCCGCTGCTGTGCTGGGCGTGGTCATAGCGGCAGCCGTAAGCCGTGCGCGCCACAGCGCAGACCCCACCCCGACGAAAATAATAAGCGTTATAGAGGATTAAAAATCCCCAGACTATCAAAAAATCTCGGTAACACAAGAACGTATTGCCGAGATTTTTTCTGTATTTTTTGTATGGTTCATATGAGGAGCTCATGCCCATTTGATTGACAGACGGCGGTCACTTTCCGCACGTTCGGTCAGATAGAGTTTAATGAGTGTCTGATACGGAATACCTGTCTCGGCTGCCTGAGCCTTGAAGAAATCAACGGTGGATGCGTCAATGTTTACTGTTATTACATGATTTTTCTCATATATTTTTCGGAAACTTTGCGTAGTAGCAGCGTAGGGGACGCTGCTCCGCGCCCATGAGGCAGTAGTTGCAGCCGATGCATTTTGCCTCCTTCTGTACGCCGCCGCGCAGCTTGTTTACTATATTTGCCTCGCAGATGAAGGCTCTGGACATTGAAACGAAGTCCGCTCTTTCGTTTTCGATAACGTCGCGTATCTCCGCGTCCGAGCGTATGCCGCCGCAGACGATGACGGGGATCGAAACCGCCGCCTTTATCTTTTCCGCCGCCGCGACATTATAGGCTCTGTAGGGCTCAGGGCTTGCAAAGAGCATTTTCATGAACGGGCGCATAACAGGCCATGTGAACCTCGGCAGGATCTCAAAGCGGAAATTGTCGCGGCACATGATGGGATACGGGAAGCCGCCGCGGGACATGTTGAAGCCCTCGCTTGCCCGTCCGCAGGATACCTCAACGGCATCCACGCCCGCCGCCTGCATCAGACGGGCTATCTTCACCGCCTCATCGACATTCAGTCCGTCACGGTCGCGCTCGGATGAGCTCATTTTCACGATCACCGGAAAAGAGCCGACCCTTTCGCGTGTGCGGCGCATGATCTCGTCTATGATGCGCACACGGTTTTCCGTGCTGCCGCCCCATTTGTCGCGGCGCTTGTTCGTGTGCGGCGAGAGGAACTCATGCAGCAGGTAGCCGTGCGCACAGTGCAGCTGCACGCCGTCAAAGCCCGCCTTTTTCGCCCGCAGCGCAGCCTCGGCAAAATCGTCGGCTATTCTCAGTATCTCGCGGCTCGTGAGCCTGTGGGGAACATTCTCCCAATAGAGAAAATCGCGTATCGGCGAGGGGGCAACGGTTCTCTCGCCGGTTATTTTTCTGCGCGTCTGACGGCCTGAATGCGCTATCTGCGCAAAAATAGGCGTGCCGAGAGCGTGGACGCGCTCGGTGACGCGCCGCCACGCCGGTATCAGTTCGTCGGAATCGAGCATCGTCATGCGGTACAGCGGGCATTTGCCCTGCTGAGAAATGCCCATGTAGCCCGTGATGATGAGCCCCGCGCCGCCTCTTGCGTAGTTTTCATAGGTTTTTATAAGCTGCTCCGAGGGAGCTCCCCGCTCGTCGGCCATGCCCTCGTGCGTTGCCGAGCGTATGATGCGCGTCGGAAGCTCGACCTCGCAGAGCCTGGCAGGCTTGTACGGATCAATGGTCTTATTCATAGTATCATTCTCCTCCCTTTTCTTTTGATTATATAAAAAGTTTTGCTTTTGTGCAATATCTGTGGTAGTATATTAAACCGTGTGAAAAATAATTTGGAGAGACGCATATATGGCTGATATGAGAAAGGAAATCGAACGGCGCAGGACCTTTGCGATAATCTCGCACCCCGATGCCGGCAAAACAACGCTTACTGAAAAGCTGCTGCTCTACGGCGGAGCGATACAGCTCGCCGGTTCTGTCAAGGGCAAGGCCACTGCGCGGCACGCCGTGTCCGACTGGATGGAGCTTGAAAAGCAGCGCGGTATATCAATAAGCTCGTCGGTAATGCAGTTTGAGTATAACGGCTACTGCATCAACATTCTTGACACCCCCGGACATCAGGACTTTTCCGAGGACACCTACCGCACCCTCATGGCCGCCGACAGCGCAGTCATGGTCATTGACGCGGCAAAGGGCATCGAGCCGCAGACGCGCAAGCTCTTCAAGATCTGCGCGATGCGCAATATACCCATCTTCACCTTTATAAACAAGCTCGACCGCGAGGCGCGAAGCCCGTATGACCTCATGGAGGAGCTCGAACAGGAGTTCGGCATCGGCACATATCCGATGAACTGGCCGATAGGCTGCGGCATCGACTTCAAGGGCGTGTACGACCGCGAAAAGCGCGAGATACTCGCCTTCAATGAATTTCACCGCGGTCAGGACAAGATAAAGGCCATCGAGTGCAGTCTGGACGACACCGAGGCGCTTGACGCTCTCATAGGCGAAAAGCTGCGCCGGACGCTGTGCGACGACGTTGAGCTTCTTGACGGCGCGGGCTATGAGTTCGATATCTCTCAGGTGCGCGACGGTAAGCTCAGCCCCGTGTTCTTCGGCTCGGCGCTCAACAACTTCGGCATTGAGCCGTTTCTTGAAAGCTTCCTTGACATGACCATGCCTCCCCTGCCGCGAAAGGCCGGTGATGAGATCGTCGATCCCTTTAACGATAGGTTCTCGGCCTTCGTGTTCAAGATACAGGCTAACATGAACAAGGCTCACCGCGACAGGATAGCCTTCATGCGCATATGCTCCGGCAAGTTTGAGCGCGACAGGGAATATTACCATGTTCAGGGCGGCAAGGCCATACGCCTTGCGCAGCCGCAGCAGCTCATGGCGCAGGAGCGCGCGATAATAAACGAGGCCTATGCGGGCGATATAATCGGCGTGTTTGACCCAGGCATATTCTCCATCGGCGACACGATATGCGACAAGAGCATGAAGGTGGAGTTTGAGGGCATACCGACTTTCGCGCCGGAAATTTTCGCAGGCGTTGAGCGTATCGACACGATGAAGCGCAAGCAGTTTGAAAAGGGCATCATGCAGATAGCTCAGGAGGGCGCTATACAGATCTTCCACGAGCCGTACACCGGCGTTGAGGAGATCATCGTCGGCGTTGTCGGCATATTGCAGCTCGAGGTGCTCGAATACAGGCTCAAGAACGAATACGGCGTTGACGTGCGCCGCCGCAGCATGCCCTACGAGGTCGTGCGCTGGATAGACAACGAGGGGCTCAATCCCAACGAGCTCAACCTCACGAGCGACACCAAGTGGGTGCAGGATTTCCGTGGAAACAACCTGCTGCTGTTCACCTCCGAGTGGTGCGTCAACTGGGCACTCACGAAAAATCCCGGTCTTGAGCTCAGAGAGTTCAACAAGGATTAATAACAATACAACCGGTAAAAATCATCACCGCAGGATAAATCCTGCGCAGCGTGCAAAAAAGTCTGTGACTTTTTTGCACGCTTCACAAACGCCACATTTTTCGTGAAGC